>JAITAS010000024.1 GCA_031284015.1 Puniceicoccales bacterium | reverse complement strand
AAAAGAATGTTCAAGGTTTGTTCGAAAGTCTAAGGTCAATCCCGGGTTTGTCGGGGACTCACGAATAACCGAACCAAAGACCCACGACCACGCCGAAGACCCACGAACTTCCAAACCCCAAGAAGTTCCTTGCACCGGCTCACCTTGCTTTCTTGATGGGTGCGGAAACCTCTTGCCATGCGGGAGAGAGGTCGTCGTGGTTTTGCAGTCGCGGGAATTCGTCGCTCTCCGGAACTCCTCCATCCCCGCCTGCGCTGCTCGCCGGTCAGAGATCACCGAACTCCGAAGGCTCTCCGTCCTTGTCATCCCGTGGTCAATGAGGCAATGGTTAGGCAATGGACAACTCGCCATCCGCGACTTCCCTGATGCCACAGGGCTTGCAGCTCGTCTACCAACTGATGCTATATCACAAGGCAATGCGAGAGAGCTTTTCAGCCGCCTAATGAGGCATTTTGATTGTAATGAAAATGTCAATAAATTTAAAGGAGAAATTTCTTCCATTCGAAATAAATTGCCTGTTGCAGAAATCGATGAGGAGAGTATGAGGAATCAATGGTCAAATCAATTCTTCGAGAAGAAACAAGAGGAAATTAGTAAACAAGAAAGTGATCGGAAAAACAATTTTGTACAATTTCTAAAGGAAAATTCCAACATTAAGCAGGCATTTGAAAATATACTTGCAATTAAAAATTCACAAGAACGTCAGCATTGTTTAGCCATATTGGAAGTTTTGATCCAATATTCCTCTAGAGGATCATTTATAGCGAAAACGGGAGCCATCTCTTTTGAGGCTTTTATAAGAAAGACCGTCGGGGAAGCTAACAGTTAATTGACAGACTAGAAATTATCTAATCCGTAATCCTTCCAGTTACTATATGATAGCAAGGGATCGAAAAATCATTTAGTGGTAGATTTTTTTGAAGAAATACACAAAATATGAAAGAATGGTCCCGTACAAAAAAGAAATATTGGTTCGACTTATTCGAATGTTCAATGGTCCGAACTTTTTAGAAAACATTCGACAAATTATTCATGAATGTGAACAAGATCCACAAGCAACCGCGGTTTGTCGAGCGCTAGCACTTGGCGTTTTGGGCCTAGCATTGGAAGCAGATGATGGAAAAGAGTCACTGGACCAAAGTGCCCAGCGTGCTTTGGAACGCGAAAAACCTTCTTCGCCACCCCTAACCGTATCCAATTGTGCGTGCAATGGGTGTGAAGCTAGTCGCATACACGTCACCGATTTATGTCAAAATTGTATAAAAAAACCATGCATAGCCGCCTGTCGATTTGATGCAATTAGCAACGATGGACAACGATCGGTTGTCGATTCCCAACGTTGTAAAAAGTGCAATGCATGTTTGCGTGCTTGCCCATATGGTGCCATTGTTAAAACCATTGTCCCATGCGAAAATGCTTGTCCGGTTGATGCCATTGCAAAAGATGGACAAGGCCGTGCGGTGATTGACTTCGCCAAATGCATTAGTTGTGGAAAATGTATAAATGCTTGCCCATTCGAAGCCATCCAAGTTAGAAGTCAAATTGTCGATGTGCTTAGAGCCATAAAATCTAAGAAAAGCGTAATAGCATTGATGGCCCCGGCGTTACTCGGACAATTTAAGTGTTCCCCAGGACAACTTCATACTGCCATGAAGAAAATTGGATTTTCATTGGCCTATGAAGTTGCCATAGGCGCGGAATCAACATCGCTAAACGAAGCAATGGACTTGAAAGAACGTTTGGCAAAGGGTGAAAAATTTATGACAACGTCCTGTTGTGCCGCCTATAATACTCTTGTGAGGAAACATATTCCAAATTTAACACCATTTGTTTCCTCTTCCGGTACACCATTGTTTTATACGGCAGAATATGTACGGGAAAAACACAGGGATGGCATTTTGGTATTCATCAGCCCGTGTTTGGCAAAATATGAAGAAGTATTTGCAAATGAAAAGGTCGATTTCGTACTTAATTGTGAAGAGATCGAAGCGTTATTTGATGCATCTTCAGTCATTCCTGGTGAATGTGAAGAGGAAATATTTCCGTATCAGACAGCAAAGGAAGCAAGAGAATTCCCCATAAGCGGCGGTGTTTCTCGGGCGGTTCAGAGTGTCTTGGACACGAATGAAAAAGCGGTGAGGTTTACTGCTATCAACGGGCTAGACCGTGAAGCCGTGAAAGATTTGAAACGCTTTGCCAAGGCCGGAGAATGTGAAAATGGTACCCTATTGGAAGTAATGTCATGTCAAGGTGGATGTATCGGCGGTGGATTTGCCTGTTGTCCGGTTGCCACTGCCCTACGACAGGTCAAAAATTATGGCGAAAAAGGTTTACCCCTGTCAGATAAGAAGCCAAAAAATGTTTGATTTGCATGTTTTTTTCAATAACCTAATAAAATTGGCTTTCACTGTTATAAGGTGAGAAATAAATGGCATGATGTTAAGAAAGGATAGTTATGGATGATTTGGACACACTCGTAGGGATGGCAAAAGAAGCTCAAAAAGTTTATGCAAGCTTTCCCCAGGAAAAAGTTGATTTGATTTTTAAGTCTGCAGCAACAGTGGCGGATGAGGCATGCGAAGAACTTGCTAAAATGGCCGTTGAAGAAACGGGCATGGGCATAGTAAAAGATAAAATTTTTAAAAATCATTTTGCAGCTCACTTTATCTATGAAAAATATGCCACGGCTAAAACTTGCGGAATTATTTCCGAAGACAAATCCAACCGAATAAAAGTAATTGTAGATCCCATTGGTTTGATCGCGGGAGTGATTCCAACAACAAATCCTACCGCCACGGCTATTTTTAAGGCGCTACTAGTTTTGAAAACACGCAATGGAATCGTGGTATCTCCTCACCCACGGGCAAAAAAATGTACGGCAGCGGCGGTAAAAATCGTTGCCGATGCTGCGGTTAAGGCGGGAGCTCCTAAAAATCTATTGGCCTGTCTCGCAGAACCAACTTTGGAAGCAACTACTGCTCTCATGCACCATCCTTCCATTGACCTGATTTTGGCCACCGGAGGTGGTGGCATGGTAAAAGCTGCCTATGCCAGTGGAAAACCCGCATTGGGGGTCGGAGCGGGCAATACCCCTGCCATTATTGATGAAACTGCGAATATATCGGCGGCCGTAGAAGCTGTACTGGCAAGCAAAACATTTGACAATGGCGTTATCTGTGCTTCCGAACAATCCATTGTTTCCGTAGAAACAGTCTATGACAATGTAAGGAAAGAATTAATACGGCAAGGAGCGTATGTTCTAAATGAAAAAGAATCCGCAACGCTCGGGAAAATTATTTTCAATGAAAAAGGGCTCAATCCGGCAATTGTCGGCCAAAGCGCCCAGAAAATTGGGGAATTGGCTGGTCTTACGATCCCATCGACGGCTCGTGTACTTGTTAGCGAAGAACAAATTCATGATGCCAGTAACCCTTATGCCCGCGAAAAGCTATCGCTCATTCTTTCTCTTTACCGTGCTTCAAGCTTTGAACAGGCCGTAGCAATTGGTTTGCAACTGGTTAGCATCGGTGGACTAGGGCATACATCTGTCCTTCATACCAATGCAAGTAATCAACAGCGCATCGACTACTTTGCCAGTCAAATGCCAACAGGTAGGTTGCTAATTAATTTACCGGCTTCCCAAGGAGCCATTGGGTTCTCTAATAATAGTCTAACTCCATCATTGACCCTTGGTTGCGGTTCATGGGGAGGGAATGCTTCCAGTGAAAATATCGGAATAAAGCACTTGCTCAACTACAAAACCATTGTCGGCAACAAGGACTAATTTATTTATCTCTACAAAGTGACCATTGTAGGCCTTAAATCTACATGGTAAAAAATGCACAGTTGGAGGTGCTTCCATTGCCAAAGCAAAATTTCAGTTTTTGCCATTGGTGCAATGTTTTTTTAACTTACAAGCTGTTCCATAGGAAAGGTCGCAAACGAAACGAAAAAACTATCATCCATCGTCAATGGATGAAATAATATAACATCGTATCTTATGGTTTTCTTGTAAAAATTATGTTGTATTTTGCTATTTGTAAAATACAATTATTTTCGTAATGAGTATTCAGGGTAATGCTTCCTATGTCGATATTCAACGTGCCGTGCAAGAGCTCGGTAGTAAAGCCATCAAAGGTGGCTCACAACAGGTAAATATAACGGTGGCCAATGAGGACTACTACCTCCAGGCAACTTACAACTCCAAAGATAGAAAGGTGAAATACACGGTAACAACCTTAGATTCCCGTAAAGCGGAAACAGCAGATGCAGCGTCAACCAGGGAAATGCATACACATATATTTACAGAAAAACTAGGGTTTTTTGGTCAAAGACATACAGGTAATGTCATAGCTGGTGTGGCTAAGAAATTACATAGTAACCATTCAAGCCTGGAAGGGTGTGTGAAAGAGCGTATTAACCATGCATCAAATAAGGAAAAAACTATAAGAACATCTATTAATGGACAAATATACAAAATTACAACCATTTCCAAAGGCCATGGTACAGTGTGTGTAACATGCCGGGCTTTTGACAAAAGCGGACGAACCATAGCCAACATAAGCTTTGAATGTGCCAATGGGAAAATAGATGAAGAAAAGAAAATTGTGCTTGCAAAATTTAAAAAAGTAGCATCCGCAAGAGTTTCAGAAAAGAATGTGCAAATAAATGCTGCCATTCTCGATAGGGGCATCAAGGATTTTGAGGGAATTATGGCCAATTTGAATGGTTCATCTCCTGACGTTGCAAATGCTGTTAAAGTCTTAGATAAGCACAGAATGAAAATTTCAATGGCCTATCCGGCAACTGAGCCACGGAATAAAGACATTGGGGAATGTGTAGCACATCTTACTAACCTTGTGAATGATATAAATAATAATAGAATAACTACTAAAGATGCTATTGTCTGCTTGGGAAAAGCCATGAATGACCTTAAAGCTGCGGCCATAGGGCAACGCATCAATGATTTGGTGGGAATTGTAAACGATCAAAAGGCTTCACCTATGGACAAACAAAATGCTCGACAAGAACTTGCCGACATAGCCAACAAAGTATTAGACTCCGATAATTTAGAGTTTGTAAACGCCATGGCGGCATTGAGCGGCAATTTGATGTCTTTAGCCATAAGATATGGTATCTCTGAACCTGCGGATGAAAAAGTTACATCTTGGTTGAATGATACTTCACGGGCGCTTAGCGTTCTGGCTAAAGGTCGTCACTCAGAATTGATGAAAAATAGTCGTATCATGCTTGAATGTTTTAGCAATCAAAATGCTGGTTTAGGTGATAGACTTTTAGCTTTACAAAGACTTGCTATTTTATATAAAGCAAGATTTTACGACACGACTCAATTAGATAAAGAGATCGTTAAAGCCGCTCAGGATTTTGCGGTCAACTTGTCATTTCTAGGGATAGCAGCAATACATGGTCAGGGAGAAGATTTTGCACAAGCGTTGAAAGACGAATTGGCGAGAAAAAATTTGCCAACAGACGGGTTGCTTGCAATTGTTCAAACAAAAACAAGTCCAAGACTCATCAAAACTCCCGAAGGAGGTGGAGTAGTGGAAGGTCAAGGAAGTGGAACTCCTTCGGCTTCAAAAATACATGAGTTTGAAATTAATGGGCTAAAGGTAATAGTTGCAGAACAAAATGAGAACGCGAGCCCTCCTGTTCCTCACATTTGTATCCTCGATAAAGATAACAACTCTGTCCATGCTGATGTGATGCTGAGACGAATTACACAATCTAATGACAGTAGAGAAAATAAGCTAGCGCAATTGGAAAAAATGGCAAGAGCATTAGGTCAAATTTCACCAACCTTGGTCAAACTGGGAGAACACAGTACGAGTGTTTCCTCTCGGGCAGCGTGTGATGCAGGGATGCTGGCACAAAACTACACAAGACCAGGGATGCTGGCAAAGGAATACGCTAAATATCAGCAAAAACTTCAAGGCAACGATTAAGTTTAGTGGCTAATGAAACTACCAGGGTCATCTCCAATGAACACCGGTTGAACAGGATTTCTCGCCGAAGGATCTTTCGGTGTATTTTTCAAAGAAAGAGTTTCATACCCATTCGCCATTTGCAACGACCAAATAAATTTTTGTTCGTTCCCATCGGAAAGTCTTGAAAAGCACAGCCCATTTTTTAAAAGCCCTGATACATCCAAATGTTCACAAATCGGTATGCTTATTTGCATGACTAACTTTTAGAAATCAATATTTTATAGTTAATCTTCTAGACAAGGGCCGAAAGAAGAGTTGGAAAGCAAAGAAGAAATGTATTACTGGAAAGATTTGAGTGTCAAGGTGATAGAATATGCCGAAATAAACGGAGTAAAAGAGACCAGTAAGGTGTTTGGCGTAGGTACCAGGACGAT
>JAITAS010000067.1 GCA_031284015.1 Puniceicoccales bacterium | reverse complement strand
CCATTTTTCTCCATAATTCATCTGATATGTCGTGCCTTCTGTGTGCTTTTGCGTCCATGCTCCACGCTTTTGCACTTCTTTTTCATTTTGTCAATGTTTTATTTGACGACACGCTCTAGTGCTACAGGAAAAATTTCCTTTAGGGATGAAACAGAGTACCCCCAATGGTGGGAGATATAATTCGAGGGAGTAGGGCCTTCCATGGAATGGCAAATCATTGGCAGATTTTCCTCCAAAATTTCCACGATTCATTCCTCCATAGGTTTTGTAATCACTGTTAAAAATTTCTTTCCAAAAACACTTCTCTGACACACCAATCCTGTAGTTGATACGTTCAATGGGTGTAAAATTGCAAACGACAATCATTTTGCTATCGGCAATATCTTTCCGAATAAATGCGATGACCGAATTATCACAATCATCGCAGGAGATCCATTCAAAACCCCTAGCATCCATATCATATTTGGCCAGAAAATCATACCGTCCATAGATGCTGTTTAAATCGGTTATTAGTTGCTGTATCCACCTATGATCTGGATACTTCAATAGATGCCAATCCAAGCTTTTGTCATATTGCCATTCATCGCTTTGTCCAAATTCACACCCCATGAATAATGTTTTTTTTCCGGGCCATAGCCACATATATGCATACAGTGCCATTAGGTGTCGTGCTTTTTCTGAAATGGTTTCGCCTGGCATTTTATATAACATCGAACGCTTGCCATAGACAACTTCGTCATGCGAAATGGAACTAATAAAATTTTCTGAGTATTGGTACAACATTGCAAATGTTAGCTGATTGTGGCTATATTTGCGGTAAATTGGATCGTGGGAAAAGTAATCTAAGGTGTCATGCATCCACCCCATGTTCCACTTAAAGTCAAAACCAATACCGCAAAACTTTGTGTTTCTTGTGACACCACTAAAAGAGGTGGATTCCTCAGCTATGGTGATGACTCCCGGAAATATTTCGTGGACCACATCGTTCATCTCACGCAAAAATTCGAGAGCTTCGATATTTTCTTTTCCACCATAACAATTGGGCAACCAATCGCCACTTTTACGAGAATAATCAAGGTATAACATAGAAGCAACGGCATCCACACGAATCCCATCCACATGAAACTTTTCGAACCAATTTAACACACTTCCAATTAAAAAGTTTCGTACCTCATGACGCCCATAGTTGAACACCAGGGTCCCCCAATCTTCATGACATCCCCGGCGCTCATCCTCGTGCTCATAAAGCTGTGTACCGTCGAACTCAGCCAAAGCAAATGCGTCTCTTGGAAAATGCGCTGGGACCCAGTCGATGATCACACCAATGTCATTTATATGCAAATGGTCAATTAATTTTTTGAAGTCTAATGGGGTTCCGTAGCGATGTGTCGGTGCAAAGTATCCCGTAACCTGGTATCCCCATGATTTGAGCAGCGGATATTCTGTTATTGGCATAAATTCAACGTGGGTAAATCCCATTTTTTTGACATAGTTTGTCAATTTTTCTGCCAATTCGACGTATGTTAACGGACGATTACCATCCTCTGGAATACGCATCCACGAATCCAAATGTACTTCATAAATTGCCATTCGATTGCTGTACCACTTGGTTTGAGCTCGCTTTTCCATCCACACCTGATCATGCCATATGTGGTTCGAGGAATCGAAAACTATGGCAGCATTATTTGGGGGACCTTCAAAATAGCTTCCATAGGGATCGCTTTTCAACACCAATTCATTGCGGACATTGACTAGCTCATATTTGTATTTTGAAAAATTTCCAATACCCGGAATAAACAATTCCCAAATTCCAGATGCTCCCAACATTCGCATCGGATAGTAGCGCCCATCCCAACTGTTAAAGTCTCCAACTACCGACACCCGTTTGGCATTGGGAGCCCAAACGGCAAATGCTGTTCCCGAAATGCCATTTATTTCACGCACACATGCCCCCATGCGATTGAAAATTTGTCGATGCTTTCCTTGGCCAAACAGGTAACAATCAAACAAGCTTATGGTAGGAAGGAACGAATAGGGATCATGTCTTAAAATTACGTCTTCCTCGTAGGTTTCAATGGCGATTTGATAGTTAAAAACTTTCGTGCGATTTTTAATAAAGACTTCAAAAAAGCCACTATCGCTGAGCCTTGACATGTCAAATTTTTCATTGGTTGAAATATCAACGACGGCACACTTTTCGGTATTTTGCAGATATGTACGTACCACGATACCCTCAACGATACCATTTTTTGTTACGGGGTGCATGCCTAACCTATCATGGGGGCAAGCATGCTGGGCACGTAGGAACTTCTCTAGCTCTTCACAGGATATTATCATTTCAAAAGTTTAAGAATTCGTCATCGGTAAAATCGTCGTTAATGGTCGTATTTGCACCTTCATTCGATGAAATTACTTCAACGGGAATTTTGAATTCCTCAAACCCATCCGCCGTTAAATATAACATGCCCGATCCCGCAATTCCTCCCTGAATTACCACGCTGGCTGATCTTGCACCGGCAGGTATGAAAATGTCCTTCATGATGATGCTTTCCGGAACGTTGGTTGTTGCATCTATCGTAATTCCTTCCTGTGGAGCATCAAAATCTATAGAAACTGTAAGTATCTGCTTCTCTCCGGATTCTAGGCTAATGTCGGATAGGTTGGTGTGGAATGCTACCTGGTCAATTTGAAAAGGCCCAAGCCCAATATCTCCATTGTCGCTGATTAACTTTGCATGATATTTGTCATTATGGCCCAACATTGGTACAACGAAAGATAAAGAATTTGGAGAAACAAAAACGGTTTCACAGGGTATGCCACCTATTTCCACATAATCGCCCTCCTCGAACCCGCGCCCGAGGATTATAATTGTAGAACCCGGGACCCCACGGTTACTTTCAAATCCAATGACATATCTGTTTATAATGTTCAAATTGTAGAGCTTTGAACGTTTGAATTTTGTACGTACGCCGTTCTGGGTCTTTTTTTGGTAGTCGATTTCATAATAGTATTTTGTTTTATGCTGACCAGCTGGCCTTTTGTAGTTGTATGCATAGGCAAACTCGCTATTTTTGTCCATTCTATGGATTTCGCCATCGATTACAATACGCGCCGAGCAACTGTGGGGAACAATGTGTACTCCCTGTGGACTAACAGACATTGCAATAGTATAAATTTCAGAACCATTTTGAGGCATTTGAGTGGGAGTGTTGTTCACAATCATGGAACTACACCCACCTGCTATGAGAGTCAAAACGCACAAAAATATTACCAAACCCAGCTTTGTATTTTTCATAGTAAATGTTAGAATGCTAAAAACCAAAGAACCCTATGCAAGTAAAAGATTCTTAACTTTTCAATCCCATTGCCAATATTTCACATTCCCAATATGGATAACTCATCGACATTAAATGCAGGGTCAAATTCCTAGTTCCTTTGTATCCGCAGAGTACAGATATGGATTAGAAATTTTCAGCCAGAAGTTGAAGTATTTGTACGAAATCTTGCGGTAGTTGTACTTTTATGGAAATTGTTTTTTTTGTACGTGGATGATTGAAAACAAGTTCCGAGGCATGTAGCATGACTCGTGGCGGAACTACCAACTTTGAAAAATTTTTATTATATCCATACGTTGTATCTCCAAGTATGGGATGGTGTATGTTTGCCATGTGTACTCGGATTTGATGCGTTCGTCCGGTTAAAATATTCACTTGTAAATGGGTAAATTGTTGTCCAAAAGATTTCAATACGTACCACCTGGTAATTGCTTCTTTGCCATTTGATGAAACCATCATTTTAGTACGTACGAAATTATCCCTTTGCACTGGTAGGCTAATTTCACCAAAATTTTTTGTAAACGTTCCGCAAACAATCGTTTGGTACGTTTTTCTGATTTCACGCATTGCAAACATTCTTATCAATTGGAGGTACGCTCTATCTGTTTTAGCGAAGATTATCGCTCCACTCGTATTTTTGTCAAGTCTGTGAACAACACCTGGCCGTAGAGGATTCCCCAATCCACTCAACCTACAGTGGGATAAAATTCCCTCGACTAAAGTTGGTACCGATGTACCATTTCCTTTATGAACCACAACGTCAGTTGATTTATTAACAACTATAACGTCTTCATCTTCGAAAAGTATGTCAAGGGGCATGCTGACTGGACTAAGCGTGGCACTATCCGGGATAATCAATCGCAAGGCTATTGATTCTTGTCCACGCAAAACATATTTTGCTGGCATAGGTATTCCATTTACGAGAATTAAGCCTTTATCGAATGATTTTTTTAACTGCGTGCGACTAACGTTTTGAAAAAGTTCACTCAAAAATTTATCGATTCTTTTCCCTCTATCGTTTTCACGAACTACGATTATTTGTTCCTCGCCTATCATTATATCATTTTAAAATAGTCAAGAGCTAAACTAGCACGTAGATTTCCAGATGTTAAAAATACTTTATCCTTTCCTACATGTTGCATGATTTGTAAAATTATTAGCAATCCAAATGGTAAAATATCCGCACGAATTTTGGGAACACCGTAGGCAATACGCTCTTCTTCTGTCTTATCCTTTAGCGCATCAAACAAACCCTCTATTTCATCATAGGTAAGTAAGTTTCGAGTTTTCCTATTAATCAGAAAGCTTGCAACTTTTAGCGTTCCTCCACCACCAATCAACACAAACTTTGAAAAATTTTCATTACACAAAGGTAACCTGTCCAACATATCCTTTATGACCATTTGAGCTGATTCAACATTATATCCCTTGACCAAGTCAAGTGTGCTTATTGGTAAACTCCATGTATCCTGTAAAACCTTGTCGAATTTTGCTATTTCCACACTGCCACACCCGATGTCGAAAGAAATAAACTTTTCTAATTGAGTAAGATGTTTCGTACTTCTAGCTGCCAATGTGGCTTCTTCCGTCCCGCTGATGATTTGTAGGTTGATGCCTGTTTTTTTTAAAATTTTTTGCCGCAACCTAGAAAAATTTGCCGCCTTCCTCGCAGCCTGGGTAGCAACGGCAATTATTTTCGTAGAATTATGTTCTCGCGCAAGGGCCAAGACTTCTTCAAAAAAATCTGTGGTGACTCTAATCTTGTTATCGGAAATATTCGTGCCTATTCGTGAACACAGCCTAAAACCACGGGAAATCCCTCCTAGGGATTCTACCGAACCCTGACTGCACGTAAACACGGAAGCTTTCATGGAACCACTACCAATATCAACGACTGTTATGTTATCCTGCATCAAAAATTCCCAACATTTTTTACCTTGCATTTGTTGCTTGCGTTTAATTTTGAAAAAGTCAATTACAACATGTAAAAAATATCAACTTTATGTTTATCGCATAAATGTCTGAATGATATGCATAAAATAAATAAAAATGAGAAAAAATGGCAAGAGCACATTCGTCGTACCTGAGATAGAAAGTGGCAACCAGTGTAGGAGGAGAATATGGGGTTGTGTCAAAAAACAGTTAAATTAATAATACACCTTATCTAGAAATAATCCATGGGCTGGAGCACATTCTTTACTGAAATTAGTATAATTTTTGTTTTGTCCAGCTATGATAGCAACAAATTCATCTCCATCCGTATTTCCAAGACCAACTTGTACAAAACAGCCAACCAATATGCGGACCATTTTATATAGATATCCACTGCCTTCGGTTGTAAAAATTATTTTTTCTCCAACACGCAAAAATGACATTTCATACATGGTTTTTATGACATTTTCCGAAGCATTGCATTTGTTTTTTGCCCCGAATTGGGAAAAATCATGTTCTCCGAGGAAGGTTTTGGCAACTCTATTCATTTTATCAATGTCCAAACGTCGCCGTCCTAAACTCCAAATATAGCGATATTCAAATGGCGACGCATCTCCTTCCAGCATATGATATTTATATTGTTTACGTATGGCGGAAAAACGCGCATGAAAAGTATCATCCACTTTTTCAGCGGAAAATACTCGTATGGTTTTTGGGATACCGCATTTGAATGCCCTAATCAGCTTGTCGGGTCCATGTGTCCAGTCGGCATCAAAATGAAAAACCTGATAGTTGGCATGAACACCAGCATCAGTTCTTCCACTGCTATGTATCCGTATGTGATCTTTGAAAATAAATTCTAGTCGTTTTTCTAAAATATCCTGTATTGCGTTGCGGTTTGATTGACTCTGCCACCCATTAAAATCAGTTCCATCGTAGCTGCAAATGCACTTCCATCTCATGATATGTAGCCTAAACCTTGACTTTATAACATTGGCTGGTTCTGTTCCAATTTAGCATAAAGAAAAATGCACCTGCCGCCGCACAAAAAACAAAGAAAATGAATGTGGCATTCCATCCCCACTTATCGGCAATTTTCCCTATTCCCCATCCAGAAACCGCACTACCCAAATATCCAAATGTTCCCGTTAATCCAGTGCCCGCCGCAGCTGCACGGCGAGATCCAAACTCTGCCCCTGACACACCGGCAAGGGTTTGGGGGCCATATATGAAAAAGCCTATGACAAAGAAAAATAATGTATTTACCAAGGTTGATTCGGATGGCATATGCCAAAACATAAACAACGTAAGAATTAACACTATCATAAAATAAAAAGAGGTACAATTCCGCCGCCCTCCAAAAAGCCGATCGGATGCCCAGCCTGCTAGGAATCCCCCCACAGCTCCCATTAACTCAAACGTTACATTCATATAGGCAGCTCCCATAACAGTGGAATTTTTCGCTTCCTGTAGAAACGTTGGTGCCCAGTTAAAAAAACCCATCCTAATTATATAAACAAAAAAATTGGCCATACAAACATACCACAAGGATTTATTCGGCAGTATGTGTTCGAAAAAAACTTCCCTAAAAGTAATTTCTTCCTTGTCATCATGTCCAGTATCATTGAGTAAGTTTTCTTTTTCCTCTATGGAAGGTAATCCTAGTGACTGTGGGTTATCTCTCAGCCTTTCAAATAGGAAAATTGCTAATAATAGAGCAAATGCTGCCGGAACGAAAAATACATACCTCCAACCGAATAATTCCGCTATCTCTGACCCCACTAAAAGTATAATAATACTCCCTATTTGATGCGAAGCATTAACAATTCCCCACTTGGTTCCCAATTCAGTAGGAGCGTACCATTGGGTCATCAGCCTTGAAACAGGAGGCCATCCAGCAGATTGAAAAGCCCCATTTAAAGCATAAAATAAAACAAAAATCCAAAGAGAATTTGCCATTCCAATAAATACGCTACATAAGGCTGATCCAACCAGTCCTATCGGCATAAACCATCTGGCATTTGTTTTGTCGCAAATTACTCCGGCAAAAAACTTTCCGAATCCATAGATAAGAGCAAACGCCGTAAAAACCCAACCAATCTCCGCCTTAGTACACCCAAATTCTGCCAACATTTGTGGAGTTGCCACCTGAAAATTCTGCCGAACCAGGTAAAATGCAGCATATCCAATAATCAACGAGTACATTATTCGTAAGCGCCAATATTTATACTGCTGGTTAATGGCCTCAGGTGTTAATACGGCACTATTTTTAGTTTCATTTTTCATAATGGTGAAGATGAAAGGCAGCCTGATATTATCCGCCTTGAATGCAATTTTTTTACCAGCAAGTGCCAATTTTTTTTTTGAACCTGGCCTATGGACAAAAAATTAGTCTAATTGGCATAGAATTGAATAATTTTTCTTGATTTTTTGATTTTAAAAAATCTTTGACAAATTTTTGTTTAAAAATTGACTTTTTCTTTACATTACTCACCATTTATGTCCAATGAGGAGCAATGTCTATTGTGTAATATTGGGAGGAGGACGTGGCGATAGGCTATATCCTTTGACTAAAACACGTTGTAAGCCTGCAGTTCCTTTGGCTGGTAAATATAGATTGATAGATATCCCAATAAGTAACTGCTTAAACTCCGGGCTTTCAAAAATTTACATTCTGACACAATTTAATATTCGATCTTTGCATAGACACATAGAAACAACCTATCGATTTGATACATTTGGAAATAGTACCATTGAAATTTTTTCTGCCGAA
Source organism: Puniceicoccales bacterium (assembly GCA_031284015.1). Classification (GTDB taxonomy): domain Bacteria; phylum Verrucomicrobiota; class Verrucomicrobiia; order Opitutales; family JAIRKQ01; genus JAIRKQ01. The sequence continues at coordinate 48,466 of JAITAS010000067.1, read as the reverse complement.
CAGACCAATAGCCAGGGAGAACAATGGTATATGGGTACCGCCGATGCTGTGAGGAAAAATTTAAAGTATATTAACCCTAGGCCAGATGACATCATTTTGATTCTTTCCGGTGATCAACTCTATAGGATGAACCTATTGAATTTAATTGAAAAACACTATGACTCCCAAGCAGACGTAACTATTGCAGCAAAAGCAATATCAGAACGTAAAATTTCCTCGTTTGGAATAATAGAAATTGATCACTCACTAAAAATAAAAAACTTCGTCGAAAAACCCAAATATCCAGAATTGGTAAAACATTGCATATTGCCAACTCACATTAGAAATACACTTAAGGATAAAACCAACACAAACTATTACCTTGCATCAATGGGTATATACGCCTTCACATCAAAGGCGCTAATGGAAGTTCTTTTGGGGAATGAGGGTGATTTTGGGAAAGATATATTGCCCGGTATGCTTAATAGGTACAGGATGTGTGGCTATATATTTGATGGTTTTTGGGAAGACATAGGTACCATCGGGTCCTTTTTTGAAACAAACCTCATGCTTACGGATATGGTTCCAGAGTTTGATTTTTTCGATGCTGAAAATCCAATTTATACGCGTGCTCGCTATCTTCCAGCTTGTAAAGTAAACAGTTGCCAAATAGAAAAAACACTATTGTCAGATGGTTGTATTATAACTGATGCCACTCTTAATCGATGTGTCATTGGGCTCAGATCAGTCATACGGAAAGGGACATACCTTGAGAATGTTCTAATGTTCGGGGCAGATTACTTCGATTATCCAACGGTAGCAACTCAAACAGCCGACTCTCCCATTCCTCTTGGAATTGGGGAGAATTCAATAATAAAAAATACCATTATCGATAAAAACGTTAGAATTGGGAACAATGTATATCTTGCTCCCTTCGACAAACCGGAAGGTTACGAACATAATGGCATGTATGTCAAGGATGGAGTTCTTTGTATTACACGAAATACGGAAATTCCCAACAATACCGTGATTTAATAATAAAAAATACACGGTGGAAATAAAAATTTTCTAGATTAATTTGAAAAACGTTTTAGCCTTGTGGAAGGAGTTTGATTTTTGAAAGATTCATTAAAAACATGTGTATTTATTTGTATTATGTTCATAGCTGGAAACATGTCAGCCGAAGAGATTTTTTCATCAGAAAAGGAAATAAAGCAATCAATGGGAACAATTATTAGCAAAAGACGTATAAACTTAAAACAGAGTAAGTTGATGGCTAAAACATTGTTTAATAACCTGTGGAAAGAACTGTGTAACAAGTTTGGAGAAGAGAATTTGAAGTTCCCCAATCAAGTGGTTTTTCTCAACGGTGCCCCGGGAGCAGGGAAAGGGACAAATATTCTAAACGTTATGCGAGCCATGGCAATTCCTAACCAACCCATTGAAGTAAGTTCCCTATTGAACACACCAGAGTGTGAATCTTTAAAAGAGCAAGGCTTGCTTATTAGCGATGATATTGTAGTTGCGCAAATTATGAATGAGTTGCTAAAGCCTGAAAATTTCAGAGGAGTGATAATAGACGGATATCCAAGGACCGTTGTTCAGGCGTACTTTTTAAGGTATTTACTCCATAAATTACATGATATCTACGATGAGGCACCAAAGGGGTTTAAAGTGGTAAAATTTTCCGTAACACGGCAAACGAGCATAGAAAGGCAATTATTGCGGGGAGCCATGGCAATTGAACATAACAAAAAGGCGAAAGAGTCAGGCTCCAAAATGGTACCAGTTAGAGCAACCGACATATCTCTCGAGGCAGCATCGCGCAGATATGATATCTATGAAAATTCGATAAATGATTGTATGGCAATTTTACAGGATGATATTCCAATTTATGACATCGATGCCGAAGGCACCCTTGAAGAAGTAAAACGTCGAACATATGACATTTTGTCAGTCCGGCAAAAGCGATAATAGCGAAAAAATTTAAAAATACCAATAAAGAACTATATCTAGAATCTTTGTGTCATTTGTCGGAAACAAGAATGATATTTGCAATGGAAGCAATAGCTTCGCCTGACCCAATTAATCCAAGGCCTTCGTTGGTTGTGGCTTTTATCCCGACGTCTTCAATATCTATCAGCAATATTGAGGCAATAGATTCTCGAATTTTATTGATATATGGGGATAGCTTGGGTTCATGGGCGATAATAACAGCATCTACATTGGAAATATTGTAACCCATTCTATTTGCCATGCCATAGGCATATTTTAAAATTTTTCTTGAATCTAGGTTTTGGGTCCATGCTTCCGTATTGGGAAATATTTCACCAATATTTGGTAATCCCAGTGCTCCCAAAAGAGCATCAGATATCGCATGCATTAGCACATCAGCATCGGAATGCCCAAGTAGACCTTTGTAGGAATCAATTATAACTCCCCCAAGGATCAATGGTCGTCCGTCAACCAATCGATGAACATCATATCCAATTCCAATTTTAATTTTCACCCGTAAACACCATTGGAAAAATTTTGATATTGGCAAGATTGCAAGAGAAGTTTTTATGTAAATCCCAAAGCAAAAGTATGTAAAGAGTATTCTGCGGGATATGCTAAGAGTCTACAATTTTGTCCAACTATTTGTATTGACTTCCGAGCATTTAGCCATACACTTTTCACCGCACGCAAGGAGAAGAAATAAAAGCAGAAGATTATGCTATACAAGAAGTGAGGAAATTTCTGTTGGAAAATAAACATTTAATATGGGCAGCATTAAAGTTTTCGGTCGCAAACCATTTTCTTTTCGACATGATAATGACACTAAATGGCATTTCATAGAGTTGTGAAGACAGATTAAAAATATTAATAAGATATCTTCTGAAGATATTTTCCATCCACAAATTAGCAACGAGACTTACCAAAAATTATTGAAGTTTGTCGAAGAAGGAAATTATAATTCTAACCCGAAAAATTTCATCAAAAATGGCAGGCCGGAAATAGGACCAATCAAAACAAATCCGCCAGTACAAGTAAATCTGAGTGAACCTAAGATGGAGATTTTAAAGACTCTAAGGCCACAGATAGAGATTCTAATCCCTCCACAGCGATGAGGTAAGGAAGAAACTTCAAGCCTTTGATAAAGAATTATTATACGCAATTTACCCGAAGGATTACTCCCAGGAAAGGCACCTCCAATGCCCCAAATATCATCCTTAAACCTGTCCATAAACAACATGTCAAAAATTCTTGACCAAGCCATATGGGTATGGTAAAATACCGCAAGCGTTTTTGGTCATGGGAGAAAATTTAAATGTTCCTGGTAGTGGTTCTTCACAGCCTTCAAATGAAGATCCCCACGTGGGTAGTCATTCAGGCGAAGGTGGAGTAGTAGCCACAGAAGTGTCGGGAGCGCATCCTGAATTTATCGTCCCTCCCCTTAAGCTGTTCATTGATTCTGTGATAGTGTTTAATCCTGGCGATGGATCGCGTGATATAAGTGTTGGATCTGGCAATTTGCAAGCTGGAGAATTAAACAAGGTTTCGGATTTATTGGAGGGGAGTAGTAAATATCTTCAAAAATGTTCCCTAAATGACATAATGTTCCTTGTAATGTTGATTATGATAAAATCAGCATCCGAACAAAGGGAATCGCGGTTTGAAGGGATGGTCGCAAAAAAACATGTAAGTACCCAGGCATCAATTGCAGTCTATGAAATGAAAATGGCAGAAGCAAAAGCCACCTACGAAAAGGAAAAGGAAGCAGCTGAGTTGCAGAAAGCAATGGCGATAGTAAGTATGTGCTGTGCTTGCCTATCCATTATAGCAGCTGCAGCGGGTCCTCTGGCTCAGGCAGGAAATGCAATAGCTAAAGCAATTTCGATGGTTGCAGGTATTGCTACTAGTTTGCTTAACGCTGCCGCTACCATAGCACAAGGAGTCATAAGCCTTCAGCTTGCAGAACAAGGGAAAGATATTGCCTTCGTAAAAGCTGAAGTTGCACGAACGCAGACATTTTTCGAAAGTACTATGAAACAAATTCGAAATATGCAGGAAGCCTATAGCGCGTCCCAACGAAGCATCACTTCAAGCCTACAATCCATGCAAGAAATTTTGGAAAAGCAGCAAAGCACACGCCTTAGTATCGCAAGAAACATTTAAATAAAGCTACTTTAACCCGAAGTAAATAATATGATTTTGATATTTCTATGACCAATGGATATGTTATATTTTACATAATTGACAAAGTTGTTTTTTTACTTAGTTAAGAGATATAGGATAAAGTATGTCTACGTCCAATGTTAATTTATCGGTCTTTGGTTCCTATGAGGCACAAGCTGCTTTTTTGGAACAAGGTGTTTATGAAGGTCAAAGAGCAGACCTACATCCAGAGTCAAAATCGATGCTCGAACTTGCCTATGAAATGGATGATTGTCCAACGGAAGCAAGACTTGTTCGTGATAAACTTACTAAGCGGGATATAAAGGACAAAAAGAAAGCTACGGAAAAAAAGAAGATTTTGACTTCTCGCATTAACAAATTGGACAAAAATCGTGATCCAAGAGCATACGAAGAGTACGAGCGCAAGTTCAATCGTCTAAAGCAACAAGTTATGTTGCAAAATCCACAATTTGGCCAAGGACATGGCAGTGGACAACTTACCTACGAAGGGGAACCCTTCTCTGCCTATGTATTAAGAAATCTTCCCATGGATTTCGATGAGGTTACGGAACAGGATAATGTCTTAGAATATTTGCTTAAACTGGAAGAATTTGAGGCTGCATCAAATGAAGAAGAAATTTTACAGTGTGAAAAAATGATCAGAAGACTGGAGGGACAGCCGGATGAAAAATCCCAGGCACGCATAGAAGAATTTTCGAAGAAAATACATTCACTACAGGAACAAATTCATTTTTCAGCATTTTCTAGGGAGGCAATAAATGAAGCCCTTCAGAATTTAAGAAATATCCATGGACAAGAAATCAAAGATGGATACAATATTATTCCAAAGGCTGCAGATTTGCTCAATGGCTCCCTAACCATAGGAGGGAGACAATTATCAGCCGTTGATGTGGCAGGTATCTACAGGGATAACATTTTGTGCTGTGAAAACTTTTTGGAAGTTTTTTCGGTAATTACCGCCATATGCTATGGTAATTCGGCTAGCAGTTCATCATCACACTGACAATTTGCTGACTTAAAGTAAGGGATAATACGCGTCGATGGAAAGAAAAAATTCACAATCGAAAAAAGTAAAGGATGAAGGGGTCAACGTTAAAGATTTTAACACGACGGTCCATACGCTGCTCGAGCTATTGGGGAGGGATATGGAATCTGCTAATCCGTCGCGGGATAAGGATATGCTAGTGGCCATACGAGACGGACTGTTTCGAGTCGAAGTAGCAGGCCAGTTATTTGAATACATAAAAGCATATCGGGCATTGTTGGTAAAACATTTTCCAGAATGCGCGGTAGTTGAATTTAACAAGGATCGGCATGTTCATCTTGCGGAAGAGGCTGCCAAGCTATCGGTTCAAGCATTTGCAGGGAAGATGCAGATACAAGAATTTCTGCGAGGATTTGGGGTCGACATGGAAGATCCACAAATGGCAATATTCGCCATAACTCAGTTCATTGAAATGGTACGGCGATTGCCATTGAAGTTTTTCGTGGATCCCGATAATAGGCTTCAGATAATTACTGCCATGCAACGCGAATTGGATGAATTGATAATTCAGGAAGAAACCGCAGAAGAAGAAATAATATAAGGTGTAAACGATTAAAATTATGCAACTTAGTGAAGTACTACAAGAATTTGGCGCTTTGACCGGTTTTAAAACTCTTGAAACCAATGAAAATGGTATTGTTCATATGACAATACATAATGTCGGGGATTTGTTCATCGATGAAAAATATCGCGATGAATCGGGGAATTGTGTCATTATCTACCTTTTGCGGATATATAATCGGGTAGATGGCAATGTGTATAAGCGAGCCTTGTCACTGTGCGACTATGAACCAAATGAAAATTTTTTGGTAAATCCCGTTTTACACCAGAACCAAGCCCTTGGATTTGCAATTAAGTGCCCCTTGATAACATTCGATTTAAATGTTTTACAAAAGGTCATTCATAGATTAAAAGATTTACAAGATAGACTCGAAGGATCTCTATCTACATAGGAGAAACATATGGATTTCGAGGGAAAAGACAAGAAATTGACGAAAGAAGCTGAGAAATATGCGATGGATTTCGGTATCGTAAATATATCGAAATTATCGATGGGAGGTCAACGAATGCATTTACCAAACAATGCATCCATTGATCCATGTGAAGGGAAAATAGAGGAAAAGCTGAAAAAAGTTTTGGAATTTAAAACTTTAAATAAATCAATGATACAACTGTTACGTCCTTCGGTAACCGATAGAAGCTTACTCACTCCCCAACGGTTCAGGTTAAAAATTCATCAGGCATGTGAAACTTTTGCCGATACCATAGAAAAAGAAGGTGAAAATTATCCATACCGGGAGCTCTTCGAAGATATCATAGACCTATTAAAAAATGAAGAAGAAAAGTGTGAATTACTTGACCAATATAGGCATATGCTATTAATGGGATAGTATCTATGTCCAAAAAGTATTGATTTTTTATTTTGGTATGTTAGCATTCATTTTCTAAGTCGTGTGGATAAGAGTCAGAGAGAATTTCTTTTGATATTGGCGTATTTGTATATTCGTTATGGCAAATATGATGAGGCTTTGATATTGCACAGAGGCCTGTATGAATTTTTCCCTGAAGATATAGAGGTTTTACTTGGCCTAAGTTTTTCATTGTATTTTACGAGTCGTCCCCTTGAAGCGATACAGTACTTGGAAAAGCTCGATGGGATTGAAATGGTGTCCCAGTATCAAAAGTTATTTTTTCTGTTAAAAAGCCACGTAGCCTGGAGTATCGGCCGAGATAGTGAAGCACGGGATAACCTCATTTACTACCTTGGATTGGAGGAAAAGGAAATTCGAGAACAAGAAGCCAATGTTGGCAAAGAAGTAGAGGAGTATCTATTGTGAGTGCAAAAGGTGGAGTAATGAAATTATCAAGGTTCAATGACATTATTTTGGCCTTTTTGGTCATGATGATCATAGTATTAATGATTATACCGATCCCGACGTGGTTGCTCGACATATTACTTGCAGTTAATCTTACCATATCCGTATTGTTGCTTATGCTGTCGATGTATATCACGCGAACGTTGGAGCTTTCTACATTTCCAAGTATACTGCTGTTTACCACACTGTTTAGGCTGGCCCTCAACATTACGACCACTAGGCAGATTCTAATACATGCCAATGCTGGAGAAATCATCCATACATTTGGAAATTTCGTTGTTGCGGGAAATTTCGTTGTTGGAGCAGTTATATTTTTAATCTTGTTGATTGTACAATTCGTTGTTATTACTAAAGGCGCCGAGCGTGTTTCCGAAGTCGCTGCTAGGTTCACCCTCGACGCCATGCCGGGGAAACAGATGAGTATTGACGCCGATTTGCGAGCAGGCGCCATCGATAACGATACGGCGAAATTCAAGCGTGATGAGCTCGGTCGTGAAAATCAATTGTATGGAGCACTCGATGGAGCGATGAAATTTGTAAAGGGAGATGCCATCGCCGGTTTGATCATAACTACAATCAATATTGTGGCAGGACTTATCATTGGCATAACCCAGAAAGGAATGGATGCGAGCAAGGCTCTGAAGACTTACTCCATTTTAACGATCGGAGATGGTTTGGTATCACAGATTCCCGCACTCCTGATTGCAATAACCTCCGGTGTTATTGTTACCCGTGTTGCTTCTGATGCGTCTAGTGCCCTCGGTCAGGATATTGGCAGACAAGTATTTTCTCAACCAAAAGCGTTGCTCATTGCCGGCATAATGGTCGTTATGATGATGTTAATTCCGGGGTTCCCAAAGGTCCCATTTATAATTCTAGGAATAACACTATTTCTAGGAGGGAAAAAAATGTCAAAGCCTACACGAGCGGCGACCCCTACAATTTCACGAGCGGGGGCTGGGCTACCATCCGATGCTACTCCAAAAGCATCGCAAGCGAAGCAGGATGATGGTGAATTTTCTGTTACAGTACCGTTGCTACTGGATGTGGCTACAGTTATAGAACAATCCGTTGAGCCAGATCTTCTAAACGACCAATTGATCCAGGTTCGCCAAGCTTTATACTATGATCTTGGGGTGCCATTCCCTGGTATTCACTTGCGGTTTAATGAAAACTTGAGCGATGGAATGTACCAAATTCTTCTCCAGGAAGTTCCTGTATCCCAAGGGAAAATACTACCCGGACATGTCCTCGTACGGGAAACAAAAGAAAGCTTGGGAATTTTAAATATTCAATTTAAGGAAGAGAAACCTTTCCTTCCGAATATGCCATCGCTGTGGGTAGAGAATACGCTGGTTCCACAGCTCGAACGTGCTAATATTCAGTACATGAAAACTCCCCAAATATTTACATACCACCTGTCATTTATTCTCAAGAAATACGCATCGGAATTCTTGGGTCTGCAAGAGACACGGTTTTTACTGGAAAACATGGAGAAATTATTTCCCGAACTCGTTAGGGAAGTTCAGAGGGTATTGCCTGTTCAGAAAATCTCTGAAGTATTACAGCGTTTAATACAGGAAGAAATTTCCATTAGAAATTTGCGATTGATCATGCAGTGTTTGATCGAGTGGGGACAGAAAGAAAAAGAGCCTATCTTATTGACAGACTATGTCCGTACGACCCTGAAGCGCTACATTAGCTATAAATATTCCGGTGGACAAAACATTTTAGCGGTTTACTTGCTGGATCCTGCCGTCGAAGATGTTGTCAGGAAAGCCATTCGTCAGACATCTGCGGGAAGCTACCTTGCTCTTGACCCTGAAATGGCTAAAAAGCTTGTCAACGCAATCAAAGAAGAAGTTGGAGACTTTGCCAACGAAACGAACCGTCCAGTACTTCTTACGTCGATGGATATTCGCCGCTATGTCCGCAAATTGATAGAGCTTGAACTTTACGAATTACCTGTTTTATCACACCAAGAATTAACAGAAGAAATAACAATTCAGCCCCTTGGCAAAATTGCCATGCCTAGGTAAGAAATTTTTCCCAATGAATACTGCCACTATTGATGGACAGAATTTACCTAAAAAGATTTTTTAGGAAAGAAATAACTTTCTGGGAAATAGATATGCTACGGGTAGAAGTTGCTTGTTTGGACTGTTTAGATGTTCCTTGCCTGGAATTGCGTGAGGTTTTTGGTGTAATTAGCAAATTTTGTCTATTTATAAACGAAGTGAATTTTGACGCAGAAGATATTGGATCGCTAAGCAATCCATCGGAGTCACATTTTATGGTACTATAAATTTCGTCGAAACATAGAATACACATTTGATATTTCCCTTTTCGATAATTATCCAAACATGACTTAAGGCAGGGGGTAATTGTATTTTGAGCAACGTGGGTCTTTGAAATTTTTCTGTTACAGTTGCGAGTTGATATGGCAAAGAGTGCTCTCTCCAGATTATAAACGCTGCAGGTATGGACGGTTGGTTCGCCATCAATAACCACCTGCAGCATATTATGGCGTTTGGAGATTATCTCGTTACTTGCAAACAGTGGTTCGTTAAAATCAAATAGGTATGGAAAATTATTAAAATGTGAATCCAAGTACTCAAAAAATGTATTCGTCGGAACATTTACCCATCTACCATGCTTGGGATCAATTTCGCTACTAGAAATTTCCCAGTATTGGAAAATGGCATGTCCATTTAACAGAAATATGGCATCGAATAAATTTTGTCCGCTGGAGAACATATTTTCGAAAAATTCATAGTGGCTATTTTTTAGAAAGGCAATTCTATATGGGATCTTCGTCAATTTGAGACCTTTTTTGCACATGTCGCTCGGAGGAAACCCCACAAAAACTGTGGCTTTTGAATCGTCGTTGATGAAAAACATTTTCTGACTTTTCCAAACATCTGCACTCAGATTTTCACACAAAAGGTCGCAATCTCCACAGAGGAAAATGCCAGCTTCGTTTGCGTAACTTTTAATCAACTTAAGCTGTTTATACGCAAAAAACTGTAATATTTTATAAGACAATAGCTTATCTTGAAGCTGCTTTTTTACTATATCCGCTATTTTGCGACTATATACTTTGAGAATATCTGGCCACTTAGAAAAATCGTTGGTACCAATTTGGTCAGACAGTGCACAGTATAAAGCATATCCATCGAGCCAATAACTATGCCTGTTACAAAAATTTGTAAATTCTGTCCGCAGGGCATGGGTATTATGCCTATCAAAGAAGTCCGTTATTCGCTCAATGGTTTCTTCGATTGGAAAAGTTCCATTCAAAACGGCAGGAGATAAAATGTTTTCATCGATCGCAAAAGACGAAATTGTTTTTTCATTTTTGTGTGCGAAAACAGATCCGATGTTCAAAAATTTTATTCCACATGCGCTAAAAAATTTCATTAAACTCTTTATATCATTACCCGTTTTGAACAGTTGCATATTGTCTAGTATGTCCAATCTGACACCGAAGGTTTGTTCCTGTCCATTGAAGGAATTAACAAATTTCGTTCTTACGTCCGCCACACTCCTAAGGATACTAAACAGATAACACTTGTAAAGTCGCCGATGACTATCCCAGGACAAAATTTTAGCTTTGGCAAAAATTTTATTTTTGACAGAGATATTTCACCTTCTTATCAAAATCCCTCGCATTGGGCCATTGTTCATCATTTTCAGTGCTGTTCGGATGTTTTCTTCCGTGCAATTATATAATACTTTTACTTTACAATCCTTTTTGTGGGTGTCAACGGAACAAACGATTCCAACGACATCAATGCTATCACCATCCCCAATAAAAACATCAATACCTTCCCCATCTTGCGATTGCGTGTTGTTGATAAATCCATAGTCTATGGGATAAATTAACTCTGGAAAGCGCTGGTGAGACATGGCCTTTGGGGCGGTCAACCGTAATCCCATGTTCACGAATTAGCCATTCAAGCGCTTCGAAAAATGCACTACCTTCAATGGTCATTTCCAATACAGAAGACCTTCCTTTTTTAACACCGTTCGCAATTCGGAATTCATTTCCCACAGTATGGTAAAACTTCCATAATTCTACCTCTTGGAAAATTGGAACCGCTTCCTTGCCCCCGGCTGTCCAGGCTTTTTACGTTCCTTTATCCGGCTATCGCGAGTAAGAAGCCCCTCCTCTTTTAACACCGTTCGCAATTCGGAATTCATTTTTTCAAGGGCTCGGGAAAGTCCCAATGATATCGCTCCTACCTGTCCAATTATTCCTCCCCCCGATGCTTTTACAAAAACGTCAACCTTCTCAACATTATCGGTTAGCACTAAAGGAGCAAAAAGCTTTCGTTCTACATCGTCAAGGGAACAAAACTCAGCAATGCCCTTTCCATTTATACAAAATTTTCCAGTTCCTGCGCAAATTTTAACACATGCAACGGCACACTTTCTCCGTCCTGTACCACAATATGTAATTGCTTTCTTAGGTATCATTTTATAAAGTTTTTATTCATTAATATTAACGACAACAGGCTGCTGCGATGCGTGTAAATGCTTGTCTCCTTTGTATACCTTCAATTTGGTTATTAGCTTCCTCGAAAGCTTATTTTTGGGCAACATCCCTCTTACTGCGTTCTCTATCAAGAATTCAGACCTTTTTTCCCTCATGCGAGAAACGGGAACATATTTTTCTCCACCTTGGTATCCCGAATAAAACATATACTCTTTATTGTTATTTTTATTGCCCGTTAATCTAACTTTTTCGGCATTAATAACGATCACAAAATCTCCAGTATCCATATGGGGAGTATATAGAGGCTTGTCACGCCCACGCAAAATATTAGCAATCTTGACAGCCAAACGACCCAAAACCTTTCCGTTGGCATCCAATAATAACCACCGTTTATTTTCAATATCCTTCGCTGTTGCCAAAGTTGTACTCATGATAACAATTACGCAAGCTAAAGCCGAATTGAGCTTTGTCAAATAATTTTTGCAATTTTATTGAAGATTTCAATGCTTTCCACTCTTTGTACCGATAAATCAAAGCATTACATCGAAGGCATCCGCATATTCCCGACGAGTCATATCAGGAATGCCTGATTTTGTTGTGTAAATGTATCCTATTCCATGCAAGGTACGCAAAGCATTAGCATCGGATCCGTTTTCTTTCAGCAACTGGCGAACCTTAACGATGTATTGATCCAAAGACCGACTCCTAATGTTGGCGTATTTTCCCCAGACGTTGTGAATAAGGTTACGTCTACTTAAGATTGTGTTTTCATTGGAAGCAAAATGTTTTAAAATTCCTAGCTCTTTTCGTCTTATCGGAACAGCATTACCATTTTTGAAAATTATTTGCATCAAAGATGGTTTTACTACTGATCCGCAGAATTCGAAATCATCGTCACATAGCGTAGCATTGCTCGAAACATTATCCCTGTCTCTGCCATACGTCCTTCGCAACACAACTTTTATTCTCGCAATTAATTCCGTAAAACTAAACGGTTTTGTTATAAAATCTTCGGCCCCCGCATCAAAACCTTTGAGCTTATAATATTCATCTGAAAAGGCCGTTAAAAAAACTACCGGAATCTCTACACGACTTTCTTGTAGTTGCTTTATAACGTCAAAACCATCAATATCGGGCAAATTAATGTCGAGAAGTAATATGCTAGCCGCTTCCTTTTGCAAAAATTCAACGGTTCCTAAGCCATTATAAAATGTTCGGACGTCCATGCCAGAAATCTCTATTTGTTTTTGCAAAATTTCTGCCAGTTTTACATCATCTTCCGACAACACAACTAGAGGAGTATTTGTATTCATTTAAATTGTAAAATCGACTACCCTCTAATATGAGAATTTAAAAAAGTCAACAAAATAAACGTTTTTCTTTCAAAAAAAACATTTTTTCGCAAAAAATTCACACAAATCCCCAGATAAAAGCAAATTTTCTGAACCAGGTATAGAAAACAAAATATTTTGTGGTAGAAAAAATATTGTGCAGCATAAAAATGCCATCATATTGCTAACGGATGGTTTATGAATATTCACGAATACCAAGCTCAAAATCTATTTAGGGAGTTTAAAATACCTGTACCATTTGGCGTAGTAGTAGCTTTGGAAGATGATTATCAGTCCATCATACAACCACTGCATTTGGATAAAATTTGCATTAAGGCACAAATCCATGCAGGGGGAAGAGGATCTGGATATTTTAAAAATGACTTCGGCTACGGAGGCGTAAAATTTGCCAACTCCAGGGAAGAAGCTATTAACATCGTCAGGAATATGCTTGGAAATACATTGGTAACCGAGCAAACTGAAAATGACGGGAAAATTGTAAGCAAAGTATATTTGGTAGAGTTCGTAGAATTTTCGCTGGAATACTATGTCGCAATACTGGTTGATAGAGACCTTCGAAGGCCTGTACTAATATTTTCGACGGAAGGAGGCGTTAACATAGAGATGATAGCCGACAGATCGCCGGAAAAATTACATAAAATAATTATCGAATCTGCGATTGGGTTAGAAGTTAGTCAAGTAGAAAAACTGACGCATGGCATAGGGTTGACAACGGAACAAAGCCAAGAATTATCAGATCTATTGTTAAAACTATACGCATTGTTTGTGACTAAAGACTGTTCTCTAATAGAGATTAATCCTCTTGTTTTAACAAAGAGTGGTCATTTTTTAGCAATTGATTCGAAAATAAATTTCGACGACAATGGACTCATACGCCACCCAGACGTAGTTGAATTGCGTGATACCAACGAAGAAAATCCGCAGGAAGTAGATGCATTGAGGTATAACTTAAATTATATCTCCCTAGATGGTGACATCGCATGTTTGGTAAATGGGGCCGGTCTCGCCATGGCAACAATGGACCTAATAAAATACTACGGAGGGCATCCTGCAAATTTTTTGGATATTGGAGGAGGAGCGAATGAAGAGCAAATTACCCATGCCTTCGAAATAATTTTAAAGAATCCAAATATTAGGGGAATTCTTGTTAATATTTTTGGAGGAATTGTAAAATGTGATGTGGTGGCGCAAGGAATCGTCAATGCCGTGCAGGCAACACTATTATCTCTTCCATTAGTTGTCCGTTTTGAAGGGACAAATGTTGCGGAAGGGAAAGAAGTGTTAAAAAAAAGTAGTCTAAAAATCACTCTGGCAAATGATCTCGACGATGCCGCAAAGCAAATCGTTGACTTATCCAAACAATAATCAATCTGATATTCAACCAATGAGCATTCTGGTCAATAAGGAAACACGTGTTGTGGTTTGTGGAATCACTGGCAAAACCGGAATATTTCATTCAAATCAATGTTTGGCATTTGGAACAAAGATAGTCGCAGGGGTTACTCCAGGGAAGGGTGGTCGGCTAACGGAAAATAATATCCCTGTTTTTAATTCCGTCCAAGAAAGCGTAATCCATGAAGGAGCCGATACGGCTTTGATTTTTGTGCCTCCCATATCTGCAGCCGCATCAATTATGGAATGCATCGAGGCAAATTTAAAGCTCATAGTGTGCATAACGGAGGGGATCCCTGTACTCGACATGGTTAGGGTAAACGCAAAATTGGAACATTCCCATTCCCGGCTCATCGGTCCAAACTGTCCTGGAATAATTTCACCCGGCCAACGGTGTAAAATCGGAATCATGCCGGCTTACATTCATAGGCCGGGTCCTATCGGAATTGTTTCACGGTCAGGAACCCTTACCTATGAAGCCGTTTGGCAGGTAACCCAACGTGGTAGTGGTCAATCGACGTGTGTTGGTATCGGGGGCGATCAAATCATTGGAACAACCTACTTGGACATAATAAAAATGTTTAACTCCGATCCGGAAACTGAAGCTATTATAATGGTCGGAGAAATTGGAGGAAGTTCCGAAGAAGCTGCAGCTGCATATATAAAACAATACGTCAAAAAACCGGTTGCCGCGTTTATTGCCGGAATAACTGCACCAAAAGGTCGACGTATGGGTCATGCAGGTGCAATAATTTCTGACAAAAAAGGGACCGCTGAAAGCAAACTGGCAGCCTTCCGCGATGCCGGTGCTGCAATCATAGAGACTCCTTCCAAAATGGCAGATACCATATTTTCAATTTATAAAAAAACGCCTTCATCAGAGCGTCACCCCACCAATAATACTCGTCAAATGACCTCGGTGACTTCAAGGAACCATGTAGGTGATCAACTAATGTTTTTGCCAAGACTACCTTCCTTTCCTTTTCCACAGCGTTAATTTTTCTTTTCAGCTTTCTCGCCATAACAAATGACTCCCCGGATTGGTGTACAGCGTTCTATGAAGTTCATTTTTAATTTTTATCTTGCAAAACATCAATTTTTAACATTTTTTCCTCCAAATGGAAGATGAAGTCAGTGTAAATTCGCAATTGATAAAAAATGTTTCTCCCTTGGAATTGAAATATACAGATGTTGAGAAATTATCCGCAGTCGTTACGGGAACGGGAAAAATTTTAGCACGAAAATTTACCGGATTGACAGCCCGCCAACAGCGCCATGTCACACGGATGATTAAACGTGCCCGCAATATGCTATTGATGAAATAAAGTGTTCCGATGGATACCGAGGTTTCCGCTGCATCCCAAGAATTAAAAGGAGGCGGTGTTGTTGTATTGCCAACGGAAACTGTCTATGGCCTTGCTGCAAATGCACTTGATGTCGAAGCTGTTAGAAAAATTTTTATAATTAAAGGGCGTCCATTGAATAATCCGTTGATTTTACATGTACTAGATAGCTCTTGGTTGAAACGATATACCCACGCCGAAAAATATTCAACACGTGTCGCAAAAATCACCGATGCCTTTTGGCCGGGTCCTATTACCATAATTCTCCCCAAGAAAGAAATTATTCCAAATATTGTAACCTCCGGTTTTGACACAGTTGCGGTGCGTTGTCCAGATCATTCCCTCTTTCGAGAAGTTTTACGCGCCTCCGATTTGCCATTGGCTGCTCCGAGTGCCAATCCATTTGGATATGTTAGCCCAACCTCCCTCAGGCAAGTAAAAGCAACCATTGGTAACAAGATAAAAATTATGCTTGATGGTGGTGAATGTGCCGTTGGACTAGAATCGACAATCGTTGATATAACTTGTCCGATTCCTAAAATTTTGAGACCGGGAGCAATTATCGCAGATGCCATTTCTAAAGTTTTGGGAGAAAATGTCATTGATTACCATACGCAGATTGTTTCTAAAAGTCCGAATACTCCCGGCCAACTAAAGCAGCATTATTGTACCAATACCCGATTGATTCTATTTGAATATGGCCATCGAAAATTTTCGCAGAACCCTGTGGGAAGGACGGTGATCTTGTTCATGCAAAAGCCCAAAAATCTCCGTAGAATTGCCAAAAATTTACAGTTTCCCATCGAAGAAATTTTTTGGTTCAGCGACGATGGCAACCCCAATGTGATAGCCAAGAACCTATTTTCTATGCTTCAGCAACTCGATTCTGCACAATATGACACAATTTTATGTGAGCGGCCCCTTCGGGAAGGCATTGGAATAGCGATTGATGATAGGTTACTACGCGCAGCTGCGAAATTCAATGGATAAAGTAAAACATATTGCAATATTCTTCTTTTAATTTTTAAATAAAACGCCAGTTTATTACGAATGATTTTAAAAGATCTTATAGTTAGCGTATCTACATTGTTTGGCCTTGGGAAAGTTCCAATCATACCTGGAACGTTTGGATCATTTTTTGGGTTGCTATTTTATGTTGTCCTTGTACAGCATCTGCCAACTCTTTTTATGACTTTCGTGATCATTGCTCTTATTTTGTTTGCAATGGTAATTTGCGACATAGCGGAAAGGGCCATTGGAGAAAAAGATGCGAGCTGTATCATCCTCGATGAATTCGTCGCAGTGCCATTTTGTTTCCTGGGTATAAAACATTTCGTGCCAGCGACAATTGCCATGTGGAAGATTTGGGTGGCTGGTTTTGTAATCTTTCGTATTTTTGACATTTTCAAACCATTAGGCATTAAAAGATCACAGAACCTTTCGGGAGGAATAGGTATTGTCATCGATGATATCATTGCAGCGGTCTATACAAATTTTACCATAATATTGATTTGCTTGACTGTTCTGTGATTGGCAATAGTTTCCCGAACAATGGAGTCATTTTTCTCCCATTTAGTACCGATTTTATTAGTGATAATATTTTTCGGGGGGTCCATCCTAATCCATGAACTGGGCCATTACGTCGTAGCCAAAAATAGAGGCCTATTTGTTCCAAAGTTTTCCATTGGATTTGGTCCAAAACTTTTCGGATTCAGAGCACAGGAAACGGAATTTGTTGTTTCTCTGTTACCTTTTGGTGGATATGTGGCAATTCCGCAGCTGGCTGATTTGGAAGACATGGAAGGAACATTTGATTTGCCGGATGACATGAAGTTGATCACCTGTTTTGACAAAGTTATTACCGCGTTGGCAGGTCCATTGGCCAACATGTTATTGGCGTTTGCCTTGGCAATTATTGTTCATTTTATCGGACTCCCAACCTTGGAAGAGGAACTAACAACCCACGTTGGATATGTTGCCCCAATGTTACCCATGCCCGATGGGCGTCAAATCAAATCACCAGCATTTGAGGCAGGAATTCTTCCCAATGATAAAATTTTATCCATAGATGGAAATAAGGTTAGAAAGTTTGATGAGATTATACAATTTACTATCCTTGGAAACAAAAAAGACGGCAATAAAAAGCCCCTATCCACTGTTGAGTTGGAACGAGATGGAGTAAAGTTACGCTTGCAAGTCCATCCGGCAATTATTTCAAATTCCAAGCAACAAAGTGATGCATTTAGGATTATTGGAATCTATCCTAAACAAACGTTGGTTGTCAGGGAATTGCGGCGTTTAACCGAAGACCAATGGCCAAAACTTGAAAAAGGAGACCGTATAATATCGGCCAATGGCGTTCCCGTATTCCACGTACAAACATTGCGCGACATGGCCCAAAAAAATAAAATTATTGCTCTGGAAGTCGAACGTCATGGGGAAAAGCAAACCGTCAATGTTCCAATTGTAAGGCTGGCCATTAGGAAACCGTTTTGCGGATTAATTTTCTCGAAAAAACGTTTGCAGCTTGATTTCATACCGGCGGATGAAAACGTTGCAACATTGAGTAAAGGTCTTTGGCAAAATTTTTCACACCTACAAATCTTTTGCAGCAACGAAAAATTTTTAAAGCAAAATGGTATTTCAAATGGAGATCAATTTGTTGCTTTAGCTGAACATAGGACATCTTCCCTGGGCGAAATCGAGAATAGTTGTAGGAGTAACAAACAAATTTCATTAAAAATTTTAACGGAATCTGGTGAGAAAGAGCTTTTCATAGATCATATTGCCGATGTTTGTACGTCTGATACAAAATTCGATAATTTTTTCGGCATAGTATTTGAACCTCAATGGGTAGTTAACAAACCAACACCTTTTCGACAAATTGCCGATTCGATAAACGTTACCTTTAAAACACTGCATAGTCTATTGAGTCAAAATTCTAATATTTCAGCAAAACACTTGATGGGGCCGGTAGGCCTGATAAAAACTTTACATGAATTTGCCAAGAATAGCCTTCCCTATTTGTTGTGGTTTGTTACTTTGATTAACGTAAATCTGGCAATTTTAAATTTACTGCCTTTTCCCGTATTAGACGGTGGTATAATCACCATAGCCCTATTGGAAAGATTTACGGAATGGAAATCTTTGCATAAAACTTTGTCCAAAGTTCAGACCATCTTTTTCGCCCTGCTGTTCATATTAATGATGTATGTCACTTTTTTCGATTTTAAACGCATACGGGCTGAAGCTCAAAGAATTTTTGAAAATGAAAGAGAATTGCGACTAATCATACACTACGATGACTAAACGCAGGCAAACAAGAGAAGTAACCATTGGCAATATCGGTGTCGGAGGTACCAATGATATTCGTATCCAATCGATGACAAATATCCCTACGAGAAATGTAGAAGGCAATGTGTACCAAATCTGCAAATTGTTCGAATGTGGGTGCGAGATTGTCCGATTGGCGGTAACCACTCTGGCAGATGTAAAGTTTTTTGCCGAGATTGGAAAGGCTCTGCGTGCCAAAAATATCCCTATTCCCATGGTAGCTGATGTTCATTTTTCTCCAGCAATCGCATTGGACTGCCTAGAAGTAGCTGATAAAGTTCGGATCAATGCAGGAAATTTTTCCGACAAACTGTCAACGATACAACCTTTTTCGGACGACGAATTTCTTGTGGAAAAGGGTAAGTTGCAAAAATACCTGAGGTTATTTTTTCAAAGGGCGAAAAATTTGAAAAAACCCGTTAGGATCGGGATTAACCACGGGTCTCTGGCACCTAGAATCATCTATAAATTTGGGAACAGGGATACCGCAATGTGGGAAAGCGCAAAGGAATGTCTCGAAGTAGCCGAAGAAGTTCAATTTGAGGATATCGTCCTATCATTCAAAGCAAGTGATACGAGGGAAATGATAGCTGCCAACCGTCTAGCTTGTTCCAAGCTCGATGAAATTGGAGGACGTTACCCAATTCACTTGGGGATCACGGAAAGTGGGAATGGTGACTATGCACGCATAAAGTCAGCAATCGGAATAGGAAGTCTCCTGGCAGATGGCGTCGGAGATACCATACGGGTTTCATTAACGGAAGATCCGATTAAGGAAATAGAAGTTGCCAAGAATATTTTGCAAGCCTGTGGCGTAAGACGCTATGGCATAGAGTTCATCGCATGTCCATCGTGTGGTCGGACGTCATACGACATTCAAGCTGTTCTTGGGGAATTAAAAACCAAATTGGAAAAAATACCAAATGCTAGAAATTTGAAGATTGCCGTGATGGGGTGTATGGTAAATGGTCTGGGAGAAGCAGGGAATGCCGACTTTGCAATTATTGGTAATCCAAATGGAACACTGTCCATCTATCAAAATAAAAAATGTATTGCAAAAAACGTTCCTCGGGCAAAAATTTACAAAACTTTTACAAAAATTTTAAATTAAAACTTGACAGCAAATATTCGCCCAATACAATGCTCCCCTACTATGAATATTTTAAGCAAACAAAGTCGTGGTCTTACCATGATTGAAATACTGATTGTCCTTGCCATCTTGTCAGGTGTACTTATCACCCTTACGAAAGGTATTGGCACTGGGCGTGAAGCAGCTTTAGTACAGCAAACAAGGTTAGATATGGGTGGAAGAATTGCCACAGCCTTAATAGCAAAGGTATCCAAAACAGGCGTAAT
The DNA here is from genome assembly GCA_031284015.1 of Puniceicoccales bacterium. Lineage (GTDB taxonomy): Bacteria > Verrucomicrobiota > Verrucomicrobiia > Opitutales > JAIRKQ01 > JAIRKQ01. The sequence continues at coordinate 28,112 of JAITAS010000067.1, read as the reverse complement.
GCCGACGAAGGGCACAGATATCACTGCAGGATTCCTTGGACTTACTAATATGAGTGACCCCTTCAAAGAAGAGTATACATTTACGGTAAGCGGTACCGAAGTGGACATAAGTCCAAAAAAGGATGGCAAGGCAGACAAAGCAGGTGTCAAAGCATATAAGGTTGAATTAGCTCCATATTTGTCTCTTTAAAAAACTCAAGGATTATTTATCCAACAAAAGCACCAATGACGCTTGGTGCTTTATTTATCAAAAATACCATGGGGACAAACAAACAGCAATCTGGATTTTCAATAGTAGAACTGCTATTTACCCTGGCAATAATGGCAACATTTATGACATGTTTCATATTTAAACCATTTAAATTTAAAGAAGATGCAGTTTACAAGGCAAAAATTGCCCTATCGGAAGCCATATTCCTCGCAAGATTACATTCGATAGCTTCCGATAGCTTGGTTACTTTCAGTCTCAAGCCAAATAGAGAAAAATATGTGATAGAATTAGAGTGTAAACCGACACCAGGCAGAGTAGAATATATTCACAAAGAATTTGATCCTGGCATTACGGATTGCAAACTTTTGGACTTCCCTCAAAGGTGTGCAGATTCAGATGGATTCATGGCTAACTTCATAGAAGGAGGCAGTATAAAGCCTGAACAGGTGATTTTCAAAGAAAAATTTTTTACCCCTTTCCAATTGAAATTTTTGTTTGATGGTAAAACGCGATATTTTACCATAGACAAAAATGCACAAATACAGATATACTAAAAATGAAAACTATAAATCGGAAAGCTTTTTCTTTGTTGGAGGTTCTCTGTGCCGTCGCACTTTTTACAAGCACTGCCTTGGTCATAGTAAAGTGCTTTATGGAACATGCAACAACCCCCAAGGTTGATCGAACGGCCGTAGCCCTGATAGCTGATATCGACAATTGCATGACCCACAGGGAAGAACTGAGGGCAGAAAAAGAAGTTCATTGTCTGTTTTATCCGCATCTGAGTTTCAAAGCAACATGTGAGGTAAAGAACGTAAATACCACTCTTAAGCTCTGGACTCTCAAAATAAAAGGATATCCTGACGTACACAGAGAAACTTTGGCATATCTATATGAGTATGTTCCTTAGGGTCAGTCCTCAAAAACCCAAATAAAATAGGCGATGCAAACGGCGGAGAGGAAGATGTGAGCAGAGCGGTCGTAACGAGTGGCAATGGGGCGCCAATCCTTCAATTTAGCGAACATGTTTTCAATTTTATGGCGTCGCTTATGCAAGTCATCGTCGTAGGACCGTTGAACTTTTAGATGCGTTGCATCTATCATTAGAATCGTTGTTTTTTCTTTGGCCAATTTGCAATATTTTGGCAAATATTCCTGCCTTGCTCCACCGTACAAAGCGGTTGTAGAGCGTCTTATAGGGCTCATATTCCCTTGGCGCGTCTCTCCACTTCAGTCCATTATGGAGAACGTACACTATTCCGCTGATTACCCTGCGATCATCCACCCGCGGCTTTCCACGCCATTTCGGAAAATATTGCTTCATTCGTTCAAATGCCTCTTCTATTATCTGCTCCATCGTTGGAGCCTCCAATTTCGTTTCTTGCTAGCAGTGTCAATACTCTTCTTATGGGTCCTGTACCCAACACTAATCGGATTGTCCCGATTCAACTTCATTTTCAACGCTTACATTTGTTGATTCTACAACAACTTCCTCGTCTATTCCTACTTTTGCCACAGGTTGTTTATGCCGTTCGATTATTTCGGTGGAAACCAACGTCCCATCTTCAAACTCTGCAACATATCCTTCGCGGATCAACCAATGTAAGTTTTTGAAAAACTCCCGGTCCATGGATCCTTCTGAAGTAGTTAGTGTGGGTACAGTTGCATTTTCCGTACTCGCGGAAAATTCTTGGGATACCGAAGCGAGTGCTTGAACATCCGTCCCATTGAAACCGTCTGTTGGAATCCCAGAGTCACCCTGTGTATGTTGTAAATACAAGGAGGTGATGGATATTTTCGGGTTAGCATCTATGATGGCAATCATTTTTTGAATGTTGTCTGCAAAAAAATCATCGGCTGTCCTAAATTTACGTTTAATCCCAGAAGTGTAACTAATGCCCGGCTTGTTTCCAATTTTGTAAATTGTGAAACCAGAACGACGCAAACGTCCCCGCAAGTTATTCGAAAGCCCTAATGGAAAAAATTTTTCTTTTCTAATCAGTACAAACATTGACTTGTTCAACAAACTTTTCGGCATTCGACTAACCGTTTCCCCGGAAACTCGTACCGAATTATATGGTATAACAAGCTTGTTTTTGAGGTGTTTAACGAAATAATTTTTTACCTCCCCAGCGGATTTTAATTCCATTTTTTCGACGGATTCTTCCTGTCCCCTTGGAATGAAAATTCGTATTTTTGAAGATTCGGTCTTCCAAATTTCTATTTCTTCCGGAGCAGTAACTTTTTCTATCCTAGCTTTAAACTTTTCAAAAGGAACGCGTGAGAGAAATCTATCATGATGGTCTAGCAAAATTTCCTGGTATTTGTGATAATTCGGTGGACACAAAATTTTCCCTGTCATGCCACATTTGTGCAAGCAAATAAACTTGCCCACCGGGGGTGGTACTTCACGCTCTTCGACATCAAAGTATTTCTCTACGCAATTTTCTAGAATATGATCAATCGCAGCACTTTCGGTCTCAAAAATAAAATTGTCGTACGTAGTCTGATAGAGGCGTTTGTCTTCCTGGGTATCTTTTTTCTTTACCACCATCGCAAATCGTTCTGGCTTTTCCAGAAACAGCCTGGCAACAGAAAACAGCTCATAGGTCTTGTGCGTGGACTTCAAAGCAGACACTATGGCATCAAAAACTGCATCATTGGGATAAAATTCGACATCGACTATCGGTTCAAAACGGCGATAAAAACTTTGCGTTTTTAACAGTCCCCTATCCTTGCTGTGTCCGTCGCGATCTGGACCATTAGGCCTTTGAAACCGGGTCTTTTTCTGAAAAAAATTTCTACCTTCAGTCCTTGGTTGCCAAGGATTTTTTCTGAACTCTACACCATTGCCAGCATATTTCGGTTTGTGAAAACTTCTTTTGTTCTCTTGTGCGTATGGATGGAGAAGGTCTTCTATTTTCTGCTTCTCCCATTTTGGTTGAAAGGAAAAATTTTCTAATTCACTCAAATCAACGATGTTATCTTTTTTGCCTGACATATTGCCCCATGCTAACCTTTTAGTAGCGAAATAGATCTCGCCTTGTTTTTTCGAGCTCAAGTTTTTCTTTTTCCAATTCAACCCGTTGACGCTCAATTTCAATTCTTTGCCTTTCGGCTTCCAATGAATTGTCATAGGTATGAACAACCGTCTGATCTCTGGAGGCAACATTTGAAGTCTTTGTGGATTCTGCCTGTTCCCTTTCAGCTCCAACTTCATTGCCTAGCGCTCCACCTGCTAAGCCTCCTATTGCGCCTCCAATAATGGCTCCCCCTTTACCACCGATTGAATATCCTATTCCAGCACCGGCACCCGTTCCAATGGCAGCACCTCCCAATGTCCCACTTGTTTGAGTACATCCGGTAATGACTAGAAGTATACAGGAAATTAAACACGCCAACCAAATTCTAAACATTGATATTTTCATGGGGCCAATATATGTTTTGTTTCACCTCTAAAGCAAGTAAATTCATCCGCGAAAATATGCCAAGAGTGACCATTCTCTATCATCCATGGAGCTTTCTACCACAGATTCCCATCTTTTTTTTGTAAATTTTGTAAATTCAGAAGCCACATCGAATTTTTCATCCTTCAAAATTCCACTCACGCATAATAACCCACCGGGTTTTACGGAACTCACCAACAAATCAGCATTTTCCACGAGTATATCGGATAAAATATTTACCATCAATAAATCTGCTTGCCTGCCAAGCAAACCAATCTTAATATCACCGATGACAAAGTCCATTTGGTCAGGGAACAGTCCATTAGCCAATGCATTTTCTCTGCTAATTCGTATTGCATCCGTATCAATATCGATAAATGTTGCATGGACCAAACCCAACTTTAAGGCTGAAATACCCAATATTCCGGAACCACATCCAGCATCGATGCAACTTTTTATTATCAAATCATTGGTCTTTGTATATAAGCTTTTGAACATTACCAATGCACGAGCACACAGCTGCGAAGTCTCATGAGTCCCCGATCCAAATGCCATTCCAGGCTCTATATATACCCCAACCCCGCCCTCGGGAATCTCAACTGTATCTTTCATGAAAGCTGGGACCCAATACAAGTCTTCGCACTTCCAAATTTTGGCAGATTTTTTATATACCTCTTCCCAATCGGAAGGATTTATCGTCGTAACTTTGACGTCTTTTATATCGCCAAAAACTGACTTTATTTTTGCGAAATCTTTATGACCAATTTGCTCATCGGAAATGTAGCCGCATAAAAAGTATTCATCACGTAAGCAATCTTTTTCTACACTCCAATAGACTAATTCTTGGTCGCTTAAAAATTCGCCAACTGAATTTGCTTTTTCATTGGACAAGATCTTCGAAGAAAACTTTAGCATATTTTTCGGCTTAAAAAAGCCTTCCTATTTAGGAAGGCAATGTTAAATTTTTCTTTATCCCGAAATCGACATCAGTCCACTGGCAAGAATTACCTTCCAACAGGGATTGTCAACATCGGAACAACATCGGAGGAAGAAGCTTCTCCAGCCTGAAGGCTGAATAACATTGAAACAAACATGAATGTGGATTTCGAATGTAAATCATTATCTTCAATGAAAAACCAATGACCACGATAGTATGTAGCAACAAAAGCATTATTTGGTTTCTCTTTAGAGCAATGCACTTTCAACAAGGTACCACTGGCATTTTGCGACCAATCAAACACAGAGCCATCTTCCATAACCGTTGTTTGGACCACGCCATTATCTATATCCTCGACAGGAACATCAACGGCATGGGATAGGTAAAATAAAATCCCCATTAGCGACCGTGTACGAACAACCAAACCATTGCTGCTAGTTTTCAAAAAGTTACTATCAAAGAAAAACTCATTTTTATTTTGGTCAAGGCCAAGAATTTGTTTAAATTTGGTAATATCTTTATTATTGGTTGTGCTATTAGTTGCACTTTGCTTTATGCGCAAAATCAAGCCCTGTCGATTATCGGGGTCAATTCCAATGGCGATAAGGTTGGCATCTTCTAGTTTCTTGAGCAAATCTGTCATTTCATAGAACTTTTCATAGTTCGGTTTATTGCGTGGTGTCGGTCCCGAGGCACTTGGAGCATTTTCTACATCGTTTATTTTTTCAATGCACATGTTAAATACCCTCTGCAACTTCCATCCAGAGGATGACATGCCAAGGGTCACACTCAATGGAATTGGCGTCATCATATATTTTATAAATTCCTTCCCTCGTACTGGACGATAAGAAATTGTTGGTATTTGGTAATTTTTCAGTAAAAAGGTTGGCACGAGTTTTGTACTACTAGAATCTTGTGGAAACCATTCGACGGATTTGAAGCCACTGTCGAATCCGGAATTACGTGATTCCGTTATGCTACTAACCTCCAAGAAAAGGGGATTTTCTCGATATTTTAAGCGCACAATATTCGTTAACAATTGGTTATCTATGGCTGAAACAACAGCACTATTATACTGAGAATGGGACTGTTCAATAACCTTGGGACCTATTGATTGGCATCCTGAACTGCCTATTGCTGCCACAATACATATTGTTTTTAACAAACACTTACTCATTTGAACATAGAAGATGCATATTTTTTATTTCAATGCAAGAAAATGTTTATCACTCGTTTAAACTTTCTTTTAAAACAATTAAAAAATCGTAAAACCAAAACCGTATTGTTTAAATTTAATGGGGAAATTTTTCCTTTTGGTTTTCCAATGCCATGACTGCTGCAACCACTTGCTTTGTTGTTTTCTCATCCGTTGATGCCCCGCTTGCAATCCCAATGATTTGAAAAACTTTTAATTTTTCAATCGGTACATCTGTGACAGTTTCAACATGAAATGCGGGTAAACCGACTCTTTGGGTGATTTGTGCCAATACGCAAGTATTGTTGGAGTGCCTTCCCCCAACAATAACAATAGCTTGCGCACCTTCTTTTTTAAGATCTAAGATGGCTTGTTGACGTCTGCGTGATGAACCGCAAATGGTGTTTTTTACTTCAGCATGGGGGTATGTTTTAGAAATTTTGCTGGCAAGATTCAAGAAAAAGCTTTCATCAATGGTGGATTGGGCAACCACTAACGCTTGATCCATACTTCCTTTCAAATGATCTAATTCTTCTTCCGAACTTATTATGTGAGTTTTCCCATTTTTTGCAAAACTTGCTAGCGTTTGCACCTCTGGATGAGATGCGCTTCCGATTATTATTATGTGTTTCCCCTCCCCAGCTCTACGTTCTATCATTTTTGATACACTCACAACGTGCGGACAAGTCCCATCAATAATCATGTCAAAAATCTTGCGCAACTTGGCACATTTGTCTCTAGGGCATCCATGGGCACGTATTAGAAGACTATCTCGGGCGGTAATTTTTCCCCAATCATCGTCCCTAAACAATTTTATACCAGCAGCCTCAATATTTTCCATGACTTCTTTATTGTGCACAAGCTCACCGGCAACATATACCCTGCCAACACACCGCTTACATGCATTATGGGCCAGCCTTATGGCGTGTTTTACTCCACCACAAAATCCAGAAATACTTGATATGATCACCTTCACAAATATACGACCATCTCGAAAAAATAATTGTCAATGTGCCACTATGGGTGATTATTTTATTGCAAAGATGTAAAAATCAACAAAAAATATATGCTTTGATAAGTTTGAGCACAGATAGATGAATATAATTTTCTTATACCCCTATACCCTATTATTCTTATTGATTCTCCCAATCATCAAAATGGCCTATTGTAAGTATGTTCGTCAACCATCGATTTTAATTCCAAATGTGTCACTTTTAAAAAAAGTTATCGAAGAAAACACAGGACCTCAAACTTATTTTTTCATCAATTGTAGAATTTTTACGGTATTGCTACTATTATTAGCGCATGCGGAGCCTATAATTATAATGGAAACGCTCACCATACGATGCAATAATTTCCTAATTATGGCAAGCTTTATATGCTTCCTATTGGGAATATTTTTACAAAATACTTTGCTGCAAAAAATTCCATAACCTATGACTATAATCAACATCAAAATTTTTCTAGCTGTACTGATAATACCATTTCTGGTAGTGTTGCTATTTGTCTATGGTTCATGCAATGGAAAGAAAAAATTAAAAATTTTATCGGACAAAAGCATGTATGGTAAAATTTTATCGAACTTTAGTGCCATAAATTTTGGAGTTAAAGCGCTGCTTTGCGCGATTGCCTCGCATATATATTCTCTCTTGCTAGTAGGAGACAAAAGAATAAACATGCTTACGCTGAAAATCAGCACAAGCCGAAATTTGACAAAACTTTTAATCGTTATGCTTATCGTGGAGCAATTAATTTCAACTAGAAGACATGATAGAAAAGAAAAACATTACCCTAATGAGAAAAATCCCACATTTTTTGAAAACATTTAAATAAGAATTATTGTAAGATAGCTTGAAAAGTTTATCAACCTGCGTAAAATTTTAAAGAGATGGCTAATAACGTTATAATGCGTTGCGGCATAGAATCGATTACACTAGTAGAAATCGACGTCGGGGGAATTTTTGTAAAAGCAGAGGCTTATAGAATCAAATCTGACGAAGATTTTAAGGACAATACCGCGATTTGGTTACAAGCTTTCGCTAAAGCGGTGTCCCAAATCCCAAAGAAAACAAGAGAAAAAATAACGCTGGTTATTCCCCCCAACGACCAAGTTTTTATAAAACATCTTCAAATTCCAGAGGTAACGGAAAAAGGTATTCAGGAAGCATTTAAATTCGAGTGTGAACATAGCTTTACAGGTGGAACTAGTGAGTGGTGTTTGGATATTTACCAAAATAACAGCCAATCGAATCATGCCCTTGGTGTTGCCATTCCACGGGCAATCTCAGAGCAAATAGTCGACATTCTAATTCGCAATAAAATAAACTTTTCGTACATTTGTCCCGAAATAGTGCTCAACACCACAGCCATTCAAAAATATACCGACTCTCCAACAAATTTTATGTTGGTACACATAGGACAAAATTCATCATATTTGGCCTGTATCGGGTGTGGAGAAGAATACTTTCGAAGTATACCCATTACAGGAATGCATCTAATCAAAATTATCGCAGAGTCACAAAAAGTACCAGTCGAAAAGGCCAGACTCCTGCTTTTGGATTTTTTTTCAAATCAGGACAATGAAAATCGCGCATTCATGGCATATTACCTAAAGCAATTTTCTCAAAAATTGCGCCAAGAAATTAAAAAATCTGAATTGTTTTACTGCAGAACATTGAAACAACCTCCGATAACAAAGTTATATTTGACAGGCAGTGCCAGTCATTTGTATGATACTTTCAATGGTAACAATGACATGGAAAATATCAGTGTATTTGATATTTTTAAAGACAAGTTTGCCTCTAAATTAAGTGAAGAAGATGTGGCACTTGTAAAAAACAACATAGGAGTGTTTGTTGGAGCGGCCCATTGTTTGCAATCTAAACAAATGAAGTCGTTGAATTTGTTTTCCGTAGATTTTTCAAGCCAAGTGGAATTTCAACGCCAGCATTTTGGATATTTACTGGTTTTTATTGTCATAACATTGTCAATATTGACGGGATTAAAAATATTAAAAAAAGACATAATAAACCTTGAAACCAAGAAGTCACAATTGGAAGCAAAGATTCTTGAAGTTAAGTCGGATACTATCAGATATGAAGAAGCGCGTGACGAACATGAAATTTTGCATTCATTTATCACAAATGCTAAAGCATCCTTGTATTCCCAAGCTACCTGGATAGATCTGTTTAATGAACTTCAATCCAAAATGGAATCCTTAGAAACTGCTTGGATAGAGTCCTTAACTTGGGCAGACCAAAGGGATGGTAATGGTCAAAATAAAATTAAGGTCTCGGCAAAAATATGGATGCGCAACAGTGAAATAAAACAATCAGCCAATAAAGCCATTGAAAAATTTATGTCGTCATTGTACGAAATAAAAGAAATTGATCGCGTTGAAAACATACAAATGTCTCTACCGAGTGAAGATATTTTATCTTTTTCGTTTGATATGATACTAAGGCAACAATCTGAAATTTTTGTAAAATGAAAAATCTTTTTTTTAGACGCCATTGTTTGTTTTTTACCACCATTGCAATATTGGTAATTTGCCAAATATTAATTATAAGGAACTGTTTCCATGCCTATCGCAACAGGATCATACAAAATGAAAGTGTTATAGCCCTAACAAATTCTCTAAATGCCAAACGATCGAAATTACCACAAGACCATTTGGAAAAAGAACGACAGTACAAAGCAGATATTATTAAATACAGGAATTTTGCATCAAAGACTTGGGGAAATATGTCAAAATTAGCATATGCTAGCAATTCCCATAGTTTACCTCCCAATCACATAGCAGTATTCTTTGAGATATCAGATTATCTCACATGGGCAAAAGAGTCTTGCGATGCACTAGGTGTAGAGTTCGAATCAACTTGTTCCTTTGGATTTAAAGACTTTTTCGAAAAAAACGAGCAACCTCTATCCAATGAAATTTATGATATTCACCGGCAGCAGGAACAGCTAAAATTACTCCTTTCTTACCTGCTAGAATCGCGGACTTCCTATCTAAAAATTGTATCCGTCGAACGTAGCGACTTACCTTACTCGAACTATTTTGAAAACGGTGATGTATTTTTACCCAATGTTAGACAAATAGAAGGAAATAAATCATATCTTTACAAGATAAAATTTACAACTTTTACCGATTCTTTCAGAAATTTCCTACGAAATCTCTATGAAAATGAAATTCCGGTCATCTTCAGACAAATTTCTATACATCCAAACTATACACTCAAGTTAACAAAAAATAATCCCGATCAAATTCTTGAATGCCTTGCATCAACATTTTCATTGGTAGTAGAGTTTTTGGATATTCCTTCAAAACTTGTACAGAGCAACAAAAAAAATGCGGCATTGTATAGAAAGATTTTATACGAAACCGCCCCATAAATCTTTCTTATTTTTACAAGTTCCAACATAGAAACGCTACTTGTGGGCTAAAAACACCACAAGCAAGTATGTCATCACAAATATTAAACCGCATTTCCTTGAAAATACATTTTTTGTCGCAAAAATATACCAACTGGTCAGTGTTATAAAAATAAGAGCACAGGTTTCCACATGAAATGATTCTTTCGCAAAATACAGAGGATGAATGGAGGTACAAAGTCCCGTTATCAACATCAAATTTAATAAATTCGAACCAATAATGTTTCCGGAGCAAATAGCGTATTGTCGTTGTTTAGCTGCCGTTATAACAATAAAAATTTCAGGAGCGCTTGTTCCCAAGGCCAGTAGCGAGAACCCAATAAACGTTTCCGATATTTTAAAAAAGTTCGAGATTTGGTAGCAGGATGTTACGACAAAATGGGCACCAATGGTTAGGGAAACAATGGAAGATATAAAGATGAGGCTACTTTTTTTGATGGACCATACGCTAAAATTTTCTTCATCCGTACACGTTTTATCCAGCGCATTTTTAGATTTCTTTCTCAAAGTCAAAAAGGAAAACAATAGGTATATTCCGAATGTTGCTAAAAAGGCAGCACTTGCGTACCGTGTTATTTGTCCTAAAAAGCAGCAATAGGCAAAAAACATGGTTAGAGAAAACAATAGAGGAAACTCCACCCATACCATCTTTTTATTGCACTTAAATGGCGTCACTAGAGATGCTATGCCAAACCCGAGCGCCAAATTCGAAAAGTTGCTACCTACAATGTTTCCTATCGCAATGTCGGGATGATTTTCCAGGATTGCGGTTATGGCCGACACGAGGTCAGGAGCTGCAGTCCCAATCGAAATCAAAAATATTTCGACCATGGCTGAATTCACATTGAATTTACGCAGAATGCACAGAGTAGAATCGCAAAAAAATTTTGCTCCACACGATAGCAAAACAAACCCAATGATTAAAAACAATATGATGCAAAATAATGCCATTAGGGCGATGTTTAAAAAATTTTATGGATTCTCAAGTAGAAAATAGCTTACTTTCTCCGCCATGCCATCAAAATTGTTGTGTTTAAATTTTTAATGATTAACCATTTGAAAAAGTTCATAGTTCATGTGTGCCCTTGAAATCAAAAATCTGAAATTGTCTGTAAATGACAACATCATATTAGACGGATTTTCGCTAAAAATTCTTCCGGGGGAAATCCATGCTTTCATTGGGAAAAATGGGGTCGGGAAAAGTTCTCTAACTAAGGCCATTGCTGGACATCCGGCATATAAAATTCAACGGGGAGACATCATCCTAGATGGGGAAAATATTATTGGAAAAGCGCCTGATAAAATCGCAAGACAAGGATTATTTTTGGCTTTTCAAAGCCCCATTGAACTTCCAGGAATCTCGCTGGCAAACTTTATCCGTGCTGCAATTCAAGCAAAACTACCTCAGGGTACCCCATTGAATGGGGTAGATTTTTATAAAAATTTATATGCTAAAATGGAAATCTTGCAAATTGATAAGTCCTTTACTTCACGGCCATTGAATGAGGGTTTTTCGGGCGGAGAAAAAAAGCGTTGCGAAGTTTTACAAATGATGATGCTCGAGCCTAAGTATGCAATCCTTGATGAGACGGATAGCGGCCTTGATATCGATGCATTGAAAATCGTTTCAAATGCAGTCAATGCCATGCGAAATAGTACTTTTGCGGCAATAATAATCACGCATCACAACAAGCTTTTAGAATACATAAAACCAGATTTTGTCCATATCATTTCTGGGGGAAAAATTGCCACAAGCGGAGGCTTTGAACTCATCGATAGGCTGGAAAAATTTGGCTATGAATTCATTAACGATGAAAATATATTGTAAAACAACATGGATGATTTTCACCAATCAATCGATACTGCTAATTTTCACTACGACGTTGATTATAAATATGATGCGGGCGTTGGTTTAAATGCTCAGACAATTGATTATATTTCCGATGTCAAAAATGATGCCGATTGGATTCGAGAATTTCGTAAAACCGCATTGGCAAAGTTCTATGAAATTTCTTTGCCAGAGTGGGTAACTTACCGCAATATCTATGATTTAGATTTTTCTACCATTCGATATTATCTGGCCAATAACCGGCTGCCACAAACCTCTTGGGAAAATGTTCCACAGGATGTGAAAATGACATTTGAGCGACTTGGGGTGCCAGAGAAAGAAAGAAAATTTCTCGCAGGAGTTGAAGCACAGTTTGACAGTGAATCAGCCTATTTACGCATGCAAGAAGAACTCAACAAGCAGGGGGTAATTTTTGTCAATTCAACGGAGGGATTAAATAAATTTCCAGAAATATTTCGAAAATATTTTGGAACGGTCGTTTCCATTGCAGATAATAAGTTTAGTGCTTTAAACAGCGCAGTTTTCAGTGGAGGTAGTTTCATTTATGTCCCTAAAAATGTTCAGGTCAAACAACCACTACAGGCATATTTTCGAATAAATGCGGAACGGTTTGGACAGTTTGAACGCACTCTAATTATCATAGATGAAGGTGCGGAAGTAACATATTTGGAAGGATGTACCGCTCCGAAATTTGAAACGTCCACTTTACACTCCGCAGTCGTAGAAATCGTTGCACTGAAAAATGCAAAAATTCAGTATATTACCGTGCAGAACTGGTCGAATAATGTTTTCAATTTGGTAACCAAACGAGGCGTTGCCTATGAAAATGCAGAAATTAAGTGGATTGATTGTAACATTGGTTCCTGTCTAACGATGAAATATCCAGCAATTTACCTGAAAGGAAAATACGCTAAGGGTGAAGTTTTATCCATAGCGGTCGCTTCTGATGGACAAGTTCAAGACACCGGTGCCAAAATGATACATCTTGCCGATAACACTTTTTCAAATATTATCTCGAAATCCGTTTCCTTCAGCGGTGGCACGGCATCCTATCGGGGAGTGGTCAACATTGCAAAAGGTTTGAAGGGTTGTAAAAACAACACCGTCTGTGATGCGCTTTTAATAAATCCCACCAGCAAAACTATGACTTTTCCAAAAATTAACGTTACTGGCAATAAAAACATTGTCCAACACGAAGCCAGTGTGTCAAAAATTAGCGAGGAACAAATTTTCTATATGCAACAGCGTGGCATTCCAGAATCCCAAGCAGTGAGTTTAAGTGTCAATGGTTTCATCAACGATCTGGTACGAGAATTTCCCATGGAATATAGCATCGAAATGAAACGCCTAATCGAGATGCAAACGGAAAAGGCAATTGGGTGATTCATCACCAACTGCAGCAGGGTGTTCACATTCACCTTTTTAATATCAGTTGAATGGCCTTGAAAACAGATTCTATGCTAATATCTTCCGTCAGAAAACCACCTTTTTCGGGACAACTATCAGGCATGACGATTATTTTATTGGAATTAAATATTGGTCCATTAATAAGAGGATTGGTAACACCATATATGCAAACCAATTGGCAACCGAACATATTTGCAAGATGCATTCCTCCCGTGTCAATGGCAACTATTAGGTCATCTCTCTGCATATAGTCTGCCAATTCAAGTATGCTTGTTTTGCCGGTTAAATTTGAAAATTTTTCCCGGTTGAGAAGAAAAGAAATTTCATCCACAAACCTTGCATCTGCTTTTGTACCATACAAATTTACATGCACATCCTTATATTCCACATAAATTCTTTCGATTAGAATCCTCCAAGATTTGGCAGGCCAACGTTTGCGTGGGGTGTTTACACAACCACATACCATTCCAATTAAGTATTTGGCTTTTGGTACAATTCCCATATTCGTACACAATTTGAATGGGGAAAGTTTACTTTCACATTCAATCCCAAACTTATTCAATGCATTTTCCCATAATTTTGTCTGATGCAAAGATTCAATGTCGATATCATTTTCATACAAGTTGTTGATGAAAATTTTTCTATAAAACCTATTTTTTGTGTCTGTTCCTATTCTCTTAGGAGCTCCCATCAAAACCGCCTCAATGTCACCACGCAATGAGTTAACAAGTGAAATATGAACATCCGGATATGGACAAACATCTCTCATTTTCAAGATATTAAGAAAATATTTGAAATTTTTTTCGGGCAATTGTGCTACTCTATCGGCAATTTTCAATCCGGTAAGAAAATCAACGAATTGTTCCTGACAAATCAAAATTAGTTCCATATCGGGACGGTAATGTTTCAGCGTACGCAGCACAGCTACTGCCATGATAACATCCCCTAACCAATTTGGCATACGTACCGTAACACGAAAGTTTACTATTGCATCTGCATCTGGCTTGATATTTAAGTATCTTTGAGACTGTGCCAACCATTTACACCTCCGCTTTACTAAGTTTTTTGCGTCACCAACTGCCACTTTCCACCTATCATGAGCCCATAGCCAGTCGGAACAGGTATTTTCATTTCTTGTTAAAAGTTCCTCCAAATGTTTGTTCGCAGCAAATAGGATCGTCTTGGGATCGTTTTCATCAAAATTTAGCTTTTTAAGCTTGAGGTTTGTTTGCCAAAACCCGACTCTTTTGGGGTAGAGAAAATAAACGGGGACTTTAAATTTTTGATATAGCAGAGCTGGTAAATCCGTCGATGCAATTACCCGATTGAAAAACATCATGCGATGACCACTATCACCAGCATTTTGATCAAATAGCAACGTTACCACTCCCCCATTGTTTAAAATCCGCATCGCTTCGAATATTCCTTTTTTCCGAGAAATCAGCTTCAGACCACTTCCTTCACGAATATGTTTTATAAACTTTTCCAACGATGGATTGTCGAATGGTCGATAAATGACACCCACTTCAGGCCATTCGATGTCATCTACTATTTTTGGGAAAAGTGTCATGGCTTCCATTAGGGTAAAGTGGGGTATCAGGATAATGGCCCCCCGTTTCTCCGTTAAAATTTGCTTAGTGACTTTTTTATGTTCTTCGCTCAATTTAAAATCTGCTTTTATTCTTCGCTTACTGAGAAAATTTCCGGCAATACTTAATAGGCCAAGTTCTATGAGCCGAAAAAAATTTTCTCGACAAATTTTCCTACGCCACAGTGCACTCCGATTAGGAAAAGCGTAATATAGATTTGACAACACGAGTCGCCTGCGGAAAGGTATTACAAACATGGCAATACTCCCACAAATAACACATAGTAACCGAATAATACACTTGGGCATGCGTGCCAACAAATATCCAAATACGACTAAAATGTGATATAGCGTAATTTACCTTTCAGAACCAATAAACATTAATCTACGAAATATATTGGGCGAAAAAGGAAATATGTCCATGCAAAGACATAGAAATTGCAAAATTTTTTTGCTCATTCATATACCAATGAACACAACCGTAACCCGTTTAATCATTTCTTTTACGATTCTTCTGGGGGTACCAAATGTTTCACTTTGAGGTAGCGATATTCCGGAAACCCAGTGCCCGCAGGGATCAGGTGTCCCATGATGACATTTTCCTTAAATCCCTTTAAAAGATCATATTTCCCAAGGGTGGCAGCTTCCGTCAAGACTTTGGTTGTTTCTTGGAATGATGCAGCAGCAATAAAACTATCCGTTTCTATGGATGACTTTGTTATGCCCATAAGAATCGGTTCACAGGTAGCAGGTTCTCCCCCGGCATCTATGATTTTTTTGTTTTCAGCCATAAATAAATCGCGGCTAATTTGCTCTCCCCAGAAAAAATCAGAATCTCCCGGTTCTAATACACGCACTTTCTTTAACATACATGCGACAATAATTTCTATGTGTTTATCGTTGATGACGACGCCCTGTAGTCTATAAACCTTTTGAATTTCGGAAACCAAATATTCCTGTAGACTTGATGGTCCCAAAATGCTCAATATTTCATGGGGATCTGGAGATCCATCCGTCAGACTTTGCCCTTTGTTTATAAAGTCACCCTCATGAACAATGATATGTTTTCCATGGGCAATCAAATGTTCTTGCCTTTCGCCCGTTTCACTATCGGTAATAAAGATGCGACGTTTATTACGCAAAGTACCACCAAAAGATACGATACCATCCGATTTCGCCATTTCTGCAACATCCTTTGGACATCTAGCTTCAAATAACTCGGCAATTCTTGGTAATCCACCGGTAATATCTTGGTTTTTAGATGCAGAACGGGAAGTTTTTGCCAATAATGCACCAGCTTGGACTTCATTGCCACTGTTTACTGTGACTTGGGCACCGGTCGGGATAGAATATGTAGCTATCACTTTGTCGGGAGGCAACCCTTGGTCATTGATGCCGGCCAAAATTTCAATCATTGGATTCAAATCATCCTTGTGTTCAATAATAATGATGGTCATGCGACCCGTCGCAACGTCAACATCTCGCTTAATTGTTACTCCAGGAATCATATCTTTGAAATTTATAATACCCGGCTTTTCCGATAAAATCGGCATATTATGCGGATCCCACATGGCAATCAAAGCACCTTTTTCTACCTTTGCACCATCGGAAACATAAAGTAAAGCACCGGGAACAATGGAATAAGTTTCCAACTCATGGCCCTCAGGATCAACGATTTGAATAGACCCTGTCTTGTTCAACACAATATTGGCCTTTTCGAGTGTTGTAACCATTTTTAAGCCATTAAATTTGATAAAACCAGTATGGCGAACACGATATTCTGAACTTTTTAAGACTTGACTGGCAACACCACCCACATGAAAGGTTCTCAATGTCAGCTGAATTCCAGGCTCACCAATGGATTGGGCAGCAATAACCCCAACTGCCGTACCTCTCTCAACCATGCTGTTAGTGGCGGGGTTAATCCCATAGGCCTTGGTAGGGATCGTGCTTTTAGTCATATGCGTCAGCGGTGACATAATTTTTACATGCTCGATGCCACATTCTTCTATGCGCTTAGCGATATCTGCCGTTATTAGTTCACCGGCTGCGACTATAATTTCATCTGGATCGAGCAAATTTTTCACGTCTTCACTGGAGCAACGTCCAATGATTCTATCTGCCAAGCTAACAATTTCATCGTCACCTTCCAAAATTGCCGATTTCCATATGCCATTTCTGTTGCCATCATCATGGTCTTCTATTACACAATCCATGGCAACATCACATAATTTACGTGTTAGGTATCCCGCATCGGCCGTTTTAAGAGCGGTATCAGCTAACCCTTTTCTGGCACCGTGCGAAGAACTAAAATACTCTAGGACAGACAAACCTTCCCGAAAAGATGACAAAATTGGCTGCTCAATAATTTCTCCCGACGGTTTCGCCATGAGACCGCGCATACCACATAACTGTCGCACCTGTTGACGATTGCCACGAGCACCGGAATCCATCATCAGGAACATCGAATTTACATCATTCGATCCCCCATTTTTGGCCAACGATTCAAATGCCATTTGGGCGATATCATCGGTAGCCGTAGTCCAAATATCAACTATCTTATTATAACGTTCCCCGGAGGTAATAATTCCTCTCTTATGTTGCATTTCCACATCAGCAATTTTCTTCTTGGCAGCAGCAATTACATTTTGCTTATTGTTCGGAATGATCATGTCGCCAATTCCGATTGATAATCCTGCTTTCGTGGCTTCCTTGAATCCAAGATCTTTCAATTTGTCCAACGTTTTTACGGCAATTTCTTGGCCGGCAACTTTATATGTATTGATCACCAAATCACCTAATTTCCCTTTCGCTACGGGAGAATTAACAAATCCCAATGGCTGAGGAAAGACACTGTTAAAAATTATCCGGCCAAGCGTAGTCTCTATGACCTTTGCATTCGGGTTACCATAACGCGTGCTTTGTTTATAGTCGGGATTTACATAGCGCACTCTGTCATGCTTTCTCAAAATATTTTCCGCATCTATCCGTAATGCCTCTTCAACACTAGATATTAGTGGTAAAGCTGCCTTTGGGTCTTTCTTTACCATAGGGTCAATGGTTAGATAATAGCAACCAAGAACGATGTCTTGCGAAGGGACCAATACCGGTTTCCCGCTAGAGGGAGAAAAGATGTTTTTTGGAGCTAACATTAGCATCCTCGCTTCCATTACAGCTTCCAAAGATAGTGGTACGTGTACAGCCATTTGATCACCGTCGAAATCAGCATTAAAAGCTGCACATACCATGGGATGTATTCGGATGGCATCTCCTTCTATTAGGATTGGCTCAAATGCCTGGATCGATAATCTATGGAGTGTTGGTGCACGATTTAGCAATATGGGATGATCACGGGTAATTTCTTCTAAAATATCCCAAACTTCGGGAGCCTGCCTTTCTATCATTTTTCTGGCACTGCGAACCGTATGAACAAATCCGAGTTCCTTTAAACGCCTTATGATAAACGGTTCAAATAATACCCAAGCCATGCGTTTCGGCAGTCCACACTGGTGGATCTTCAACTCTGGCCCTATAACAATTACCGATCGGCCACTGTAGTCAACTCGTTTCCCCAATAAATTTTGCCTAAAGCGTCCCTGTTTCCCTTTCAGCATTTCGCTAAGGGATTTTAAAGGTCTATTGCCCGCCCCAACAACACTTTTTCCGTGCTTATCGTTATCGAATAACGCATCAACGGCCTCTTGGAGCATGCGCATTTCATTGTGAATTATAACATCGGGAGTTTTGAGGCTTAGCAAACTCTTAAGACGATTATTTCGATTGATAACCCTACGGTATAAATCATTTAAGTCACTGGTGGCAAAACGCCCTCCATCCAAAGGAACCAAAGGACGTAAATCGGGAGGAATAATTGGTAAAACCTCTAAGACCATCCATTCGGGACGCATATTACTTTCCTCAAACCCATTTGCCAATTTCAATCGTTTAGTCAAAATCTTTTTTGCTTGTTTGGAATGCGTAACCCTTAGTCGTTCCTGTAATTCCATTATAAGATCTTGTAGATCAATTTGGGACAAAACATTTCGTACGGCTTCTGCCCCTATCTTGGCCTCAAAAGCATCATCCCCATATTCCTCTTGCAATTGGGAATATTCTTTTTCTGTCAACAATTGGCATTTTTGCAGAGACGTAACCCCTGGATCAACGACCATATAGCGCTCATAATATATAACCTTTTCTAGGTCTTTCGCTGTTATATCGAGCATTAGACCTATCCTACTGGGTAAACTTTTTAGAAACCAAATGTGGGATATTGGAACTGCAAGCTCGATGTGTCCCATTTTTTCCCGACGAACGCGCGAGACTGTAACTTCGACACCACACCGTTCGCAAACCATACCCTTGTGCTTGATTCGTTTGTATTTGCCACATGCGCACTCGTAATCACGTACTGGACCAAAAATTTTCTGACAAAACAATCCTCCTGGTTCAGGCTTAAAAGTTCTATAATTTATCGTCTCTGGATTTTTTACTTCACCGCTGGACCATGAACGGATAGTATCCGGGGAAGCGATGGAAACACCCACACGATTATAGTTACTGATGTCTTCGAACCCTAGAATCGATTTTACCTCTTTGAAATTTGTTTTTTCTGCGAAATTCATTATATTACCAACTCTTTAATTAAAAATTTTCCGTATCCAATAATCGATCGTCCTCTAGCTTGATGTCCAGGCATAATCCTTGCATCTCTTTCACGAGAACATTAAATGACTGTGGAACTCCCGCGTCCAAGGATGTATCTCTTTTGACTATCGACTCGTAAATTCTGGTCCTTCCCTGGGAATCATCGGATTTGACGGTTAACAGCTCCTGTAACGAATAGGCTGCACCGTAAGCTTCCAGAGCCCATACTTCCATTTCTCCAAGTCGCTGGCCTCCATATTGCGCACGCCCACCCAATGGTTGTTGCGTTATCAAGCTGTATGGACCAACGGCACGGGCATGGACCTTGTCGGCGACAAGGTGGTTCAACTTCATCATATAAATATAGCCAACCATTACTTTCTGATCAAATTTCCTGCCCGTTTGACCATCAAACAAGTCAACTTTTCCACTTTCTAATAAGCCTGCCTGCTTGTATAGCTCTTGCATTTTGTTCTCTTTAACACCATCGAATACGGGAGTAGAAACTTGTATGCCAAGTTTTTTACATACAAGTCCCAGGTGTGTTTCTAAAACCTGCCCAACGTTCATACGACTCGGAACTCCAAGTGGATTTAATATGATGTCGATCGGAGTACCATCTTCCAAAAATGGCATATCTTCCCGTTTAACAATTTTTGAAACCACACCTTTGTTTCCATGGCGGCCAGCCATTTTATCGCCAACCTGTATCTTACGTTTGTTTGCTACAAACACCTTAACATTCTTAATGATACCACTATCATCAATATTTCCAGATTCAATGGCTGCAATCTTGTGTAACCTTTCCTCTTCCAGATCATCAAACTTTACCTGATATACACCGATGATTTCCATGATCTTGGTTCTCACTGGAGACGAAGCCATTTCTATATTTTTTCCACAAGCCGCCAATCGACGCAACAATGTCTTTGTAATCTTCCTATTGGCCGGTAAAATCACTTCTCCCGTATCCCCATCAGTAATGTCCAATGGAATTTTTTCTCCCAATAAAATGCTAGAAAATGCTTCCGTTAGGTCATCTCGAATTGTGTCCGCTTGAGTACGAAACTCTTCATTGGTCTTTTTGATTCTCCGCCTACACTCTATCTCGGAAAGATCTTCCCTTTCATTATCCGTCCTACTAGAGATTTTCACATCCATAACGATTCCATAGCACCCAGCAGGTGCTAACAATGATGAATCCTTGACATCAGCTGCCTTTTCACCAAAAATGGCGCGCAGTAATTTCTCCTCCGGTGCCAAATCCGTTTCCGTTTTCGGCGTAATTTTTCCAACTAAAATATCTCCTGGTTTTACTTCGGCTCCGATTTTAACAATACCATTTCTACTCAAATTTTTTAGAGCCTCATCCCCAACATTTGGGATATCTCTTGTAATTTCTTCTGGACCAAGCTTTGTGTCACGGGCAAATACTTCGTATTCTTCTATGTGGATCGATGTAAAAACATCATCCCGAATCATACGTTCATTTAAAATTACCGCATCCTCGAAGTTATATCCGTTCCATGGCATAAATGCCACAAGAACATTTTTCCCCAGGGCCAATTCTCCCTTGTCGGTTGCCGCTCCATCTGCTAAAACATCTCCCACTCGTACTGTTTGGTGCTTGCTTACCACGGGCTTTTGATTAAAACATGTGGATGCGTTTGACTTCCAATATTTATGCAAGTGATAAATTTGAATATCTTTTTTATTGGCACCGTCAGATTCATTAAAATTATCCGGTAACTTGCCATCATTGGTTACAATAATTCTAGCTCCATCGACGGAAGCAACAATACCATCGGATTTTGCCAAAACTACATGGCTAGAGTCGCATGCCAATTTTTTCTCAATCCCAGTCCCAACAAGCGGTGCTTCCGTTATCAACAATGGTACTCCCTGGCGCTGCATATTAGCTCCCATGAGAGCACGGCTAGTATCGTCATGTTCAAGAAATGGAATCAATCCTGCTGCAATGGAAATTACCTGCTTGGGAGAAACATCCATTAGGTCGACATCTCCCGGATCAACCTCCAAAATTTCACTCGACTTTCTTATGGTGATTTTTCCGGTCAAATTGCCATTTTCATCGACGCTGGAATTTGCTTGGGCGATCAACTTGTTTTCCTCCTTGTCTGCCGATAAATAAACAACATCAGAGGTGACATGACCATTTTCTACAATGCGATAGGGAGTTTCAATAAACCCAAAATTATTTATGCGCGCATAGGTACTCAATGAGTTTATTAATCCAATGTTTGGACCTTCCGGCGTTTCAATTGGGCAAATTCTACCATAGTGTGATGGATGAACATCCCTAACTTCCATACCCGCACGATCCCGGTTCAAACCGCTTGGTCCCAAGGCAGACAATCTTCTTTTATGGGTAAGCTCGGATAATGGATTTATCTGATCCATAAACTGAGATAATTGACTCCGTGCAAAAAAGTCCCTGATAACCGACATCAACATTTTTCCATTGATCAATTTCTGGGTTGA
This sequence comes from Puniceicoccales bacterium, assembly GCA_031284015.1. GTDB lineage: Bacteria > Verrucomicrobiota > Verrucomicrobiia > Opitutales > JAIRKQ01 > JAIRKQ01. The sequence goes on along the minus strand of JAITAS010000067.1, from coordinate 5,896 downwards.
AAGTATATCAACACTTTGGTTTAACAGTGACATTTTTTCACGTATCATTCTTTCCATACGAGCCAGTCCAATGCGGCATTGGTTGACCAAAAGCTCACCGACTCCTCGAATTCTCCTGCTGCCCAAACTATCAATGTCATCAACGAAACCTCCTTCACCGGATCGAAGCAAGCACAGGTATTTTGTTGCTGCGACGATGTCGTCTGCTCCTACTAGGGTGTCGTTTAAGTCTTTATGCAAGCCCAATTTGCTGTTAATTTTATACCTTCCAATCTTGCTGAGATCATAGCGCTTACTATCTTTAAAACTGCGAATAAAAAATGCTTTTGCATTTTGCGCATTTAATGGTTCGCCAGGTCTAAAATGCCTATAAATTTCAAAAAGTGCCTCTTCTTCGCTATGTGTCGTATCCTTCTTGAGACTGCGAATTATCAATCCACTATCCCCCGAAACATTTACCACTGATATGCTGGTAATGCCCACTTCGATAAAATTCTTGAGCATGCCTTTACCCAAAGGTTCATAGGCCCGTGCTAAAACGATACCATGATCTATGTCTATTACATCATCTGTCAAAACAATATCGACCAAAGATTCTTCCTTGATCAATTCATCCACTCTAACCTCCTGCAGCTTATAAAATATCGACAGTATTTCCCGATCTGAACTATGACCAAATGCGCGGAGCAAGGTCGTTAAAAGAAAACGACGGCGCCTACGACGCCTATCCAAATAGACATATAAAAGATCATTTTGGTCGCTTTGTACTTCTATCCAAGTTCCACGATCGGGCATTATGCGAAATGCATGTAGTAATTTTCCTGTCGCATGGGGAGTGACCTCGAAACAGATACCCGGAGATCGATGCAGTTGACTAACAACAACACGCTCCATTCCACTAATCACAAACGAACCACGTTCGCTCATGATTGGGATCTCGCCCAGATAAATCTCCTCTTCTCTCGAATCATCGCCATTGGAAAGCTTTAGACGTAAAAACAATGGAGCGGCGTAGGTTCGGCCTTCTTTAATACAAAAATCTTCCGAATATTTAGTTGGAGCAACCCTATATGACAAATAATTCAACGAGGCCGTCCCATCATAGCTTTCGATGGGGAATGCTTGTCTAAAAACCGCCTCCAATCCAACATCTTGCCGATTTTTTACTTCCACATCAGCCTGTAAAAATTCTTTAAATGAATTTATCTGCGCTTCTATAAGATAGGGCGGAGTTATTATTTCTTTTAAACTTCCGAAACTAATGCGATTTTTGTCCGTCATAGTATAAACGATTCTCTTTTAATAATTTTAATTACCTAAACATAGCCTCCCTTTATTACATCGGTACTGGACCTCAAAAAAAAGACCATGGCTTACTAACCTAGAGCGTCCTCAACGCTTCAGCGGAGAAATTTTACTTCAGCTCAACGGTTGCCCCAGCAGCCTCTAATTTTTTCTTTATTTCTTCTGCATCGGCCTTCGAAACAGCTTCTTTTACAGTCTTTGGAGCTCCTTCAACAAGATCTTTGGCCTCTTTTAATCCCAGTCCTGCAACTTCACGGACAGCTTTAATGACCTCAATCTTTTTATCGCCCGTTGCTTTTAGCACAACCTCGAATTCGGTTTTTTCCTCTGTAGCGGAAGAATCCGCCGTAGCCGTTGCTGCCACTGTCGCAACTGCTGCCACCGGTGCTGCTGCACTAACCCCCCATTTGACTTCCAAGTCCTTAACCAAGGAAGCGATTTCTAATACTGACTGTTCGCTCAACCAATCTATTACCTGTTCTTTTGTTATATTTGCCATTTCTTTCCTTTCGAAACCTCGCTAGCGACATCATCAAATGCCATTTAAGAAACACTTTTCCTAGCAAAATCTCATTTTTTGAAAAATTCTACATTCTCGCTTTGGCTTGCAACACATTCAATACCCCTTGTGGAACAGCATTCATTGTCCGTACCAATTGTGTTGCTGGAGTATTTAATAATACCAGGAATTGGGTACGTAGAACATCCATCCCCGGAAGCTCCGACAACATTGTTATGTCTTGTAGATCAAGTAGTTTGCCATTCAGCAAACCACCTCTCATTGCCAATTTCTCCTCTTTACTGTTTTTATGAAACTCTTTTAATAACTTTGCTATTCCTGGGGGATTTTCTCCACCAACAACGAGAGCTATTTGCCCTTCGAAACCATTCTCTGGCATAGGCAATGACTTCTCTTCGGTTGCCTTCCTAAGCAGGGATTTTTTTACGACATGAAATTCGCCCTTTTCCGGACGTAATTTCTGGCGCAAGTTGGAAACATCAGCAACTGTTATGCCACGAAAATCTGTAAAAAATACATAGTTTGATTTGTCAAGATGCTTCTTTATCTCTTCAACCAAAAGCTTCTTTTCGTTTCTCATTTTTATTTCCTTAAAACTTTCCAAAGATCTTTTGTGACAATCTAATGCCTGGTGTCATAGTCCCTGCAATTGTCATCGATTCTACAAATTTACCACGAAATTCCACCGGGCGCATCTTTGACAAAACATCTATGGCCGTATCACAATTTTCTATCAATTTTTGCACACCAAACGACCGCTTACCTACCACGATCGCCAGATTAGCGGTCTTATCCATCTTGAATTCTACCCGCCCTGCCTTTACCGCTTGAATTGCAGAAGTCAAGTCATCCGAAACGGTTCCCGTTTTAGGATTGGGCATCAAACCTCGCGGTCCCAAAATTCTAGCAGCTGAACGAACTTCCTTCATAGCCGATGTCGTCGCTACGGCTACGTCAAAATCCAACCAACCGTCGTTGATTTTTTGCAACATGTTGTGCAATCCCGCCTCATCGGCACCTGCTGCCAATGCCCCTGCAGGGTCATCGGTAAATGCTAATATTTTCACCCTGCGGCCACTACCGTGGGGCAATGAAACAGTTCCTCGGACCATTTGATCGCTTTGCTTTGGATCTACCCCCAAACGGACAGACAACACAACAGTTTCATCGAATTTGGTTTTTGGCATTTTACCTAGCAGTTCAACGGCTTCCGACACAGAATACTCATCCCTTAGGTCAGCAACCTCCTGCGCTTTAGTATGTCGTTTGCTTGATTTTTTCATAAATTTATTACCTAACTATTTCGATTCCCATGCTTCTCGCCGTTCCTTCAATTATTCTAACTGCTTGTTCGATAGAATTAGCATTCAAATCTTCTTTTTTAATGTTGGCAATTTCCGTAACCTGAGCTATGGTAACTTTTCCGACTTTGTCACGGTTGGGAGTTCCAGATGCCTTCTCTATGCCGGCTGCTTTTTTGAGCAAGACCGCGGCGGGGGGAGATTTAAGAATAAAGCTAAATGTTTTATCTGCATAAACCGATATAACCACCGGCAAGATCATACCATTTTGATCCTTTGTCTTAGCATTGAATTCTTTACAAAAACCCATGATATTTATGCCGGCCGCTCCCAATGCTGGACCAACCGGAGGCGCAGGATTTGCTGCACCAGCAGGCAATTGCAACTTTATTTCTTTGACAACCTTCTTTGCCATTTTTACCCCTCAAAATTCTAATTTTCTCCGTCAACACATCGTCTAACTTGCCAAAATTCTAAGTCGACGGGAGTTGAACGACCAAACATCGAAACATTTACACGTAATCGACCTTGTTCCGTATCAATCTCTTCTACCGTTCCTGTCAAGTTTAAAAATGGACCATCGCTAATTTTTACAGTTTCACCTATGTCGTAGGCAACCTTGGGAACACTTTTCCCGCTAACGGCTTCAATCTTTGCCAAAATATCGTCAATTTCGTTCTGTTTCAGCTCAACAGGATTACGATCTCCCACAAATCTAACGACCCCCGTAACATTTCTTATGAGAGAAAATGGTTTTTCAAGGAATTTACCGTCGGTGTCGTACATTTTCATTTTGATAAAGACATAGCCCGGGTAGAACTTTCTCACGTGGGAATATTTTTTACCATTCTTTATCTCTACGACTTTCTCCATCGGGACCAGTATTTCCTGGATAATATCTCCAAAATCATGCTCCTTCTCGAGAGTATGAATAGCACTTTTTACCTTACTTTCCTGATTTGACAAGGTTTGAATAACAAACCATTTGGGTAGTAACATCTTTTCATCAAATACAGTTTCAAGTTCTAACGTTTCGTCATCCATTCTAACCTCTAACGCATTTGATCATAAAATCCACAACATTGAATAGAGAAAAATCTATCATGCTCACATAAAAACTAATCAGCAACATCCCCACTATGACAACGATGGTAGATTTTCCCAATTCTTTTTTCGTAGGCCAAGCCGCCTTTTTGAGCTCGCCTAATGTTTCAGAAAAAAAACGTTTAACTTTTCCTAGCATACCATCAATTCTCACTACAAATCATGGCAGGAGAAGAGGGACTCGAACCCCCAACTTACGGTTTTGGAGACCGTTGCTCTACCAATTGAACTATTCTCCTTTGATTTCAAAAAATTAATCAACCCTATGCTGCATTTTTTCTTTCGAAGAAAACATAGCATATAGTTTCCCTTAAGTATTTTAAGCTATTACCTCTGTTATGCGTCCTGCCCCTATCGTATGACCACCCTCGCGGATAGCAAAACGCTGTCCTTTTTCCATGGCAATCTGTTTCTGAAGAACCAATTCGATGCTCAAATTATCCCCTGGCATTACCATTTCCCTGCCTTCTGGCAAATTAATGACACCGGTAACATCGGCCGTTCCAAAGTAGAATTGTGGACGATATCCATTGAAAAATGGAGTATGGCGACCTCCTTCGTCCTTGGTTAAAACGTATATTTCAGCTTTCGCTTTTGTATGGGGATGAATTGATCCGATCTTTGCCAATACCTGACCACGCTCGACACCATCCTTATCAATGCCGCGCAGTAATATTCCAACATTATCTCCGGCTTGTCCCCTGTCTAACAGCTTGCGGAACATTTCAATCCCCGTACATGTGGTCTTTACCGTATCACGCAGTCCAACGATTTCGATTTCTTCTCCAACCCTAACGGCTCCACGCTCAATACGACCGGTTGCTACGGTTCCTCTTCCGGTTATCGAAAAAACGTCTTCAACGGACATTAAAAATGGCATGTCCACATTTCTTACCGGTTCTGGGATATCCTTATCGATTGCGTCCATTAATTCACCAATGGCTTTGACTCCTTCCGGTTTGCCTTCCAAGGCTGCCAGAGCAGATCCACGAATGATGGTAATCGTATCGCCGGGATATTCATACTTGTTCAAAAGCTCACGGACTTCCATTTCGACCAAATCAAGCAGCTCCGGATCGTCCAAAAGGTCAACTTTATTTAAAAACACGACCAAATTTGGAACTCCCACTTGACGAGCAAGCAATATATGTTCACGGGTTTGAGGCATAGGACCATCGTAGGCACTAACAACCAAAATCGCACCGTCCATTTGGGCTGCTCCGGTAATCATGTTTTTGACAAAATCAGCATGCCCTGGGCAGTCAACGTGGGCATAGTGACGGATCTCCGTTTGATACTCAACGTGCGATACGGCAATCGTGACAGTTTTGGTAGAATCGCGAACCGTTCCGCCTTTCGTAACATCAGCATAGGATTTGAATTCAGCCAATCCCTTGTCAGACTGTACTTTTAATATAGCCGTTGTCAGTGTAGACTTACCATGGTCAACATGTCCAATAGTTCCAACATTTACATGCGGCTTATTCCGCTCGAATGTTTCTTTTGCCATTTTGTTTCCTTTTTTATATAAAATTAAATTTAAACTTTGGAGCCCCCGAGCAGACTTGAACTGCCGACCTCATCCTTACCAAGGATGCGCTCTGCCAGCTGAGCTACAAGGGCGCCCGCCATTGACAACGCCACGACGGCGTGTACGTTACCTAAG
>JAITAS010000064.1 GCA_031284015.1 Puniceicoccales bacterium | reverse complement strand
AAGAAAAGAGAGCAATAGATGCGGCGATCGAAGGATTGAAGAAAGTACAGAAATATATGAGGTTGAACAATGGTTTCGTAAAAAGTTTCGTTGTCGCTAAAGAGCTTTTAGATAAAAATCCATCACAATCTTTATATGCCATATTTAACCTGCCAAACAACAACAAAACAAAATCGTTTATAGAAAAACTGAAAAAATTTCTTAATCCTCCCGACAAAGGCGCCATAAATCCGTATGAGGTAGCTCGTTTTTTAGCAACTACGAAGGGCAACCCATATTATTTAGGAGATACTCTGAATGAAATTTTCAATGAGTTAAAGAATGGTCATTGCGTATACCTGTCTAGTGGATGGGGTAAAATTGATGGACATTGTGCCTACATTTTTTTAGAAAAGATAGGTGAAAAAATTTATGCCCACGAAATAAATGCCGGAGGAGGCATAGATACTAAATCAGTGGAAAAGCGTAAGCTCTCACTCTATGCAACCAGGTGTACACCAGGTCGTACCATCGAATTTGAAAAAAAACAAGATATTTTAGATTTTATTATTGCGAATTGTAGATTACAATGCTACGATCCCAAATGGGATGCCGAAAAAGCTACCAAAGATTACCAGGAGTTGTGGAAAAAAGGTAAGCCCATCAGAGAACAATCCAAGTATGGTCGTCCAGATTTTACAGAATATCTGCAGCGCGGAAGTAATTGCGTAATGTATTCTACTAATATTTTGATTCGCACAATATGCTATAGAGTCATGGCAAATACTAAGGGAAAAGCCAAACAGTTATTTCTCGAATATAACGCATTTTCACGTCAACAGCTATTGGAAAATTATTTCACATGGTTAACAGATCCTGCCAATGCCGAGAAGGTTACTCCCGAATTCTTAAGAATGTTGAGTCAAGGAGCTGGTCGTTTTGGTTATTTTATAAAAAAGAACGAAACAGGTCTTCCTCCTGTTTTAATTAAAGAAGCTAATAGCTTAATTGCTAAGGTTGAGGAATATTTGAATCTTCCAGATACACAGAAAATTATGTGTCGCCCACCCACGAGACGTTGCGCAATAGATGTTGCTGTTCCACAGTGTTTAGCGGAAAAAGCATCAAATCAAGCTAAAGAAATGTATAAGCCAATTTCTGAATATTCTGATTCTAGCAGCCACATTCCGCACCCACGTATTTGGATAGACACTGAGAAAGTTAAAAGCGACCCAAAATGGACATTGAAAACCTTGGAAGGGTTAATGCCTTCTTTGGAAGAAGCCCGTTGCAATTTAGATTCTTGTAATGTAGGCTCTTGCGGTTTAAATTTTGGCACTTACTATATCGAACAATTTTTTTACGATCCTTACAATCCTAACAATGTCTGCGCATCATTGTTGGGCACACAGAACCAGACATACCCACAATGCGCCGGGGTAGGTTTAATAACATTTGATGAAAGAGTTGAAATACAGCGTATTATGAATGGTGTTAGGCCTGAAGAAAAAATGAAAGATGTTTGGGATATGGCTATAGGTAGTAAGACCGATCCTGAAGAAAAAGAGAGGCTCCGTGCGATCTACGACAAAATAGCGATTAAAGTGTCAATGCATGAACGGAAGACTGATTCCGAATATTTTGATCAAACTAGCCGTCTATTGCGAGCCATACCATTACCAGGTGATCCCGATTGGAAAGGATTTGTAGAGCAATTGGATCCTAGCGAACGGCGAAGATTCATACACATTCTTTACAAGAATGTTTACGTTTGTCATAAGACTAGAGATGACATATCTCATTTTCAAGATGATGATATGGATATCGAAGATAAGAGAAAAATGTTTAGAGCGACTTTTGCCTTTGATGTGAGAGACCAGTGGGGGAGTGACATGGTTACAATAATGAATATGCTCGAAAAAGCTCGTATTTTGGCATTCGAATTGGCCAAAGAGGATCCATTTTTTGGCAAGCTTATTAATGGAGATTGTGATAGCCAACATTTTGAAAATTTTTGCAAGTCAACTGAAAATTTTCCAATAGATAAAGCATCCCGCGACGAACAATGTAAATTGTGGCAATACATTCAAAATCGCAAACTACAATCCAAGGCCCCCACTGCGCTCTTTAATTTCAACTCTAATAATGCTGAGAGAGATGATCCTCGCGAGTGGCAATCTTCTACCATAGCACTATATAATGATGTGATAAAAGAATTTTTACCAGATCAAAAAACACGTTCAAGTGTAGTGGATGAAGGCTTAAATTACGCACGTGATGATGATAATTCCTTTGCCTACGAGCTTGAAGAGGATGAATTTAAGTGTCTCAAGAAAGTATTTTGCCAAAATCCCGGCTTAGTTTTTTATGGAGAAACCTCTAGTGCTATTCCTAGATTATATGAAATTCTTGCAAGGGTAGCGGACAAGATCAAGATTCCTGACCGCGAATCCTTTGAAACTTTTGTTTATTTTACAAGAATTATGAGATATGGCGACCAGGGTGGTTTTAATGTGTGCTGTAACGTAGATATAGAAGAGGAAAAACTTTATATTTCTACGGCATCCGACTCGGTAATTTTTCTCGACTTGATGGAGACTTTGTCGGGAGGTTTTGCATTGGCAGTAGAGAACCGCGCATGTGATGGAACAAGGAAATCACGTTTAGAGCAAGAAGGACTACCACTTGTACAAGAAATGGGGAAAGAGGTGTCATGCCCGCATTCGCAAACCATTGGGTTGCTAGAATTGCTGGGAAGAAATTTAGGTATATGTAAAATGAAGATGGAGAATGAAGAGTCCATCACTTTACTTAATTTATTTCTGCAATCACTTAATCGTGTGCTATTTCCCGGACAATATCCTCGGTCTGAAAATGAAGTTCCCCTATCACCACTTGAGAACGATACTGTAGTACGTCCGCTGGTGCTCAATGAAGCGGTATCTAAATTATGGAAAAAAGGTAAGCACGAACTGTGGGAAAAAAATCCAGGAAAGAAACCATCGATTAAGCAATTATGTATTCTCTATCACGTTATTCACCTTGTTAGAAGCAATATTATAGCGTCCAATGAAAACAATCCCGATGTTTTGAATGTAGTAAATGGCGACATCGTTTCCATGCTGAATGATCTCACAAATATACGCAAAGACTATGCTGACCAACTGTCAAAGTCACAACTTATGCAGATGCGAATTGCTGAAAATGAGTGTATTTTGGATATTGCCAAGATTGCTTTAAGTAAGGAGGAAGAGGTTAAAGATGATTTGCTAGTAACCCTTTGCAAAAACACTCTTTGGCTGCGTAGTTTAACCCCTAGGAATAGATTGAAAGGGTACTATGAGATAATCGGTATGGCTATGCCATCGCTTGCTGCATACTGGAAAAAATTTCCTGACCAAGCCCAGAAGGTGGCCAACGATTTATATGACAAATTCCAATTGCGACTTTCTGAAAGAGATTCTCTGCCCGTTGAGCTCGCTCCTGTTCCAGATGGCATTGGCCAGTTTCAGGCAGAAGGAGGTTGTTTTGTAGATCTGGTCAAATTAGAAATATACACAAACGGATGCAAGCTCAATGCCACCGACAATATTGCAACATCACATGCAACTATTTGGAAGGATCTGTTTCATGGAAAGATATTAGAGATAACGGGTGTAGGTAATATACATAAGGTTGAAGATCCAGGTCGTTATGGAGATATCATCGTCGTTGAAGATGAAATTGCTAAAGGTCGTAAAAGTATGAGATTTTACCGAACATTTGGTGACACTTCAGAGCGTTGGCTCTACGTTCCAAGGGAAAATGCTCATGCAATATCACTACCTTTAGTTTTTGAAGCTTCATGGGGAGATTTTACTATATGGATAAATGAAGATGGAAAAATTAGAATTTGTTCCAAAGATGATCCACAGGAAATATTGTACGAAACTGATGACGCCGATCGCTTATGTGATATGGCAAGAGTGCGGAATCACGTTGAACCGTTCTATATATCATTTTATGATTACGACACAGATTACGACACAAAAAGAAAAGCACTTGACGTGTTTTCCGGTTTTGCGTCAAAGAAAACCACTTTCTTTTACTACGGCGAAGACTATGAAATACAAGAAGTAACGTTCCCATATTACCAAGAATCACCGCGCTTTATCAGAGATGGAAATGATTGGGTATTGGAATCAGACCGTAATTTCAGGCTGATAGACTATCCACAATTGCCACTGTTATCAGCAATAAAGAGCCCTCAGAATATGCTACCTAAAAATGACAAAGTGCTATGGCTAGAAAATACGGATGGAAAAAAAACCGGTATATTTAAATGTTTGCTTCCTGATAAGGAGGAGAAGGAGGAAAAACAGCATAGGCACATGACTGACAAACCCCTCAAATCCTTGCCAAAACCATCTAGGACTTTTAATACTTTGAAGTGTGCCAAAGTCAATATATTTAGCGGTGGTTATTTGTATAACATTGATGCTCTCGGCGCATTGAGTCTTGCTTATATTTATCACAGCAAAGGTGCATATGGCTCCGCCCTAAAAGCTTTAAATGATTTCCCAATGGGGGAGGGCCTTGACCAGCATGAATTCAAAAGGTTGGCATACATGGTAGAGCTTTTTCAAAAAGGAGAAGATACAACCAGTCTTTCTGCTTTGGTAATAATCAAAGCTTGTTCTGCGATATTGATGAAAATGCCAACAGGCAAAAGCAAAGAAAAAATCGTTGAATGGCTTCTAAGCTACTTCTGTGAAAATAAATCAGTCACCTCCAGTATAATCGATGCGTACTTAAATGGTTTTGATCTATATCCAAAAGCATGGCAATTAGACTACGTAGAGGAGTTATTGTTTTTGGAGGAGTTGCGCTACGTCTTGTTGAAAGATCGCACAATCATCACGAAAGGTCGCACAATCATCACAAGTGATCTCGTCAAACTCGTCGAAGGACGGTTAAATGATTTGAACAAATTGATTGACACGGGAGAACGGGAAATGGCATCCTTTGCACAAGGACTAAAGAAGCCCGATCGAGCAGAGAATAGCATATATGCCTTATATCGTCAAAATATGCCGTTCCGAGAAAGCCTTTCAATAGAAAAGGGAAATTTAGATGGTGAAGAAGGTCAATTTATATACGAATTGACATCTCCCGAATCGGCAGTTTATAAAAAAATATCCACGATAAATGACCAAATCTTTATACTTACCGAGCCTACATCCGGCGAGTCCACTGTGCCTGGTGATACTGACGAATTGTCCCTTGACCTTACTGATACTGAAAAACGGAAATTCGGCGATACCGCTAAGAAAGTCCTTGATAATTTCAATAAAGAATTGAACACCGGAAGTAGGCTACTAAATGCTCGTAGGAATGACAAAATGGTTGTGCCACCCCCTAATGAGATTGAGGATTTAAAAAATGTTATCATCGCCCAGAAAAATCTGGCGACTAATAATGCAAAGGCTGCTGATCAGGTAATAATGGACATACTACTAGATGATGCGTTTCGTATAGAAAAAACACACGGTGCAGATGCATGGCAATCGTTGACAATACCCGAAATATTACGTGCCTACGGAATATTTTCCTCTGCTGAGAAAAATAGCCATCAACGTGCATTGGAATATTTACACACGCAATGTCCCTGGTTCCCGGCCGACAAACTAAATGAGTTTTTTCACAGTGTGGAAGCTTATTTAATCAACAGCAATGCACGGAAATATCTTGCCAAGGTAGAAGCTTCGATTCAGCCACTTGTATCGGCTGACATGGACGAATCTGAACGTGTTGAAGCATGGGAAAATGCTCTACCGCTTCTTCGTCAAGTGCATGATGAGGTTAATATTGACAACGCTGATGGCGAACTGGAAAGAAACATACTTGTATTTGAACACGCAACCGGAATACGTCCACGGAAGGACCAGATAGAAAAGATGCGATTTATATTAGAATCTATACGAAAGGGTGGTTGCAACGTAGGTGTCCTCATTCAACAGATTATGGGTAGTGGAAAAACGAAAGTATTGTTACCATTTTTGATTGCAGCACTTTTAAATCGAGGAGAGCTTGTTCCGATAATATTGTCACATGTATCTCAATTTCCAGCGGTGCAACTCGAACTGCCATCCATATTATCCCATCTCGGTATACGCCTAGATGCAGTACCATTGGAATACGAGCAATTATCAGACCCGCAAAGCATCAACTGGCTCTTTCGGAAATTACAACTGTCACTTTATAAAAAAGATAGCGTATTAGCTTTAACATCCAATAGCGTACTTGCCTTACGCACCGGTTTTCGCGCATTATGGGAAAATCAGATTATTTCCAGGACCTTCGTGCAGCATACAGCGTATGCACGACTATTCTTATTCCTCCGCGAGCACTGCGTAGCACTCATGGATGAGGTACACGACACCTTAAACCCACGAGAATCTTTCATTGTTAGGCCCCCAATGGAAACTGGATCAGCACCTAAAGTACCCGAAGAGGATGTTGCTTTCTTTGTTGATTTGATCTATGAACTGCCAGATGCGATAAGCGAAAAAATCACAAGCAATATGCACGATCAAATACCACCAGATGTCCTTAACAAACAATTAATTTCATATGTGTCCGAAAAATATGGAAGGCTATTTAATATACCGAAAAATTTGCAGAAAGAGTTCGCAGAATTTGCCTTAGGGAACCTTGATGGCCAAGAAGCAGTGTCATCGCATCTAAAAGATCTTCTACGTGACATGCCATCTGCGATTAAGCATCAAGTAGGTTTGCTGCGTAAATTATGTTCTGAAACGCTTATACAATGTTTATCGAAAACATACGGCGATCATTTTGGTTATAATGCTGAGGGAGAAGTGGTCCCCTTTCGCAATCAGCAGCCAACAAACAACCATTATCAGGATCCGTATGAAAAGCTGTGCTATTATATTCTCTCTACTCTTATCAAAGGAGTTCCTGATGTGACACTGGAAAATTATATCAAAGAATTGGTGATCTCTGCAAAAAACCAAACCACAGGAAAACTTGAATTTGAAAGAACTCCCGCAGCCATGAATTGGCGACAACTAGGCGTTGGTCCATTGTCTGATACCATCGATAGTAGCCGGGGGGGGGGGAATTTTAAAATTTGTCAAGCTGCAATTGATAAAATACGACGCTTTTTCTGTGAACAATCACAAATGAAAAAAAACATTGTGTCTCAATTCGCTCAGTTACAAGCAACATACTGTTCGCGATCCTACGAAGCCTCACCACTAAGCCTTGCTAATCTTTTCTGGAGTACCATAAGTATGTCTGGTACCCTTGAAAACCGACAAGTATATACGCCGGAAGTAAGACAGCATATAGACCTACAAGATGGTTCACTTGGTATGATCATTTGTAAGCTTATGCTAGATGCTGATCCCAAAGTCAAGAAAACGCAAATAATAACCGTACCGGAAAAAGATTCACAGACCGCTAGAGGAGTGCTTTCTTGGTGGGAAAAAGAAGTTGATGAGAATAAGAAAAAGAACCTGCGCATCATAATTGACCATGGTGCACAGTTTAAAGATCAACCGGTCCGGCAAGCGATAGTCGAGGTTGTGCAGTTTATCTTAAAAAACGGCAATGGGGCAAAGTACATCGAATATTTTGATCCGACATTGAATGGGTTTGCGATTGTTTCGGTGGAAGATGTTAAGATGAATGGAGAAAATTTTAGTCCTCGCAAAATCGTAGATCCGAAATTGGATAGGCCGACGAATATTGAAGAGTTGTTTACGGTTTTAGACTCATCTCGGTCCCTAGGATCCGATGCACAAATGATGTCCAATGGCCATGGGATCGTGACGACTAATTTGTTTCGAAATGGTCTCGGTGGGGTTTTGCAAGCTATAATGCGTGAGCGCAAATATCTAGATGTTGACGGACAAACGATTGATTGCGTGGTGTCTCGCGAAGCTGCCAATTCTATTTTTGGTGAAAGTGGCGAAATACCTATTCTACGGCTGCTGAAGAGATTGATTCGCAACGAATCAGAAAGTATATCGCGACAGCACGTACAAGCTGTATATTTGCAACTACATGAATTTATACGACAACTCATTGAGGAAAAGGCATTGCACTATACTCAAAATGCATATTGTTTGACAACAAAAGCATGCACTATTGATAGAGATAGATTCGGAATGTTGTACTGTGATTTCAAGGGAATCTCACTCGAAAATCATGGGGTCGAGTGTGAGGAAATATTTCGCAGGTTGGATAAGTGGAACAAGGAATTAGAACAATTAAATAAGACTATGGAGGAATTAGAGAAGAATCATCCCGACGTGGTCGAATGCCGTAAGACATACAGTAAAACTGTCGATTCGATGTTTAATGATTTGACGGCTGATGCCCAAGAGTATTATAAGAAGCATGTTTTCTTCCAAAGAAATGTCGAAGCAAGGCTAAAGTGTATTGAGCATAATCATTCGGATGCAACCAAACAACTTAATGAATTTTATGCCGAACTGGGGGAATTAGAGCAATCTATAGCGGAATTTCAGAAGGATTATCCTGCAGCAGCCAAACATTATGAGATCCTTCGGAAAAAAGAACAGGAATTAGAACAGGAATTAGAGCAGGAATTGAAGCATTACAGCCCTGAAGCAAACAAATTCCTTAACTTGGGAGCCTTTCAGAGTGAACTGAAAAAATTGGAGGAATTAAACCAATCCATAAAAGAATTTGAGAATAATCATCCCAACGTAGTTAAACAGTATGCCACACTTCAAGAGGTAAAGCAAGCAATTCGAAAGCCATCCGGCAATGATAAGGAAAGGGATCAATCATTTGAGAACTATTGCGCTTTTAATAAAGAGATAGATGAGTACCGTCGGGACTCACGTTTTCTGCGAGACAGATATCAAGAATTTGAACAATGGTTACGACTTGTGGATTTATCAAAACAGATTGAGTCTCAAGAAACCGATAAATCTGACAAATTTGCTGAACAACGGAGACTACTGAATGAACCACCAGCAGACATCAGGCAAAACATCATCAATCAAATGATAAAAGAGAAACGTGAAATAGCGCAGAAGAAACATGGCCGAGAATACAGTTATATAGTATCAAGATCCACTCTAATGCACAAGAAGAATAATGAGTTTCGTAGCAAAATTGAGCCGGAAAGGTTTCAAGCAATGCAAAAACAGTATGATAATATTGAACAACAAATTGAGCAAGCTCATCAACAACAAGAAGAAAAAATTCAGGCTAATTCTGCAGAAGATGGTAAAGCATTCAAAGAATATTGCAACTGTTTGAAACAGAAAGACAAATTACAGCGCGACATAGAAAGTTTCAAGAGGATATATTCCAAACCAATTGAGCTACTTAATAGTATGCCACAATCAGACCAAAAAGAAAATGAATATTCCCAAAACGAACGCTATAAAACTTATGAAACCGAACGGGAAAAGCTGAAAACTTTACAACAATCCATAACGGAATTTAGGAAAAACAATCCTCAGGCAGTTCGGCAAAAAGAATACTATGACTTCGCTCAGCGTAAGCTAAATGAAATAAAACAAGCCAGAAAGAAATTTAGTGAGCAAAAGCTACAAGCAGTCAAAGAGTGTGACGACTGCATAAGGCAGAAACAACAACTGTACGATGAATTCACGCAACGGGGTTCACTTTTCGAAAATTATTTCAGTGATGTGAAACGTAGAGCCCAATTATTGTCCGAGATATCTATTTGCCGTCATACATATGATTTTGCGTACTCTGTGTGGAGTGTAAAAAAAGGAAAAACCACTGACATCAAGGACATGGACAAATTCAGAAAATACTCACGTGCTGAGCTTGGGGAGCTGCTCAAGGAAACAGAGTCTCTAATGTCGTCAACCAATGATTTCGACGTAGATGCATGGACGGAGGAGCGCAGTTGGCAAAGAGCAACTGATACTTTGAAAAAATGGTGGGAAAGTTCCTTGCATAAGTTAGGTGGTATTTTTGACGAGGAAAAAATTGAATCTCTGCGAAAAGTAGGCAATGCCCGTATCGAGGAAATTGGAGAACAACAAACGTTGACTTTCGATGATCAAGGAACACTGGCATTTGATGGGCGAGAAGTGCACATAGTTGAGCAACAGCAACAGCAACAGCAACAGCAACAAACAGAGTTAGAGTTGGAATTGGAGCAATTAATCCAGATGTTTAAGCAATCACAACTAGGAAATTATCTAAACCCTGTGAATATAGATAGCCCAGAAAAACCTACTCCTGCATGGAGTGCTACAAAAAAATGGGACGCTTCTCCATTCGGGTTATACATGCGCATGGAAAATATCGATATGCCTCAAAATGAAATGCCTTCGAAAGCTGTGGCAAGATACAATGCCGCTCGATCCATATTACCAGAGTCATTGGATAAGCAATTCATTGGAACAAAAAATTTCTGGAAAACCATAAGCGAAAGCCAATCGGTATTCAATGCAACACAAAAGGATGCAAAATATTTGCTGTTGTCCTGGAATCCCAAAGCGCCTGATAAACAAAAATGTCACTTCATTGCGAGACATGATTTCAAGGTGATACAATCCATGATTGAAAATGGTATGCTCACAAATTGCTACCTGTGCACTATAGATGGAGTAGCTGCAGCTAAGTCAAGCAGTGGTTGCGGCATACTTCCTAAAAGCCAGAAACTATTTCTAAAGCAGGCACTCTGGATGGCACACTTTTTCAATGCTGATGTGGCGTGGTTTGACTCCCATCCAAAGTTAACGGTACAGATGTTTGAGAAGCTGGGCATGCCCGCGGAAGTAACATCTCCGGATCGGATATCCTTCCTTGAAAATGTTCGTAATTTTCTAGTGCTCAGGTCAAAAGATGCTAAAAAAACCCATATGGAGTGCAAAAATTCTATAGTAGTATCATATGGCTGGGCAACAGATGTTTATCGCTCATTTTTGGCCCAACATGCTCTAACCGAACACAGCTCAATAGATAACATATTAAATAAGATTAATACAATCGAAGATGACCAACAATGGGAAATTTGCTTGTGGCAAGCTGCCAGTAAAATCAATCCAAGTTTTATCTTGAATCATCGAAGCACAATGGCTCGTCTCGAAAAACCATCAAATGCTAGATTCCTAGATGCCATACGGAGTAAGGCAAACTCACAAAACAGTCCATCGCAATCGCCTAATGACACGACGACAGCTGTAACGCGACCATCTCAGCCGTTACGCACTCCGTCGTCAAGACCAGTTTCGGTAGTGCCTGGGACAGGGGATATTGATGCTTTCGGCCGAAAAGAGTTAAAAATCGAGCCACCTACTCGGCCATCAAGTTTGAAACCTGCTCCTCGGGACGTGCAACCACCCGTTCGGATCGCCAAATCTCCAAAAATCGATCTTCATGCAACGTATGCTTGTAAGTGCGAACCTCTTCAAACTGAAAGTGGAAAAGTACACAATAACCATCAAGCTGATGGCAATTGCATGTTTTATGCATTAAATGAAGCGGGAGTAGGCGCTGAGCTCGTTCGCAATTTACGGAATGGGATAGTTGACAGTCAAATTGGACAGTTGCAACAAAAGTGTTCCGATATTGCCAGCGCCATATCAGCAAAAGAAACACAATATCGAAATTATATCTCAGATGTTATTTCTAAAATAACAGACCCAAATTTGGAATTGAAAATATTCTCAGGTGAACCCTCAGGTGAACCCTTAGGTGAAGCTCTTAAATGCCTAAAATCAGATGAGGATAGTATCAGAAGCGCCATGGCATACGTGGAAGAAGCAAAGCTAGACAAAGATTCCATCATTACTAGTGAACATGCGAAGCAAATATTAATGCGATTAGGCATGAAAGAAGATGACGATTTTGCCATAAAACATTTACGCAGCGGAAAGATTCCTTGTTTGGGCGAAATTGAAGGTGATCCCAACTTAATAAAAAATTTATGCGACAATGTTATATCGTTGTGTGATGTAGATAAGTATAAAGTCCAAGAGGCAATCAACCACGATCTATTGCTCAACATAATACAAAAAATGAAAGATAAAGAGTCTCTGGGTTCGAGAAATCCAAATATAGAGCTAATAAAGCAGATATGTAAGAAATACAATGAGAACAGGGCTTTGGGTGACAACGAAATAGTGTTCTCAAACGAGAGACCACATAGTGATGTTGCTGGCATCGTTAAATTGGCAGCAGAGACAGTATTAACCAACACAAACAAGAGTTGGGTTCATAATGATT
>JAITAS010000038.1 GCA_031284015.1 Puniceicoccales bacterium | reverse complement strand
CCATTTTTCTCCATAATTCATCTGATATGTCATGCCTTCTGTGTGCTTTTGCGTCCATGCTCCACGCTTTTGCCCTTCTTTTTCATTTTGTCAATGTTCTATTTGACGACACGCTCTAGTCAGTTATATACCTATATATACCTAAGAACTAACCGAATCTATCTCTGTAACAGATAAAAAATATTTGAATTGTATAAAAAATCTTTACTCATGATAGAAACTGTTGTGAATGAATGTTTTAACGGTACCCGTATTTTTTGTATTGTATGCGCTGGGAAATTTGCCTGAACCATTGCGACCAACGTCCCTATTGGTACGGCTATTGCTGAACGTTGGCAGTAAAATTCTGCTAGCTTGGTTT
This sequence comes from Puniceicoccales bacterium, assembly GCA_031284015.1. Classification (GTDB taxonomy): domain Bacteria; phylum Verrucomicrobiota; class Verrucomicrobiia; order Opitutales; family JAIRKQ01; genus JAIRKQ01. Next base: position 6,749 of record JAITAS010000038.1, on the reverse strand, counting down.
CTGTATTTCACTGAACTAAAATTTCTTGGAATATCTTTCATCCTATTGAATTTATCCATGCTGCTGTCCGTAGCTTTCGCCCTATATGCCGAAAATTATTCAAGGTTTTTTGAGCGTACAGATTTGGCACAGTCTGTTTTTTTGGTAAATATGTTCGCCATTGGATTCCCTTTTAAAAATCTACAGACATTTCTTCACATATTTTTTCTCCCATATTTAGCTAGTAACATAATTTTATTGGCGGTTGGATTTTTAAAAGAGTTGGAATATGATCAATGCTCCGTATATGTTGAAAACTTTTACAGGTTTTTTTGGAAAAAAAGATTCGTTGCCATTTCACTATGTTTGGCAATGGCATTTTTACTTGGAACGCCACCTTTGCCGGGATTTTACTGGAGGATAGAATTTTTAGGGGCTATCTGCAAACCCGGGTGGATTTGGAGCTTCGTAGCATACATTATTTGTTTTTATTCCCTTGGATACGTGTACCTTAAGTGGATATTAGCCACTTTTCAAAATAAATCTTCTACACAGGAAGCGAGCAATCGTATTCTTCCCAATAAAATCAACTGGCTAATAATTCTGTGTTCATTTGTGATATTGGGATGCCTATGTTTAGCACACCATTCAAGGTCAAAATTTTATTTGTAATCAAAATGACTGGCCATATTTTAGAAAAAATCGATGCAAAATGACCAATCATCAACCCCTATGATGCGGCAATATCTGGAAATTAAAAAAGCACTGCCGAAAAAAACGTTGCTATTTTTCCACCTTGGTGATTTTTATGAGTTATTTAATGAAGATGCGGAAATTGGAGCACGCTTGTTGGGAATAACATTAACTCGACGAGGGACTATGCCAATGGCTGGAGTCCCTTACCATGCAGCGACGTCATACATCAATAAAGTTTTAAACCGTGGATATAAAATTGCCATCTGTGACCAAACTGGCATTCCCAAACCGGGGCACCTCGTAAAACGATCTTTGACACGAATTCTCACGCCCGGAACCATACTTTCAGAACAACAACTGGAGGCTAGGGAGAATAAATATATTTTAGCAATTAATGTAAAAAAACATGAACTCTCCATAGCATGGCTTGAAGCCTCAACGGGCGAACTGCAAATCGCAACGTCCCATGATTTACAAAAATTATTACCAATTGCCTTTGCGTTAAATCCGACCGAAGTCATAATTCCAGAAAATTCACAATCCCAGTGGCAAAATTTAGACACAAGTGTTCAAGAATCTCTAAATGATTTAGTCAAAGGTCGCACCATATCGGAATTGCCGGAATTTTATTTCGACAGAATTCATGGTGCAAACGTTGCCAAAGAAATTTTAGGGGTATTAAATTTCGATGGCTATGGAATAACTCCCAATGACTATCCAGCTTTAGGACCTACTGGAGCTCTTCTCCACTACGCGGAAGAAAATTTCCGCCAAAAACCGCAGAATATCAAATCAATTCGGCTGTATAAACCTCAAGAATCCGTCCAAATTGATAATTCTACGATCAAAAATCTAGAAATCTTTTATTCCGTTTCCGGTCAAAAAATTGGATCGCTCACACATGCTATCGATCGGACGATAACTCCATCTGGGGCGAGGCAACTGGAAAGGTTTCTGATCGAACCAAGTTTGCAGAAAAATGAAATTATGCGGAGGCAAAACTGCGTACATGCATTTTGGGAAGATGAAGTCTTGCAGCTTAATATTCAGAATTGCTTAAAAAATACCCATGACCTATCGCGAATTTTAACGCGCCTACAAAACCGTATGAGAAATCCACGAGATTTAAATGCGGTTAGGTTAACCATCGAGCAATTTCCCACGCTGAAAAATTTCCTGGAAACAAGTAAGGTTCCCGAACTAAGAAATTTTTCCGCACACATTAATACGTTCGATAAATTGAAATATCTTTTATCTTCCGCACTGGGAGATAATTTGCCAGTCGATCTGCTATCCGGTGGCTATATAAAAACGGGCTACGATGCTCAACTCGACGAATATCGCAACTTGTCGATAAATTGTAAATCTTGGATCAACGATTTCGAACGCAAGGAACAATTGCAAACGGGTATCAAAAGCCTAAAAGTCAAATACAACGGTGCGTTTGGATATTTCATTGAAGTAACCAAGTCAAACCTGCATTTTGTCCCAAATTATTATATTCGGCGCCAAACAACAGTCAATGCGGAACGGTATACCACCGACGAGTTGAAGAAAAAGGAAATGGAGATTTTAAATTCCCAGACATTAGCAATCGAATTGGAAGAACAAATTTTCAATGAATTAGTCGCTAGGACATTGGAAAACTTCCAGGATTTGCTAGAAGCATCCAAAGCATTAGCTCAATTGGATGTCTTTTGTGGGTGGGCAACATTGGCTAGAGAATATCACTATTGCTGTCCAGAGATAGTTGGTGAAGATTGTTTAGAAATTGTAGAAGGTCGCCATCCGGTCATTGAGCAAATATTGAAACATGAAAGTTCAGATACTTTCAAAAATGTTTCGAATTTTATACCCAATGACCTAAAGTTGAGCAATGATGGGGTTCAGATTGCGTTGATCACCGGGCCCAACATGGCGGGTAAGTCCACATATATTCGCCAAGTTGCTTTGATTGCCATACTGGCGCACATTGGTTGTTGGGTTCCCGCTAGGAAATGTAAACTGTCGCTTATCGACAAAATTTTTTCGCGCATTGGATCCGGCGACGATCTGTCGCGTGGACGTTCAACATTCATGTTAGAAATGTCAGAAGCCGCCAATATATTAAACAATATGACAAATTCCAGCCTGATCATTTTGGACGAAGTAGGCCGTGGTACGAGCACATACGATGGGTTAAGCATTGCCTGGGCAGTCATCGAATACCTCCACAGGGATGAAGTCAGAGGGCCTAAAACACTATTCGCCACCCACTATCATGAATTGACGAAACTATCCCAAACTCTATCACGCATGAAAAATTTCCAAATGGAAATCAAAGAATGGAACGATGAAATAATTTTTATGCGAAAAGTTTTGGATGGAGCAGCTGACAAATCATATGGAATACATGTTGCTCGATTGGCGGGCATTCCCAGTGAAGTTATTTCCCGTGCTAAAGATGTACTAAGGGAGCTGGAAGAAGAAGGCAATGTCTTCGTAAAAAATGTCTGGCATAAAAAACCCGATACTTCTCATGAGGATTCACAAATTACCTTTTTCTAAGCTTTTGTAAAAATTTTCCATCTCCTTACATGGAAAGTTGCTTTTTGTCTCCTATGGGGAGGGCCGATGTATTTGCTGAATGTATATCGTTCTAGAAAAATTATTTTCCATCGAGAAAGTGACCCGAAAATGGCATGTTTCTAAAAAATTGTGAAGCCGTTCTGGCCATTCTACGACTACATGGTATGGTGGAACTAGAAAATCGTCGAGCATTAGCGCTTTCGTTGCTTGTTTAGAGCCATCGAGACGATAGGCATCAATGTGCAAAAGGGAAACATGGGACGAGTAAATATTGAGGATGTTAAATGATGGACTACGGACCATATCGGATATGCCAAGTCCATAAGCTAATCCACAAACAAATGTTGTTTTTCCTGTACCAAGGTCGCCGATCAGGGCGATGGACGAATTAGGCGGCAAAAGCTTAGCAAAATTTGTGGCCAGGTTTTGCGTATCTTTTGCGGTTTTACAAACCATTTCTGCGTCAAATAATTGTTGCATGGGCATCCCAAAGTAGTCCAACTATTGTTGTTGCATTAAATAATGCATGTATTAGCATCGGTTCGCGTATGTCGGAGTTACGCTCATAAACTTGTATCAAGCATATGCCTAGTACAAATAATCCAGCGAATGCCGATAGATTCCAATGCATCAATGCAAAAATAAGTGAAGTAAAGCCGAGAGCGGAGAGCTTATTTCCGTATCCCTTCAGAGTTCTGTATATAAATCCACGAAAAATTATTTCTTCTAAAATTGGAGCAATGGCAACTGCTATGATTATGTGAGTAATTATTGCAAAAGTACTATCGGGGTTGGTAAACACTTGAACGTTATTTTGAGGACTGAGATCAACATGTATTCCAAAGGAATGCACAATTTGCAAAAGAGTGATCCATATGAAATTGACCACAAAGAGTATTGGGAAAATTAGACCCAAATTATAGATTGCCGATTTCACTATGTTTATAAAAGGACGCGTCCCATATATAATTTTCCCGTGAAACACACAAAAAAGTTTAATTGTAACAAGTGTAAGGACCAGTGACGTTAAACAGAATATTATTGCTGATATGTCATTCGTTTTTTCGAACTTTAAGATTTTAACAAATAAGCCAAGCAACAGTGTTTGAGTAACAACTGCAAATATTCTAAACAATATCCCGATGCAGATAAATTGCCCAATATCAATATTTAAAGCCTTCACACCAATGTCATCGGCCGGTTTGTTACTTAATCTATGTAACACACAGATAACAACAAACATTACCATGCAGATTTTTATGCAAAGTTCTATGAACATTTCCGATTTATGAAATTGCCATGGGCTGTAATTTAGTCAAGTGTTTGTGGCAAGAATGATTGGTTTATTTAATCTGATTGCGTCTTTTATGGTACTATCAACGAATAGCGTGTCGAATTTTGCAAAGCGCCCAAAACTTGTTTGTAGAGATTGGGGTTGATTCGGTGCGTGGCCAAACTTTTCCAACCGCTGATATATGACACATAGCAATGCTTCTGCGATTAAAGTTCTTTCTATTCCCAGATCAAGTAATCTGGGAATTGCACCAATAGCATCATTGGCGTGTAGCGTCGCTAAAACACAATGTCCAGTAATCGCTGCCCGAATTGTAAGTTCTGCCGTCTCCCTATCACGGATTTCGCCCACAAATATTACGTCGGGGTCATGGCGCAAAAAAGCACGCAAAGCACGTGAAAAAGAAAACCCAATGGCAGAATTAATGTTGCTCTGGGAAATACCATCTATGCGCTGTTCAACTGGATCTTCACAGGTTAAAATCTTTATTTCATCACTTTTTATTTCACGTAATACGCTATATAGGGTAGTTGACTTACCACATCCCGTAGGGCCAACAAACAATGTTAACCCGCTTTTATGTGTGATATTGTTTAGAAAATTTCTGAGTTCATCGTAACCACGCATCAGGTTATTCAGGGCAAAGATATCAGCGCTATTGTTCAATACGCGCAATACGACACTTTCTCCATATTGTGTTGGCAAGCATGATATTCGAAATTCGATTTCATTTCCATCGATTACACGTACAATACTACCATCCTGGGGTAACCTGGTTTCGGAAATGTTTAGATTAGCCAATACTTTTAGGCGAGAAAATATAGGCTTGGCAATTTCTTCGGTACAATCTTCCAGGGTTATCAATTCTCCATCTATTCGGTAGCGTATGACAAATTTGCTGTCAAAAATTTCAAAATGAATATCGGAAGCGTGCAAAGCGACTGCTTCACCCAATGTCTTATCTATAAATTGTGCAATGGGGCCATCTTCCTGGAAAATTATGTCGTTTAACATTCTCTGAGATTGTTATAGAATCGTAGCAATTTCATCCCCCATTAGGACGTAGGTTTCCATTCCGGAGGCAGTATTTTCCAAAATGTCATCCGAAAATTGTATGCGACCATTTTCAAAGATCAGAATTACCGTCGAACCACCGAATTCAAAATATCCTTTTTCGCTTCCTTTTAACGCAGGTTTTTTGGGAGCAAAAGTTTGTTGAATGGATCCAATGCACATGGCTCCTATTTCAATCATCATAATATCACCACAGTTTTCGGTGTGCAACAATGTTGAAGTTTTTTTATTCTTTAGAAAGGTGTCGACCACTCCGCCCATTGCCATTGGGTGAACGGAGGAATATTCTCCCTTTATCAGAAATGTTTTCTCGGGGGTACACGCGACTGGAAAATGAAACCTGTGATAGTCGATGGGGGAGAGCCTAGATATTAGGACGCTACCATTGGCAAATTTTTTAGCGATCGCTTTGTCAATGATCAAATCTTCGACCGACAGCTGTTCTCCTTTTACGAAAAATGGCGAAAGTTTTTTCATATTAACATATGCCAGATGCTTACCATCGACGGGCGAAGTAATCGTGCTGGTTTTGGGAGAAATTGGTCTGGCCGATGGTTTTAATTTGCGAATGAAAAAATCGTTAAACGATGTAAATTCGCGGATCTTTTTTTCAAAAGAATCACTTTTGAGTCCATATTTTTCCACAAAAGGTTTAATTTTTTTCCTACTGGCTGGATTGGATGCGAATTTTCCAACAACCACGGAAAATATTTTCCGTTTAAACAACAATGCCGTTACTAGTTTCCCCACAGCCATCGAATACGCTAGCCGTAGCCACCATTCTCCTACAATTTTTTCTTCCTCTACGGCATTGGTATAGCGATTAAAAAACACAATCTCTTTCATCGATTGCGCATGATAATTGTTATAACAAAAAAATCAATGGTCAAAGAAGATTTACGCAGATCGTAAAGTAAGAGTATAAAAAACAAAAAGATTTTTTGGAGAATTGGCAGAAAAATTACCATTAATTTGTGCTCATTATATTTGATTCATATATGTGATGAATTATTATACTCTCTAGGGCGTGTCGTCAAATAAAACATTAACAAAATGAAAAAGAAGGGCAAAAGCGTGGAGCATGGACGCAAAAGCACACAGAAGGCATGACATATCAGATGAATTATGGAGAAAAATG
>JAITAS010000049.1 GCA_031284015.1 Puniceicoccales bacterium | reverse complement strand
GAGGACCGAAAATGACGAGCCGCTGGTGTTCCGGTTATCGTGTCAACGGTAGCGCCGGGTAGCTAAGCTCGGACTAGATAAGCGCTGAAAGCATCTAAGCGCCAAGCTATTCCCAAGATGAGGTTTCCCTGAGGATTTAATCCTCCTAAAGAGTCCTGGCAGACTACCAGGTTGATAGGTCGGATGTGTAAGTGCGGTAACGCATTGAGCTAACCGATACTAATGACTCGTGAGGTTTTATTTTTTCTTCGCAAAACGTCTTTTTAGATTAATATTGAGTTTCCCAATGCATTAAACTATGATCTTTTTATTAAAACATGTTATGTGCCGTGCCCTGTCTTTATTTTACCCGATTTAGGTGATCTTTGTTGGATGGTATAGATGGTTATTCAACGAATTTTGTCCGGTTAATTAGAAAGGGGTAGTTGTACCTACGATTTGAAAGTTGTATGGTTTTGTTTACATGTTTTTATGACTTTCCGGTGATCATAGGTGAAGTGAAACACACGTTCCCATCCCGAACACGTTCGTTAAGTCTTCAGCCGTCGATGGTAGTGCGACCACGCTGTCGTGTGAGAGTAGATTGTTGCCGGGTTTATGCCCCCGAATATTCGCAAAGATATTCGGGGCTTCTTATTGGCCACAAAGACCATGAAAATCATGTTGTTTTATTGTGACGCCCTTGTGGAGTATTTTTTGAAAGCAATTCTTGCGTTTTATGTTTGATTTTTCGTTTCATTTTATCTCATTCTACCATACGTATGCTAATATTTTGTTTTGGAGAAAAAATATGGTTTTGATTCACAAAACAGAATAGAACAAAATAAGGAAAAATTCTATTATGGATGTGACTATAGTTAATCTTCTAGACAAAGGCCGAAAGAAAGAGTCGACGAGCTAGTAGCTGTTTTGCCTGGGTCAATGACAGACATTGTTACCAATAAAGATCGGCGTAAGTCAGCCGAAGAAGGTATAAAAAATCTCGCCACTCTGATTGTTAACAAATTGCCATCACCTAACGAAGAAAATCAAACATATTGGGATAACATATATGAAGCTATAAAAGAAGAGTGTCGTGGTGAAAATAGTGAAGAAAAACTTGTAGAGCTGAAACGAAGATTTCCTGTATTTGATGCCATTGTGATAGAAGAAGAAGAGTAAAAATGTGTTTAAGGAACCAATTTTTGTTTCCAAGAAACACTCAATAAAAGAAACGCTTTTTAAAGGAAAGAAGCCCATCCTAGAATCTGATGGGCTTTTTATCCAAAGCTTTTATCAAAAAAGTCTTATGAAAAATGTTAGGCACAGAAATTGGCACGTGTTTTACTGTAAAACTTTTCATATGATTTGACAAAAGTCTTTGTCTCATTTCATTTTTACCCACAGGTGGAAAATTTAAAAATTGACCTAGAGTCCCACATAGGGAAGCAAGTAGATTTAGTTATCATAGCAGGAGAACACTCCGGTGATCAGCATGCGGCGGAAATGTTGGTGGAGGTAAGGAAAATACGTCCGAATATCAATGTTGTAGCATTTGGAGGAATTGCTCTTAAAAATGCTGGAGCTGATTTGATTTTGGATATGACAAAATTTTCAGTAGTTGGCCTATGCGAAGTTTTGCGGCATTTTTTCTTTTTTACAAAATTAATAAAACAGATATTTTTATGGATAAAAAAAAATCGTCCCCATGCGATTTGTCTGATAGATTACCCTGGTTTTAACATTCGACTGGCTCAAATGCTGTTCGATGCTAGGCTTTCCATAAAAGCAGGCGGAGATATAAAAGTTCTCTACTACATATCGCCACAGCTTTGGGCATGGAAACCAAAACGGTGCTATCAAATGGCGAAAATTGTCGATAAAGTAGCAACAATTTTCCCATTTGAAAAGAACTGGTTCAGGGAAACTGATTTAGAAGTAAACTTCGTTGGACATCCCTTTGTGGCAGATTCCTATGGACTAAATGTTACGTATAACCCTCGGGGGCCGATCTTATTATTGCCCGGCAGCAGAGGTCCCGCTGTCAAAAAGATTTTCCCCTTGCTATTGGATAGTTTTGAGGAAATTTTGAAACACAAAGAATGTACGGCGATTGTGGTATATCCGGATGAAACCATACTGGCTGTCCTACGAAAAATTTTGAATAAAAGGTTTTCAAAGTTGTTAGATAGGATAACATTTGCGGCTGATGGGAATTGCATTGAAGTATGCGCAGCCATTATGAGTTCGGGAACAATGTCGTTAAAGTGCTGTTTGGGAGCAATTCCAGGTGTAATTGTGTATAAAACACATCCGCTGACCTATGCCATCGGGAAAATATTGGTAAATATAAAATATTTAGGCATTGCAAATATTTTGTTGAATCGGTGCGTGTGGCAGGAATTCATACAATTCCAGCTGAAGCCAAAGTTGGTAGCAAAACATATTTTACGGTATATGGACGATGAACGGCTTCAAAATTCTATACAAGAGGCTTCGTCGGAGTTAAAAGCAATACTCTCCACGGGAAAAGATATGTCCGCTGCTCAATGGTTATTGTCCGCAATTGAATAGGTGGCATTGATATGGTTTTTTGGACTAAAAGTACACTTTCAAAACTATACCGCAAGTTCTTTTGTCCAAGTGGCATCGTATTGGGTGACGCTAGGGAATATGTCGCAGGAGACGATACGCGTCTCATAAATTGGAATGTTACCGCCAAAGCGAATGCTTTGTTTGTAAACAACATTTGTGCCGACAGCGGGAATGATATCATTTTTGTGTTGGATGTTAGTGAATCCATAAAGTTTGGAACTAAAAAACAACGGAAAATTTCATTGGCGATGGATATTTTGAAGGTATTATCCCAACTATCTGAGGCAAATGCTGATAAGATGGGATTTGTTGCATTTTCAAATCAAGTAGAAAAATATTTCCCACCACGGCAACATGCAGGGTGCTTTCGGTACGCAATCGACAAGATAATGCATTCGCAAGAAAAGCTACGAACAGATTTGTCGTGTGCCTTGAAATTTTTAAATAAGGTATTGGTTAAACGGTCTAGGGTCATTTTACTTTGTGATACTTTTGCCCTGACTGTTGGTCGGAAAGCAATATTAGCCCAGTTGCATATTTTAAAATCGAGGCATGACGTTATGGTATTTCCGATGGTTGATGACAATGACATGCTAAAAGCACAACTCGGTAGGATTACGGTCGAAGATTCCGAAACTGGCGAAATTTTTGAAATAGATACGAACAAAATTGAAGCGATGTCTAAAATTGAAAACAAATATTCCGCTTATCAAAAGGTAACTTTTAGAGATATGGAAAATATTGGAATAAAAATTTTCCCGATTAATACTCGAAATTCTGCCATGGAGTTTCTTTTTAAACTTTTCAAATAGCTATTTCGTACCTTTGTTTAAAATTTTCTATTGTCTCGGGTTAAAAAATTCTGCAAGCTAGCTCAAAGAAAAACATGAAGTTTGAAAAGAAAAGTGGTTCCGTAGCATGGCTGGCATGGACAGCAGCTGCAATATTTTATTTATATGAATATGCAGTTCGCATTGCCCCTAGTGTCATGGAACGTGAATTAGCCTTGGAATTTGTTGCGTCCGCCGCTACAATGGGTGCTGTCCTTGGGTCGTATTATTTGGTTTATGCCCCTTTACAACTATTTGCAGGCCTACTGTTTGATCGGTTTGGGGGAAAGAAAGTACTTGTGCCAGCCTCTATTTTAGTATCCATTGGGTGCCTTTGTACTATTATTCCAACTCGTTCCTTGGTTTACGTAACCATTGGAAGGATCTTGGCGGGCGTAGGTTCTAGTTGTGCTTTCATTGGTGTCATGTATTTAGCTGCGGTGTGGTTCCATGAAAACAAATTGGCATTTTTATCCGGGCTAACCACCTCATTGGGTATCTGCGGTGCCATTTTAGGACAGGCTCCCCTATCGGTATTAATAGACAGATCTGGGTGGAGGATATCACTGGTGTTACTAGCAATCGTGGGATTGGTAACATCTGTAATTATATATTTGTTTGTCCCTCAAACCCCACGCTGGGAACGGGAAAAGCGATTTGCAAAAGCTGACCGATCTTCCCTTCGTCACTTTGTTGTTGGGTTAATTTCCGTTTGCCGAAACAAACAAACATGGATAATAGGGTTGGTAGCTAGCTGCTTATATATGCCAACCGTTGTCTTTGGTGATCTTTGGGGAATTCAGTACGTACAGAGTTCACTAAATCTACCCAAAGCGGCAGCAGCTAAGGTTTCCAGTATGCTTTACATAGGATGGCTAATCGGTGGCCCGATAATGGGGTTAGTATCTGATCTGATAAAATGCAGAAGGAAACTATTAATACTCGGCAGTTTTTTAAGTACGATTTTTTTCTCGGTCGTACTGATATGTCCCATACGATCGCCATTTGTTGTAGGAACATTACTATTTTTAGCCGGAATATCCTCAAGCCCACAAGTAATTTGTTTTGTTGCAAGTTTGGAAGCTAATGTGTCGAACGCAAAGGGTAGTGCAATTTCGGTGATAAACATGATTGTTATGTTTGTGGGAGGAATATTTCAACCAATAGTGGGCTGGCTAATGGGGAAAAATTTTACGGGCGACATGGAACATGTGATATCCCACATTGCCTTCAGAAACGCTCTTTTGACCATACCGATTCTTACTTTTATTGGCTTGTTGTTGTCACTCTTTGTCAAAAAAGGAATTAATGGAGAAAATGTCTCATATTAAAAATCGAAAATATGATGGATAAATTGCGGCCTTTTGCAGTAGTCCTGACAAAAATTATATTCGAGAAAGTACTTTCAAAAAAGAAAAAAATATTACCAGGAGCACCCATATAAGAGAGGAGAAAGAAAAGCTAGCTGCCAAAAAAACATTTGGAAAAGCGTTTGAGCTGTTTAGTTTATAGAACGATACGCCAAAATAGAAAGTCAGCCTGGATGGTCTATGTTGGCAAAGGAAATAACCAATGGTTTTTTGTGTAAAAATTTTGACGAAAGGACTGGAATTTCGTCAAAAATTTTCCTCATACATGAAGAAATCGTAAATATCTTTCCTTGGTTACTTTTTGCTTGCAATTTGGGAAATATGTATCAAACCGACTTCCCGGAATTAATGAAAGGTTTAATATGAAAATTAGAACCTCAGATGGAAAGGTGTTAGACAATTTTGAAAGATTGAATTCAGTAATTGACAAAACTCGGGAATTTTTAGCAATAAAACAGGCAGCTAAGAGTGAAAGGGATGGTGAAATTACATATGATGGCCATCAGATAAGGGTTAATGACAGCGTTAACTTGGCAGCACGAATTTCCAATGTATTGAATAATATGAGTTTATGCAGCTGGAATGGTGAGATTTATGCAAATGGAGAAGCTGTATTTCAGAGTGAATTTGCTAAATGTTTAAATTTTCTTCTTACGTGGTTAAGGGACATGAGGAATATACCAGATGGTGATGACGCCGTAAAAGTGGTAGGTGTTACGGCTTTTGAGATGCAAAGTATCTTTGAATGGATAAAGGCGATAATAGAAGAATGCGAGTCGCAATATTCCGAAAGTGATGTGGCTAGCGTTGAAAGCACTATTGGTCAATTCTAAAGGATGTAAAAATGATTCAAGCACTTCTTGCCGCAGCTGCACTTCCAGCTAACGTGAATGTAGGAGCAGGTCCCCAAGTTCCAGTTAACTATGCCTCTGCTCTATATAACGGAATAGCAATAACAGCAGCACAGGTGACTCCTTCGGCTTTTTTGAACATAGTGCCAAAGGTGGCCAACAAAGTAGCGGAGAAACGAGCAGTGGTACCAGCACCACTAGTGCCACCAATACTTCCAGTGGTAGCAGCACCACCGGATCCCCGGCTTCCACCAGATAATATTTTGCAACCTCTCTTAGCGCAAAATCAATGGGGAAATGCGTTTATGGGGCTTGTGCAGGATATCCAAACTCCTATTCAGATAACCATAGATAGTATTAATTCTATTTTTACTTGGGAAAAAGAAACAGTTGGACGTAACTTGGCATGTAGAGCTAGCTATGTGCAGGCGGTAATGGATTTGCTTCAATTACCATCGGGCATTAATCTTTTTCGGAATATAATTATTGCACACCATTGCCTTCCCAGCCTTCCAAAGTTAAGTTTTGCAAGTAGAAATACAGAAAGCAAGATTTCCCTCGCCAAGGATAACAAGGTTGAATTGAGTGAAATTAATCTACAATGGCAAGCAAATATGCATAGTGGGGGTGAATCTGTGTGTATTGCTACAAATACCCATATTCCTGCTCCAGTAGCAGCGGGATATCCTGGCAAAGGTTGCCTATAGATGTTCAAATTCCACCTTCGATGGTTTTGGCCCATGAATTGGGTCACTACCTTTACTATTTGATATCCTATAAGAAGACTGTAGACTTGACAAAGGGCGATGTCATCGCTGAAGCCATAGTAGGAACTTCGGCGGGCAAAGCTGCACATAAGGCTACTATAAATTCCGTTCATTGGGCAGTGCTACATGTTTATCCATATGATGAATATAAGAAAATTTTACATACTCTGCCCAATGTACCACCTGCACCACCTACTATTGCAAAGCAAATGTTTATGGAGCTGTGGAATCATGGGGTGTTTAACGAAATAGTGAATATTTTACCAAGTGCAAATATGTTGCAGAATGGTGGTTCTGGTTACAGTGATGGTATCATAATTGGAGAAGCTGTTTTGGATCCTGGCTGCCGTATAAATAAACAAATCTTGTTCATCAGAAAGAATAGGCACGGCGTAAATGAGCGTGTTGATTTTATAAATCTAACGGGCGCCAATGTTGCGCATGCGGAAAGTTTTGTACGTTTGGGGCATGTTAGGTCAAAAAGATTTTGGTCAATTTTGGACCATTTAATTGTCTCTGCTGCCGGTAATCCAAACATTGGTGCAGCTATTAGTATTGTCCTTGGCGGCGCTACCGCTGCTATTAATGCCGCCGCTGCCAATCCTGCTGTTGTTGCTGCTAATAACGTTGGATTTGCTCTGGCTGAGTTCAAAGATTTGGTTCAAAGGTTATTGGATACGATAACTGTAAATGGACAAACCCTGTGGGCTAATAATAATAATCTTCCAAGTTTTTAAAAATGTGACCTTTTCTTAAAGTATCGTGCTTAATCGAATGTTAAGGAAAGTTGACATTCTGTGATATCGAAGAAAATTAACACATGACGTCCATCGAAGGGTTCGAAGAGGCTTTTAGGTTGGCAGTGAATGGAATTGTACGAAAATATCGGGCGGTTGGATTTGCCGTTGTGGGCAGTTATCTGGGAAACTCCAGATAACTCAAAATAATTCAAAAGGGGAAGCTCACCCCCAAGGGCACCGAAAAGTGTCCCTAGCTAATAAAAGGAAATTTGCCTCCCGAAAGCATAAAAGTAAAGCCATGGAGTAAAATGGATGAAAGCCAAAAAATGTTAGAAAGTCGGGGAGAGGAAAACATTGGCAGGAGTGAAGGGAAAGGCCAAAAGGAATGCTCCGGAGGTAATTACAATTCTCAGCAATTAGTGGTTGCGGAAGTGGTAAAAGGATGGCTTTTAGTCATCCAAACCGCCGAAAGCTGTTCTAGGAAAGGTCTATACTCATTTCACTTAACAAAGGCGCGCTGAAGAGCGGAAAAGAAGGAAGGAGAAGTTGGCAAAATATAGCAAAGCATCTTTTTTAGATGAGCCCAGAATTTCTCAATGGGGTTTAG
>JAITAS010000040.1 GCA_031284015.1 Puniceicoccales bacterium | reverse complement strand
CTTTCGATCTCTGTTTCCACTTCCGGAAGGATATCCATTCGAAAAAGTTTTTCCATTTCTCTGTTTGCTTCCACGACCTGACATGCGATGTCATTGAGTAGTTTGCTCTTCCCAGAACTCTTGGCTGCTTTTCTTAAGTAAAACAAGCATATCCCTCAAGTCCACCGCATAGTCAGGTTCACTGCATGGATATCCAAACTATATCCGGTAACCCTTTAGCCGAGGTCTTCGGTTAAATCGGAGGTTTTGAAGGTTTCGAAGATGCTTTCTTTAAAACCAATTTTTGATATTTATGATTATTGTACTTGAAAATGGCATTTGACGGGTAGTACATTTCCTCTTAGTTCTTAGTTGCTCTTTTTATATGCCCTTTTCTGCGAAGAAACTATAGCTATTGATGTGTAAACATAACCTATAAGCGTTTTTATACCTTGACCAGCAATTAAAACTCTCACCTCCTGGGTTTTCGACTGCCCGTATGTACAATATCTCCACGGCAATCCTCAATTTTTGATAACAAATGTGGCACTATGTAGAACAAAAAATATAGATCACAGATAGATCAATGTCCCCTCGTGCTTTCCTTCTAGTCTAAATCCATCATCCCGCAATCCTTGCATTCATCGATGGTGCTCGGGGCGGGACTCGAACCCGCACGGCCTTACGGCCAAAGGATTTTAAGTCCTCAGCGTCTACCATTCCGCCACCTAAGCAGATGAGGGATGAATTCATGTTGGTTTATTAAAAAAAATCAATATTTTTCTAACAATTATCTGGTCTCAGCAAAGACTTTACGAACTTTTCCAAGAACGAAGATAGCCTTTCAGAAATGCTGCCATTGCGACACTCGGAGCCTCAAAAATTTTCAATATCCACTAGAATATCGTTGGATCCTACATCGGTAGATTTAGCAAAGGTATTTCTGCACTCAGCCTTTCCTGTGGAGTTGAATATTTTTCTGGGTAGGATACTGTTCTTGGATGGTGTTCACATACATTTGAAGTTGATAGCAGCAACGATGCACCTGGGAATATGTTACCCAAGAAATAATTGTGGAAATTCACACTAGAAAATTTCTTTCTGTGCTATTCGAATTATTTCAGACAATTAGATAATCCTGAAGATGCCGGGTGCAAATGTGTGGTACTTGCCATGAGATAACAACTATCACATTGCGCATTGCGATTGCAGATTTGCTTTTAATTATCTAGATGTAGGCCATGTTAAAAATTAAAATAAGTTTCACGGTGCTCCTAACAATGATTTTTGCGACGCTCCCACTGGATTGCAAAGCTAATCATCAAAAGCAACGGGCTGTTAGGGTAGCAATTAGCGATAATCAGTTCGAAAAATTTGCGTACGGTAAAATTGAAATCATAGCAACGGGAGAATGCAATCTTTACAAGATAAACTCTTCATCCCACTTGGCTAAAGTTCCACGTAATCAGACGATTAAAATTGAGCTAGCGAATGGCAATTTCACTGTAATAATTGGAGGAAACAAATGTTTGAAAAACATTCGAGAAGATATTGTAATAAAATGCTCAAATGGTTTTTTGGGAGTCAAAAACCTGCAGAGACTTGGTAAACAGGCCCTATATCGGGGGAATTTTGAAATCATAAAGACTAATAATAAACAATTTTTTCTCATCAATGTTGTTGCAATTGAAGATTATTTAAAAAGTGTCGTTCCCAATGAAATGCCAATCAAATTTGGATTTGAGGCGCTAAAAGCCCAAGCGGTAGTGGCAAGGAACTATGCTCTCAGCCCCAGGATCAAAGAGTACAAGGAATTTGACTTATATGATTCTGTAGCAAGCCAGGTATATTTCGGCATCAACACTGAATATCCCACTTCCAATAAAGCCATAAAAGAAACGGAGGGACTCGTATTATTGTACAATTGGGATCTAATTCTTGCACTGTATTTTTCAACATCCTGCGGACATACGGAGACCTACGAAAATGCATTTGCAGATTCCAAAACGAACATGTTCTCAAATTCTCCTTTGCCATATTTAAGAGGAAAACCCGATAATCCAACAATCGGGGATCTTAGCAATGAGAACGTAGCTAGGAGTTTTTTTCGGTCCAATCCAAAATCTTTCGACGTTGAGTCAAAATATTTCAGATGGCAAAAAGAATGGGATGTCCAAGAATTAAAGAATGTTCTACAAGCTTCCCTAATGGAACAAAAAGATTGTGGTTTTATTGATGGGTTTTCTCGCAACCCAAACGATTTGGGCGATATTCAACGGATAAGCGTAAAAAAGCGTGGTGTGTCTGGGCAAGTTATGGAGTTGGTTGTTGTGACTACGACACAAAAAATTTCAATCAAAAAGGAATTGATAATCAGGCGTGTGTTCAAAAAAGATGGAAACCTATTGCCGAGTGCTAATTTCGTTTTTGACCATCTCAAAGATAAAAATGGAAAATTGACAAAAATCATTGCCTATGGAGGAGGATTTGGACATGCCGTTGGTATGAGCCAGTATGGTGCGGGCTTTATGGCCACACACCTCAATAAAACTTTTGATCAAATTTTAAAGTGGTACTATCAGGGCATTTCCATCGCTACGGTTCCCGCAGTATTGTCTGCAAATAAGCCACAAAATGTGGTAACGCAGAATTTTTACACTACGAAAAAGACGGCTGCCTTGGTAATAGACAATAGATGGAATATCCCTTCTTTGCAAGCAACCATAAATGGTAAAAGATTCAGTTTAAATCTAACAGCAAACTCATCATCGAATGGCAATGCCTGCCGAATAGACATATCACGATACATTAAAAATGGAAGCAATGCGATATCATTTTATATGCCCAGTGGAGTGCACAAGGATAAATCGATAAAGCTATATGTGGAAATTTCGAAACCTGAGTGATAGTATTAACATACTTTTTGTTGCCATTGCTTTAAAAAAAAATAGCGTTTGCTCTTTTATAAAAAGTAGATGAACTGGTGTCTATACTTAGCGTTAAAACAGCTATTTCCAACCGGAAAGAAGTTCTCATTTTTTTCGACCATGTCTATCCTTGGTGTGGCCCTAGGGGTGATGGTGTTATTTATCGTTCAGAGCGTGATGAATGGTTTCCAACATGAAATTCGCCAATCCATCGTAGATATGCAGGGTGAAGTGCGGGTAGATGCCAATAGTAACATAATACATAACGCGAATGGTTTGAGCACCTTCCTGAAAAACCAACCCGAAGTCGTCGCTGTGGCACATTATGCCTATGGAATTGTTATGCTAAAATATAACAATCGTCCATCATTTCCGATTATAAAAGGTATAGACCTTGAAAATGAGATCAAGGTTGTGGAATTACGAAAGTTTATAAAGAATGGGAACATACAAGATTTTGATTGTGAAAGTATTATTCTCAGTAGTGAGCTTGCCAATCAAATTGGAGCACGAGTTGGAAATAGTGTGGAAATTTATTCACCAATAATGTTTGAAATTGCCCAAAGCGATGAAATAGTTTTGCCAAAAACATTAAAAGTTGTGGCGATCTATGAGACTGGTTATCGACAGTCTGATGAAAATATTGCCATCGTAACACTCGATACGCTACAGGATTTATACGGTCTGAGCGAAGGAATTCATGGCATTTCGTTGAAATTAAAACCTAACATACGTCCAGAAAAATTTGTGTTTGAACTAAACAAAAATTTAACTCCTCCCATACATGCAATGAGTTGGCAAGAAATGAATAAGGATTTGCTCTTTGTCTTAAAAACTGAAAAAACGATGATGTTTTTCGTCCTGGTATTCATTTTACTGGTTGCGGCATTTTCCATTACCAGCTCCATGACCATTTCTGTCGTTCGTAAAACCCATGAAATGGGTTTAATAAATGCGCTTGGTGGTACAATTAGGCAATGTGCTGCATGTTTTATGATACAAGGTTTTATAATTGGTATCATTGGAAGCATGATTGGAATTGCATTTGGAATGGTTCTTCTAAAGTTTAGAAATAACATAATTTCAATTTTTGTAAAACTATGCGGTGTAGAAGACTTCATGCTAAAATTTTATTCTTTTGCCCAAATGCCTGCAACTTATACATTGGGTGACATTTTAAAGGTGATTGTCTTTGCTGTTACAATTTGCTGTCTTGCTGGAATGTTACCTGCAAAAAAAGTCGCCAAAATTAAACCTGCGGAAGCATTACGTAATGAATGATTATATCGTTGAGTTAGAAGATATTCAGAAAAAGTTCGAAAATGTCTTAATTTTGAAAGATGTCAGTTTCGGAATTAAAGAACGTGAGACCATCAGTATCTGTGGAGAATCTGGAGCAGGGAAGACGACATTGATAAATATTATGGGATTGCTAGAACCCCCTACCCATGGAACTATTTTTTGGGAAGGTCAGAAAACAATCACCTATGGTATTGAAAAAATTTCGCAACTGCGGGCAAAAATTTTTGGATATATTTTCCAACGATGTAACCTAATTCCAGAATTGAACGTCATTGAAAATATTTTGTTCCCCAAAAGAATAACATCTAAAATTAGAACATCCGACATAGAATTTGCGCAACAATTGTTACGGCTGGTTCAACTTGGTGGATTTGAAGAACGCAATGTTTTGACTCTTTCCGGAGGAGAAAGTCAACGGGTGGCCGCTGTACGAGCCATGATAAACCGGCCACGCATTATAATTGCTGATGAACCAACGGGAAGCCTCGACGAAAAATCAGCCAATATAATCATGGACATGATTATAAATCTATGTCGCGAATATGGTAGTTCTCTTTTGTTGATAACCCACAACCAACTTTTTGCAAAAAAAATGCAAACTTCCTATGTCCTAAATAATTCGAAGTTAAAGCAACTTGATTGTTTAGAATCCGAAGGATAAAAAGTTACATGTTTCAGTAATCACAGACGTATATTTTCTGATTGGCGGCTGTATCTTCTTATGTTATGGAATAGTATTGCTTCAAAATAACTGTCTATTTCGAATTTAATATCCCGGTCGCTCATCCCTACAAATAATTGATCTCCCATTCTATAAAAATTGAAAATCTGTGGGTCGTTGGAAAATTCATTCAATGTTACGGTAAATGCTTTATCTTCGAACAATAGCGAAGGGGCGACAATCATCGATACGGTTGTAGTAAAAACTGCTAACATTGTATCTATGTCCTCCTGTGAAATTTCCTTAACTTTCAATTCTCCATTCTGCGAATGGGTAAATTGCCACTTGTTTTGATTATTTGGGTTATGGAAATTAAAATATTCACCATTGTTGGGCGTGTTAATGCTTATATCGTTGCAATTATTTAGGGAAAAAATGTGGACCCTCAGCAAATTCTCGATGGTATCTACTATTTTTACAAGTTGTTCGCGTTCAATTACGAAAAATAGATCAATGGCATCATTCTTGACAAAACAAGTTTGTTCATCAACGTCTAAAAAATTGACCCTTTCGCTAGCTTTTTCACCATACAATGAAATTGACAGAGTATGCTCTGGAGTATTATCATAGGTAAAAGTAATATCTTTGCTTTCCAGTGAAAAGATCTCATGGAAAAACTTCAATATCAGCTCATCTTTAATCTCTAATCGCATGTTAAATCGCATGTTAGAATGATCTAAAAACCACTTTCCTTGCCGTTTGGAAAAAACAAATTCCCACTTTTTGGATTTTATTTTAAAAATTTTACAATTATTTCCCGCATGCGAAAAAACCCTGGGATTAAAAAGCTTCGCTAAAATTGCATCATCAGAAAATTGTAACTTATTCAACTCAGGAGTCAAATCTGAAAATATAGAATTCAAGTCTTCAACCGTAAATTGTATCTTCCGCACAGACCCTTGTGCAAAAATCGTCACCTCATAGTAATACTTTGGAGGAATTACATCGGGTATTTTTGCATCAGGATGATTCTCCAATTTTTCATAAAATCGTTCAACAGCAAATCCATTGGCTGGCCAAATGTTATCCCCCCATGCCATTTCCCATTTGCCAGATTTGGAAGACTTTTGTAAAAAAACTTTCCAATTGGACTTTAAGTTGCATATGGCAATTTTATCAATGTGTTGTAGCCCACATGTCGCCCCATTGACTATCCGCATATTTGCTGTAAAATGGAACCAATAGCCGACTAGAGTGAATATAATCGCGTTTAGCAAAATTAAAATCACCACTTTCCCTTTCATCATTTTTTTCTTCTAAATGCTACCAACATCGCCAGCAAAGAAAAGAATAGCGGCAACACCGCAAGTCTAATCATGATTTCGGCAAAGGTTTTTTTAGACAACGCCAAGCGGTATCTTTCAATTTTAATATCTTTGAAATTTTCCAAGCTACTGCCGTAGAGCATGTAGTCGCTGATGCTGAACCAAAAAACCCTATTGCCCAGAATTTTGAATTTGCCATTTGCGATAAAATCAGCATTTCCAACAACTAAAATTTTTCCTGCGTTTGTTGTTATTTCTGAGGCATTAAATTTTTTTCTTTCAGAAATAGTTGTAACGATATGTGGCCCAGGGGAATTATTGCCTTCTTCCCCTTGTTCTACTACCCCATCATCCGTCTGCATAAGTTCTGTAATTTCAAATTTTTCGTTGTCCACAAACCATGGAGCTTGTTTAACTTCATAGGTCGTCCCAAAAACCACGGGTACCCGGAATTCTATGAGTTTGCCATTTATTTTATGGGAAGCAAAGCGTTTTATTACAAGATCTTCCGAATAATTTGCGGCGGTCTCATGGATCGGAATAATCGGGTTGTTGCCCACTAAAATTCCATAGTCATCAAAAAATTCTTTCAAACCAACATCAAAATTTCCATCCAGGGCAAAAACTAGCTTGCCATTTCGATTATCAATGAAATCTCGCAAAATTTCTCTTTCAAATCCGAGAAATTTGTTTTTCGCTCCGACAACAACAACAAGGTCGGCATCTTTTGGAATAGCCTTAGTGTCATATAAATTCAGGGTACGAACTTCACAATTTTTTTGTTTTGCAGCATGTGCTAAGGCCGACAAACCCTTAGAAAGCGATGCGCTATTCAACTCATATTCTCCATGGCCAACCAAAAAATATAGAACGTTGTTATCCGTACTCGATAACTCTTTCAAAGAAGATGTTACAACTTGTTCCCCACGAAATGCTATGACGCTGCCGTTACTGGTTCTGTAAAACTCGTCGATGGCCAAAACTTTAGTCTTGTTGTTTGTAGCTATAATAACGCAATTGGTTGGTAAAATTCCAAAACGCCTACATAGGTCCGCGTATCCCTTGGAGTTTTCTATGACATTGATAAACTCTACTCTAATTTGATTTTCATTCGTGGAGTTGACATATTCATTCATTAAATGTCGAATGTCGCTTTTTACCAGATCAAACACATCGGCATATTCTTTATTTTTCTCCAAAAGGACAAAGACATTTACATTCGATCTCAAGTTGCTTAAAACTTTTTTCGATTCATCGCCTAAAATAAATCCAGATTTTTCGCCAAATGCTTTTCGATAGAAATATTTGGACGACAATGCATTAACCAGGATATATGTCGTAATAATAAACGAAACCGCTAGTATGGAACACAACACCTTTATCCTATTACCACTGCGAAAATTTGCCATGTTGAAATTTAGCTAATCTTTTCTTGAACAGCTGCCGCACTAAAACAGAGGGTCAGCTTGCACGTTGATAGGTAGAATACAACGAGACGTGTGTCAAATACCCCATTACAGAAATTGTCCAGTTGTGAAAAAATATTCAGCGACTCCTGATATGTCCCATATAAGTTCAAATTTGATATCTGCGAACGATCCGCAAAAAATTGTCCACCAATGAACAGTACCAAGAGGAGAAAAAATGTCAATGTGCATGAGACAATTTGATTTTCCGTCAAAGAACTAGCAAATATGCCAATCGCAACAAAAAGCAATCCTGTGATTGCAATAAATAATAGCCCTCCTCCAATGTTAAATTGGGACGCAAACGCTATTTCATGGACAATGGATCCCGATTTGAATCCCACCGCTAAGAATAATGACCAAGAACACAACCACAGAAATATAAACATCCCATATGTAGCCAAAAACTTTGCCAGCACTACCTCTGCACATGAAATAGGAACAGAAAATAAGCTATGAAATGTTCCATACTTGTATTCTTCGGAAAAGGATCGCATGGACAATAATGGAACGATTATACACGTTGGTAACCAGAAACAACGGTAAAACATTTGAACTAGGGGGACATCTTGTTCGAATTTTATATAATCGTATAAAAGAAATGCAAAGATCCCCCCAATTGATAGCATGAAGATTAGTGCAATAATATACGTTGCTGGCGATACCATCAATTTATATATCTCATATTTTAGTAATGTATAGAACTTTTTCATGAGTTATCGGCATCATCTTGATCTCTACACCGGCGTGTGAAATTTAAAAAAATTTCTTCCAGGGAATATTCTATGTGCCCAATTTTTTTCACGTATAATTCTCCATGGCCAGAAATTTTTGACAACAAAAAACGATATGCCTCTTCGGTTGCTACAAATTTTATCACATACTCTCCGTCACATAAAGATCGTTTAATTTCAATAATTTGAACCCCCGCCAATTCGAAACTTTCCCTTATAACTTGTCTATTGCCACCTATTTTGGCATAGAATGTATCCTGCTCTTGAATGTTGTTCGAGAGTTCATCCAAAGTACCAGTAGCCACAATATGACCTCGATTAATAATGATAAAATTATCACAGACGGTTTCCAATTCACTTAAAATATGGCTCGAGATTAAAATCGTACGAGTACCTTTATTCATATCAATAATTTTCCTCACACCAATGATTTGGTGAGGATCGAGACCAATGGTCGGTTCATCAAGAATAACAATTTCGCTATTCCCAAGCATGGCATCCGCTATGCCAACGCGTTGGCGATATCCTTTAGAAAGTGTCTTGATCATGCGATAGCGTGCTTCGTAATATAAGTCACATTGGCGCATAACCTTTTCTGCACTTTGTCGAATTTTCCTTGCTGGAATACCTTTCAATTCTGCTCGGAAGCGCAAATATTCTCCCACGCGCAGGTGATCTGGCAAAGGATTATTTTCCGGCATAAATGAAACATGCTGTTTTGTCCGCATCACATTTTCTGCGATGGAATTTCCATTGATTAATACATCACCTGACGTTCCTGTTATTATGCCCGCTAAAATCCTCAGGATGGAACTTTTTCCTGCTCCATTGGGTCCAATTAAACCAACAACACTACCTACTTTTATCGAAAACGATATGGCATTTAATACCACCTGTCCACAATATTTTTTTGTTAATTCATTTACAACTATCGCGTCATTTCCAGACATTGTCTTATGGCAAAGCAAAGATAAAAAAATAATTTTAATGGGCAACCCATAAAAATTATCTGAAACATTTGCCGTTGCTTGGCATGCGCAATGCTTCCACTTCAAATCGCACATTTTTTACGGCAGATTTTTTTATAAAATGTTGTATTTTTTTAATATCCAATGAACTACGCAGTGAATTGGCTAGCTTTGCTTTTTCCTGGTGACCGTCGCAAAATTCAAAAATTAGGACGTGCTCGACTGTTCCATCATTTTCATGGACAAAATCTTTAAATTCATCCAAAAATGCTGACAGTTGGCTTGTCTCCGCATCGAGTAACCAGGTTACCCTTTTTGTCAATCTGCCGATTGCATGATTTAATGGTTCAAGATCATTTACATTAAAACCAAATTCCGCATCATGTAATCGCGCATTGCCAGTAATCACAACCAAAGATCCTTCTTCCAACCTATGGGATACTTTTTCATAGGCATCCGGAAAACAATTCATTTTATACTGCGCATCTTTTGTTTCCAAAGTGAAAAAAGCCCATGCACGATTATCTTTTTTTGTAATTCTCTTGCTAATGGTTCCTAAAATTCCACAAATTCTAAATGGATCCTTATCCCTCAAAACCGATAAATCTCCACTCGCTGGCAAATTTATGCTGAGCAAAAATTGCTCATAATCTTCCAGCGGATTTCCGCTAATGTAAAACCCCAAAAGCACTTTTTCATTGCGCAATTTTTCGATCTTCGACATCGGGTTAGATGTCGTCGGAATTTGCTCTTGCCTACCTTCTTTAGCGACTCCAAATGTGTCGAACAGTTGCATTTGTCCCATTGATGCGTCCTGTTGCATTGTGGCAGCTTCTTGCATGGCGGCAGGTAAATATTCCATTAAATGTTTTCTGTCATGGCCGAAAACATCAAATGCTCCAGTCAAAATCAAAACTTCCAACACCCGTTTATTAACCACACGCACATCTATCCGTTTCATAAAATCCATAAAATTCACATATGGGCCGTTTTGATCGCGTTCCGACAGAATATTTTTTGCGGCGACGTCACCGAGACCCTTTACCGCCGATAATCCAAACAAAATATACCCATCATTTTCTTCGACATAGGGAGTAAATGCTTCCCTTGATTTATTAACATCAGGGCCTAATATTGGAATGCCCATGCGGGTAGTTTCACCTATTAAATCCTTGATTTTATCAGCATTTCCACTGTCACAGGAAAGCAATGCGGCCATAAATTCTACGGGGAAATGAGCTTTTAAATAGGCGGTATAATAACCAATCACGGCATAGGCATCCGAGTGTGACTTATTGAATCCATAGCCGGCAAACTTTTCCAGCACGGAAAAGATTTCCTCTGCTTTTTTTTTCGGAATTCCATTGTGAGCGGCTGCACCTTTAATGAAAATATCCCTTTGCGCATTCATCACGTCAACCTTTTTTTTGCCCATTGCACGTCGCAAGATATCAGCTCCACTAAGCGAATATCCAGCTATCACGCGCGCTGCTTCCATGACCTGTTCCTGGTATACGAGGATTCCATTCGTTGATCGGCAAACATTTTCCAGGAGTGGGTGAACATATTTGATTTTTGTCGGATCTTTTTTCCCTGCGACATATTCCGGCAACCATTCCATTGGTCCCGGCCGATACAACGCACTTAATGCACTAATGTCATCGACACTAGTAAATCCAAATTGTCTGCACCAGCGCTGAATGCCACTAGATTCAAATTGAAAGACTCCCGTTGTCTCACCAGTCCTCATTAGCACAAATGTATCTTCGTCATCCAATCCGACGTGAGAAACGCTAAAATTTTCTAATCCGGGTCGGCGACGAATATTTCTCTCTGCCGCATCAATTACCGTTAAAGTTTTTAAGCCTAAAAAATCCATTTTTAGCAATCCCAGCTCTTCCACTGCCTCTTTTGCATATTGCGTACACAACACGTTGTCCTGTATGGTTACTGGTATGAGGTCCTGCGTTGGTCGGTCGGCAATGATTATCCCACATGCATGGGTTCCCGTATTCCGTACCATTCCTTCCAAAATTCTACCTTCGTCCAAGATTTTGCCGATTATGGCATTCCGTTGCCGCTCATTGCGCAACTCTGCCGATTTAGCAATCGCATTTTCTATGGTAATTCCGAGGTCATCCGGCACCATTTTTGCTATTCTATCCGCTTCTTCATAGGGAATATCATAGACCCTACAAAGATCTCTAATGACCATTTTGGCACCAAATGTTCCAAAAGTTATAATATTCGCCACGTGATCTCGACCATAGACATTGCGAACATATTCAATGACGTCTTCTCGACGATTCATACAGAAGTCTATGTCAAAGTCCGGGGGAGAAATACGTTCCGGGTTAAGAAATCTCTCAAAAAGCAAATTGAACCGTATGGGATCGATATCCGTGATTCTTAGCACATATGCCATCAAGCAACCAGCTCCAGACCCACGTCCAGGCCCCACAACAACACCATGAACCTTTGCCCAGTTTACAAAGTCCCAAACGATTAAAAAATAATCGACGAATCCCGTTTTTTCTATGGTCGATAGCTCATAGTCAAGTCGTCTGCTAAGGTTCTCAGCTGAATGTTTTTCTTCCTGACTTATTTCATTTAAACCAAAGGCCTCTTTCTTTTTTCTTACTGCGGTTTTTCCCCCTTCCGGCGTCATTGTAGCAACATATTCAACGTTATATCGTTCCTTTAACCCTTTTAGGCACAAATTCCGTAAAAATTCTTTGTTGGAAACATTGTCTTCATTGGATCTTCGAAAGACCGGGTAATGGTTCTGGCCATACGGCATTTCGAAATTGCACATTTCTGCGATAATAAAGGTATTGTCTAGGATATCTGAACGATTCTCGAAAAGTAGTTCCATTTCTTCGCGAGATTTTACATAGAATTGATGCCACCCCATTCTCATACGATTTTCATCTTTTACCTTTGCTCCGGTTTGGATGCACAACATGGCATCGTGAGCCTCCCAGTCCGTTTGCAAAACATAGTGGCAGTCGTTGGTGGCTACAGCACGCACCCCACTATCGTCTGCTAATTTCAGTAATTTTGGCAGAACGATCTTCTGTTCATCTATTCCGTGGTTTTGGACCTCCACAAAGAAGTTTTCTTTGCCAAAGATTGATACTAACTCTTCCAACCCGTGTTTCGCCAACTCTTCGCGCCCATCCAACAACATTTGTGGTAAGTATCCCTGAAGACATCCGCTTAAGCACACTAAATCTGCACCATATTTTTGCAAAAGGTCAAAATTTATCCGCGGCCTATAATAAAACCCTTCCGTATGAGCAATGGAGACCAATTTACACAAATTTTGGTAGCCGTTTAAATTTTTTGCCAGTAATATTGTATGATAAATCGGGTGTTTTTTCCTTTCCGTAATATCTTCATGGTGCAAAGAATAAAACTCACACCCGATGATCGGCTTAACATTTGCTTCTTTTGCATATTTAATGAAGTCGGGAACTCCAAAAACATTTCCATGGTCCGTCATTGCAATCGCCGACATTTTAAGCTCGTTGATACGATTGAACAATCTATCCATGCGACATGCCCCATCGAGTAAACTACAATCCGTATGTACATGAAGATGAACAAAAGACTTATCTGCCATGCCGAACGTTCTGGGAAAACTTTCCAATTTTGCAATCGTTATTCGGAGGTAATTTTCTGTGGCCTATGCCACCTTAAAATGGTGGGATGTCACAATTATGTATAAAAGTACGTAAGTCCCAAAATAAAAGAGGCAAATTGAAGGCAATGATAGCGGTACGGATGGGGGGATAGGCGGACTCCTCTGTCTTTTGACAAAAACACCTTTGGTCATCCAGGGGGCCAAGCCATTGACCTGCCGGACAATAGGTGAATATGTAGATGGGGAACGGTTTCCCCAGCTTGTTGTCCGTTATTTACTACCAATCTGAAGCCCGTTAAGTTGTAGGATCTTGCAAAATCCTTTGCCATGATCAATAACTTCCCGAGCAGTTCGGCATCACCATCCTGGGCCATTTCAATTCTATCAATTCTTTTTTTGGGAATGATCAGTACATGAACCGGTGCCTGTGGATTAATATCCCGAATGACCACAGCAATATCGTTTTCGAAAACGATATCGGCTGGGATATCTCTGCTAATTATTTTTTCAAAAATCGTTTTTTCTTCCACAAAACTATGTTTTATAAAAGAAACACGTTTGCAAACATTTATCCGTGAAATTGTTAAAAGATTTTGTTGTTGGAAAAAGCGGTATTTCCCTTCAAATACACCTACGCTATGGCAAGTGAAATCTTCGCATTTAAAATAACCCATGAATGTCAAAATACCATGGCGCGCCGTGGAGTTTTATCGACTCCCCATGGCATAATTAATACACCAAATTTTATATTTTGTGCCACAAAGGGGGCCATAAAGTCACTTTCCACAGCGGAACTTGCCACTACAGGGGCAGAAATTGTATTATCGAATACTTATCATCTGATGCTTCAGCCTGGAGCTGACATTGTGGCAATGCATGGAGGACTGCACAAAATGCTAAATTGGGACAAGCCAATGTTGACAGATTCTGGAGGTTTTCAAGTTTTCAGTCTTGGACATGGTGGAGTGGCGAATGAAATTAAGGGCCGGAGGAATTTTTCATCCCATTGCAGTCGGACTTTGTTAAAAGTTACAGAGGAAGGTGCTCTTTTTCGTTCTTACATCGATGGGACAAAACATTGGTTAACGCCGGAAACGTCTATTCAGGTACAAAGGAAACTTGGAGCCGACCTAATTCTAGCATTCGACGAGTGCACTCAATTTCACGCTGATCGGAGATATACCGCATTTTCGATGGATAGAAGCCATCGATGGGAATTCCGTAGCTTGGCAGAGTTTAAAAAAAGCGACCATGGGAAACAGGCCCTTTACGGAATTATTCAGGGGGGTGTTTATGAAGATTTGCGAAGGGTAAGTGCAGACTTTGTTGCAAATAGTGATTTCTTTGGACAGGCAATTGGTGGAAGCCTAGGAGGGACAAAGTCCCAGATGCATGAAACGGTTGAAATGATAAACCAACTCATTGACCACACTCGTCCTATCCATCTACTGGGGATAGGAGGCATTACGGATATTTGGCATGGCGTAAAAAATGGAATTGATACCTTCGACTGCGTATACCCAACTCGCTTGGCCCGCCATGGAGGTGCACTGTGTGCTCCATTTCTCCATGGAGGAAAAGAATTTATAAACTTGAACAATTCATGTTACCGCGAAGACATTTTTCCCATTGATAGTACGTGTGACTGCTATTGTTGCCGAAAATTTTCACGGGCGTACATTCATCATTTATTCAAGGCAAAAGAAATGCTCGGTGGGCAGTTGCTAACTATCCACAACGCGCGCTTCATGGTGCGGCTGATGGAAACAATACGTCGATCCATAGAAAATGAAACCTTTAGGAATGAATTCAACAAATGGACAATCTTCTAGGCCCAGGGCTCATAAATTTAAATAAAGGAGAAAAGAGCAAGCGATGGAGACGGAAGAGAATAAAGTGTAAGCGCAGAGGTCATAGCGGGTGGCGATGCGGTACCAATCCTTCAATCTACTGAAAATATTTTCAATTTTTTAATTTTGTGGTGCCGCTTGTATAAAATTACCCCATGGGGAGGTTTAATTTTACTGGTACTCGTGAGGATGTGTGGCTCTATGCCCCACCGTCCCAGCTTTCCCAGCTTTTCCCGAAATCGGTTAGCGGCATATCCTTCGTCTGCTAGCGGATAACTCGTCTCCAGTAAATTTTTGAATAGTTCTTCGGCATCAACGATGTCATTGACATTCCCAGCCGTCAGCAGCAGCCCCTCCGGTCGCCAAAGGCCATCGCAAACAACATGTAGCTTGCTGCCGAGCCCCATCTTTAATTGCCCAATGTGCCAGGGAGAAGTCCCTTTTTTAGGTTCGCCGCCGTCCTGTCACTTTCGAAATGTAGGCAACTTGTAGGCAACTATACTCATTTCACTTAACAAAGGCGCACTGAAGAGCGGAAAAGAAGGAAGGAGAAGTTGGCAAAATATAGCAAAGCATCTTTTTTAGATGAGCCCAGAATTTCTCAATGGGTTTAGGT
>JAITAS010000008.1 GCA_031284015.1 Puniceicoccales bacterium | reverse complement strand
CGACGAAATTATCTTTTCCCTTTCCTCCCGAGGTATTGTGCCTATCATCCCTCCCAGGGTAAACAGAAATTTTCAGCGCCTCTATGATAAAAATATTTACAAAAAACGACACGTTATCGAAAACACTTTCCTGCGAGTGAAAGAATGGCGCTCCCTTTCTACTCGATACTTTAAAAATATCAGTTCCTTTGCCTCAGCCTTTCACATCCGCTCTATCTCCCTTTTCGCCGGTTAATTTGACGGCACACTCTAGCATAAAAGGGAGATGGTAGTAAAAATCGGCAACGGGGAACATTAACTAATGGAGACTACTACAAGGGACTACAGGGCTTCGTAGATTGATTTTAAAATTTCGGCGGAAAAATGCCTTTTGACCATATCACCATTGGCGGTCATATGTTCCAATAGTTTGAAAACTAATACTTTCTGATTTTTCAGATTTATTCCCTCTGCAATGGCATCGATAGTTAATTTTTTTCCTTTGTTGTTTGCCAGGAAAGATCGTATTGATTGCTGAATTTGCAAAATTTCCGCCGCTGCTTTTTTCCCAGCTTCCACACCCGGTTGATGATATGCATTGACATTTATCATGCTAGCATAAAATCCAACTGTACGCTCATATAAGGCAATCAATGCTCCGAGCTCGTATTCCGAAAATTTGTCGATGGACACTTGAATTACTCCGGTACCATTTTCGCATAATGCTTTGGCGGTCCCTAGGGCAAATCCGTTCAAATAATCACCACTTGTCATACCATTAGGATCGACGGCAGGCGAAAGGCCATTTCTAGATTTTAGTACGGTAATAATTGTGATAAAAAAATTTTGCAATCCATCCCGTAGCTGTTGTATAAACGAATGTTGATCCGTGGAACCTTTGTTTCCATATATGGTTAATCCTTGGCGGATGACATTTCCATCGCGGTCTTTTTCCTTACCAAGCGATTCCATTATCAGCTGTTGTAAATATTTGGTAAAATTCGACAATCTGTCTTTGTATGGTATCACGGCCATGTCTTTTTTCCCCACTCCTTCCGTTGCATAATACCATGCTAGTGCCATCAGCATCGCCGGATTTTTGGTAGATACAATCCGTGTTATATCATCCATATCACAGGCCCCTGCCAGGAAAAGTTTTATGGAGATTCCTTGCAAAGCTGCCGGCAATAGTCCTACGGCGGAAAACACACTCGTTCGACCACCTACCCACTCCCACATCGGAAATCTCCCTATCCAACCTTCCGAATGAGCTTGTTTATCTAGAAGGCTGCCCTGTCCTGTTATGGCTACGGCATGCCGAGAAAATGCGTATCTATTTTTTTCATAGGCTGCCATCACTTCGACCATTACATTGCGAGGCTCGGGGGTACTTCCTGATTTCGACGTAACAACGACCAACGTTTGTCCCAACCTACCTGCCAATTTTCTGAGAACTAAATCAATTCCATCGGGATCTGTATTGTCTATGAAGTAGCAGTTAATTTTATTGTCTCCATCCAAGCTATCACATATCAATTGGGGACCTAAAGCCGATCCGCCTATTCCTACAAATAAGGCATTTTCAAACTTACCATCTTGCCCGGCGAGATGTCCCAAATGTACCTTTTCTGCAAATTCTAATATTTTTTCAATTCCAGCATCAATGCTCACTTGAATTTCTTGAAAAGGAGTAATACCCGAGTTCCGTAGCCAGTAATGCCCTACCATTCTATTTTCATCCCCATTTGCTACGGCTCCCGCTTCCAATGCCGCCATTTCTCGATAGGCGGTGGCAACTTTTTCTGCCATTCCATTGAAAAACTTCTCCGAAAAACCAATCTTGCTAAAATCAATTGTCAGTCCCAATTGACCGTTGTGAAATAAATATTTTTCAAAGTTACTCCATTCATCCATGCTGGACCATAATTAATAAAAACAAGCTACTTTATCAATATCAATTCAATGGAAAATTGCAAAAACTTGCCATAACTCAAATTTGTGTGGTAACTTTTGGTATGCTTCGACGAGCCTTGTTTCTATGGCTGTAAAATCAACAAAATAGGAGATTTTCAATGCATATGGAACTGCTAAAATTCGCGTCGAATCGATAATGCTGTTAATTTTCCAATCTTGACCTTTCACGTAAAATGTCTTTTTTCTCTCCAGCCGGGCGACAGAAAGCATATGATGGGTGATATCGCTAGCGCTCAATGGCCTATGCATACTTTGAAACAATCTCCTACGGATGAAATAATTTCCAACGAGCAGTGTCGATTCCGCATCTGTGGTAACATATTTCCGGTTTTTTCACATACTGAAATGACATGTTTTCTTTTTTTTCAAAATGGTTTTATCCAAAGGATTGCACTATACCGTTCCCATAGGAATGTGAGGCCTCGCTATTTATTCTCCGATGGGGAGCCCTTTGCCATTGCCCAGTAGGTAATGTGAATAGAATAGCACCCCTTGTGCGGAGTATCGACTACCTTAAAAATTCCTTCTCCATTCGACACACGGTTGTACGCTATTGTTCGTAAAGGAGACAATCCCAATGTTTTCAATGGAAAATCCCTATGCTCAGGACCCACAGGAAAAGGGTTGATATTTTTTTGTGAGTTTTGAAGCTAGGAATGAGACCAATTCCCTGACCCAACCACCCTTTCCATGTCCGCTGGTTGCCTCTTTTTCCTTTCCACGGCGGCTTGTGCCTGTTGCTGGTCTTAAAAAGAAAGGAGCCACCTTTGTAACGAGTCAACGAGGTAAGAAGTTTTATTGTCGATGCTCACATCAAACCGGGAAGAAATGATACTTTTGGCCAGTGCTTTATCCATATCGGACAACGAATTCATCCAAGCGGAATCAACAGCATAACCTTCTTCCCGACAAAGTAAATATAAGGCCTTTAGCAATACCATGTCAGCATTAAAATTTGATGCAAAATTTCTAATCGCTTGTTTTGTAATCGCGAACAAATTTTCTAGGGGCACACCGTCAAAAGTCATTTCCCGTAAAATTTCTGTGAAGACCTTGGCTCGCTGATAACTTCCATTTTGTTTCATGGCATTGGAATTTTTTGATAAGGTTATTATTTTATGCATTCTTCCAGCGGTTTCGGTTGTTTTATTTCCAGTGATTTCGATATCTTCGAACATGTAGTCCTTGGAATGGTCGAAAGGGGGTTGAATGAACCATCGCATGATGCCGTAATCAATCGTAAAAATATCCATGGACAGAATTTTTCCCGATTTTTCATTTTTTTGAATGCTGATAACTATGCCAGCCGTTACAATAATATCCATAGCATCTCATTCGCCTAATATTTTTTCGACCAGTGCTTTATCTGTTCGGTACGTAATTCCACACCACTTGGAACTGGTATTGAAAACTTTGACCCTACATTTATTTTCTTGTACCGCTGAATTTATAAACTTAGATAACCCAAATTCGTCACTTGCTCTATCCGAAATATCCTGCCTAAAATTATACCATCCTTCTTGTAACAATTTAAAAACTGCCGGAGTGAAGCCCCAAAGGTTCATTGACACTAGTGAGTCGTTCGGGAGTATAGTACCATCACAAGCACCAATATTCAGTCCATGCATTTCATTAATCGATGTCAAATATGAGTTTTTATCAATGGAAAGCACACCACGGGAAACGGTGCCATTCCTAGACAATGTTTCAAGCAGGAAATATGCTACATTGGCAAAAGTTCGAGATTTTTTTTCGGAGGATCGCAAAAATTCAGCTATGCGAAGTATTGCATCGTAGCCATATAGATCATCCGCATTTGTTACGCAAAAATTACAATGAATAGCTTGCTCACAACACATGATAGCATGGCCAGTCCCCCATGGTTTCTCGCGATTACAAAATTTGGTCAGCGACTCTTCTTTTTTTTGGTATACCAGTCCAAATTGACAATCCGATGGCAAAAAATTCTTCAATCGTCCATGGAAAATTTCTGCAAATTTATCATTTATTACAAAATAAAACTGCCTAAATCCAATGTCGATGGCATGTTGCATGTTATATTCAGCAATCGTTCGATTTCTTTTTCCGAACGTTTCTAATTGTTTTTTCCCATTATACCTACTACCAATGCCAGCAGCCATAACAACAAAAGCAATCTCTTCGACCATGAAGATTATAAAAAAATTAAGGTTTTGGGTTGCAACAATCTTTTTTCTTGTTTCCATTGCACTTTCAATGAATTTAGCCAACTGCATAACTTTATTACGGATTCCTTTGTTATTTTTAATTGTGCTACTGATGTATGTTGATTTCCCGGGAAGTGCAACTTTGAGCATAATTCTCTTCATCTTTTGCGGGATTACAGACTGGTTGGATGGCCACTTGGCAAGAAAATACAAAATAATATCCACCCTCGGAACGTTTATGGATGCACTCATGGATAAAATATTCATGATAGGAATAATGGTAGCACTTTTAGCCCTAAGAATTTTGCCGCTGTGGACCTTATTCTTGATACTACTTGTGATTGGACGTGAATTTTTAATAACAACATTGAGGTTGGTGGCTGCCACACAGAACGTGATAATTGCTGCAAATATGTCAGGTAAAGTAAAAACGGTTATTCAAATTGTATCAACTGGAATCATGATATTGTGGTTTGCCCTAACTCGCGATTTTGGACACTGGCTAAAGCCTCACTATATTTCATGGATACGCAATAGCGGCATTTTACTATTCCTTTATTCCACATATTTGACAATTTCATCTGGCATATTCTATACCATGAGTCATAGGAAACTTTTAATCGACAATTGATTTTAACAGCGATTAAAAATTTATCTTTACCAATTAAACACTTTTAGCATTTTAGGAAAAAGTGGGTTAATAGACCCGAAGGGATGATTTTGTAAGAATGTGTTCGTTCATGTGAAATATCATGAAAGGAAAGTCCGGACACCGTATGGCAGAATTCCGCGTGAAAGCGCGGGCATGTGATCCATATATCACATGACGGAACAGTGCAACAGAAAGATACCGCCGTTAGGTAAGGGTGAAATGGTGAAGTAAGAGCTCACCGGCGAATTAGCAATAATACGCGCAAGGCAAACCCAATTCGGTGCAAGACGAAATAGGAAGTTGAGTAGCCAGCTCA
The DNA here is from genome assembly GCA_031284015.1 of Puniceicoccales bacterium. Classification (GTDB taxonomy): domain Bacteria; phylum Verrucomicrobiota; class Verrucomicrobiia; order Opitutales; family JAIRKQ01; genus JAIRKQ01. Next base: position 16,005 of record JAITAS010000008.1, on the reverse strand, counting down.
ATAACTTCGGGTTCGTCGCACTTCGAACGAGGAATTTTGCAAAACCTTGCAAGATTAGATAAATGAACACATCATCATTGAATGACACAGAATCCGGCTTACTACAAAGTCATCCTCTTTTCTAACAAAGAAAAAATACAAAGATTCACACGAATCTCAAAATAAAGTAGGACAATTAAAAGCAATAACAACGGCACAGATGGCAGAATAGGCGGATTGGGTGGAGCAGAAACAGGAAAGTATTTGCCCGAAGAAATTTTTAAATCTTCCAATTGTAGTCTCCACAGTCGACCGGTTTTTAGAAAATCTTTTTTCTTCCTGGGAGTTTGGAACCATATTTTGGCGATGTCCGGCAATGAATCGCATACTCTTTTTGCCAAAGAATCTTGGGGAGTAGCGGAACCGTATCGCCGACCGATCACTGTTCCTGTGCAGCCTGCAAGCACTTCTTTGGCACAGGAAACGCCGTATAGATTCCCTGTTTTGAAAGAAATTTCACAAACTTTTGTGATGCATTCAGGGCAAGGCTCAATTTAGCCCGAATGTTGGGGAGACCGACAAATGAGCCCCATTGACCATATTTTTGAATGTTTCCTGGCTCCGATGGCATACATTTTTACATAGGGGAAGTAGCGTCAAATCCATATAAAAAGTACCCTTGCTTCGCCCTTTCTTTCCAATAAAAGAAGGACCTTCCTCGTCGTTTTATCCGTTTTATGGATGAGGAATAATCTGGCATTTCCGAGAAAACGGTCTTAAAAATTCTCCCTCTGTCACCGATAAAATGTCTTGAAATCCCTACATTTACTCGGATTGGACCATATTTGTATGGTCAAAAATTCACTTTCACTTCCCCGTCTTTTCTTTCCTTTTTTCTATGTTTTTCTTACAAAGATTATCCATGAACACAAAAAGCTTTTACAGCCTTAGGGCTGTGTTTTCATCCATCTTTCCTAAGATTTTTTACTTTTTGGCTCTTTTTTTGAGATTCGTGTAAAGATTTACAAATTATTTCACGCATTTGAAATTTATACACCCTAATCGAAAAACTTATCTAAATCGACTCCACATACATTAGTGATGAATTTTCACCATTCACTAATCTTGTTCTTTAATGCTTATATAACATTATGAGCATTGCAGTTGGTCGTGACAAAAATTTTCTACTCTAGTGATTGCGTCTGCAACACATTCAAAACTACGTAGAGCTTCAGCCACCACCGTTGGATTGGAGTCCCAAAGAGATCCTTCTGGAGCAAGAGCAGGGGATATTTCCTCAAATTTTCGCAAACATCCCTCCAGTGATGAAATAACATTATTCCATAGACAAATGTTATAATTAAGTAGCTCCCTAGAAGCACATGTTGGAAAAAGAGATTGCATTTGATCAACCTGAGACCGTAAACCAGCGACAAAAGCTCTTAATTGCGATGGATTAGACACAAAATGTGCTTTAAAGCTGCTAAACAATCTTTCAACAACGGGACTCTGCATTTCCGGATTACCTGTGTCAAAAGTGCTATGAACCCGGCTTACTTCAGTAAGAGCATCTCTGGTTCTTCCATACTCTCCGGCATCAACCACACTTCTTAAGCTTAAAATTTCTCCCTCAATGCCCGAACTTACTTCACTTGATGCAAAGATGTTATTTCCCACGCGGGGATGACTTTTGACATCATGCAAGTCCGACAAAAAATTATGTAAAGTTCGACCGATAACCGCATGGCTTTCTGCAAAAAGCACTTCCATATACTTAACATTAATTATAGACTGCATGTCAAAGGTTTTAAAAAAAGTATTCATGATTAATTATTGTTATTTATATTGTGACCAAATGTCAATAAAAAAATAGTATTGGGGAAATTTTTAGAATTCACGCGAATGGCGAAAAAATGATAAAAAAGGAAAAATCTTAGGAAAGAAAATATAAACACTACCCTAAGACTGATAGAACTAGTAGTAAAAATCAATGATCTGAGCAAGAGAAAAATATTGAAACAGGAAGCAGACGAGGATGATGTGGTTGGCTTCATATAGGCAAAATCAAGTCCCATGGCTAAATTTTAGATAAACAGAAAGAATTTGTGTTTAGAATTGTCGTTGTCTTGCCTGCATTTATATCAATATGCTTCAACCTTACCCGTTTGTAGGCTTTCACATAGGAACTTTTTGTCCATGTCATCAATCTGTAAAATCTGGCCAGCATAAAAAATTACAGCACTTTCACAAAAATTTCTTAGTTCCCGTATATTTCCGGGCCACTTGTATGCCATCAATATTCTCATTACCTCTGGAGAAATTTCAACGGCACTGAGATCGTTCGATTTAGCAAAAATTTTCACATAATACTCCAAGAGCAATGGAATGTCTTCCGTTCGTTCCCGCAGGGGAGGTAATTCTATGGTAACGACATTTAGGCGATATAACAAATCTTCGCGGAATAGTCCTTGGTCAACGAGCTTTTGGAGATTGCGGTTGGTGGCACAAACAATGCGCACATCAACGGAAATATTTTCAGAACTACCAACCCTATTGAAAGTTTTAGTTTCTAAAAAACGTAGTAATTTTATTTGGGTTGGGATATCAATTTCTCCAATTTCGTCGAAGAAAATCGTTCCACCACTGCTGGATTCAAACAGTCCGATACGCCTACTATCCGCACCGGTAAATGCACCTTTTTCATGGCCGAATAGTTCGCTTTCCAATAAGTTTTTTTGTAAACAGGCACAGTGTATGGCCGTAAAGGGTTTAGAAGCACGCCTACTAAAATAATGAACAACGTTTGCGAATAATTCTTTCCCAGTTCCTGTTTCTCCTTCCAAAAGAACAGTTGCCTTCGATTGGGCAACCTTTTTTATTTTTCCCAAAAGATCGGTAATTACTTTGGACTTTCCTATTATCATGTCGGGCGAAAATAAACAATCTGAAGGAGCATTTTTTTTGGTTTGTGAAAGGTCATTAGTAACATTTTTTCTGCTGAGTTGATTATTTCTGTTTACAAGAGCACGCCGCATTAACATTTCCAATTTTTCAAAATCCAATGGCTTAGTTACAAAATCATAGGCTCCATGTTTAATTGCTTCCACTGCCGTTTCAACGGATCCGTAGGCTGACATCATTATGCATATAGGACTATATGGCCTACGCAAAGCCTCATCGATGACGAACATGCCGTTCTTGCCTGCCATGCGCAAATCTGTTAAAATGATATCGAATTTTTCATTTTTCATCAAATTGACAGCTTCATTGAAGCTCGTTGCAAAGAAAACTTCATACTCATCATTGAGCAGTTGCTCTAATGCATCGCGCGTATTTTTCTCGTCGTCAACTATCAATAGATTAGGAAGCATCTTCCTTTATGTCTCTAGCAAAAAATGGAATTTTGTCCAAAACTTTTTCCTGAAAATCTTCGAAATATAAGTAGATCACAGGAAGAATGAAGAGAGTTATTATTTGTGAAATTACCAAACCTCCAATTACGCATAGGCCAAGAGGTCGTCGGGAAGCTCCATCGGCTCCCCATCCTACAGCCAATGGTATCTGCCCCATTAAAGCAGCCAATGTTGTCATTATGATAGGACGAAATCTTTCCATACATGCTGTATGAACAGCTTTTTCTTTGCTCATCCCTTCCTTTTGACGGGCAATGGCAAAGTCAATCATAAGAATTCCATTCTTTTTAACTATGCCCAGCAGCATAAATAATCCTACAAACCCATACAATGACAATTCCATGCGAAAAACCATCAATGTTAGGAGCCCTCCTACCATTGCCACTGGCAATGCTGACAATACGGTTAATGGATGAATATAGCTCTCATACATGATCCCTAAAATTATATACATCACAAACACCGCAAGAACCAGCAACATTACCATGCTTGAGGACATTTCCTTAAAGGTTTTGGCCTCCCCTTCGAAAGATCCGATGATGTGTTTCGGAACAATTGTAGAAGCCGTCTGTGTTACGAATTCTGCGGCTTCTCCGATTGGATAACTGGGGTGTAGGTTGAAAAATATTGAAACCGACGGAAGATTTCCCGTATGGTTTACCAAGGTTGGTCCTAGTGTTTCTTTTACCGTCGCAACGGTCTTGAAAGGCAATAGCTCTCCACTGTTACTTTTAAAGTACAAGGAATTTAAATTCTCAGAGTTTTGACGAAAGATATCATCACTTTCAACGATTACCTTGTACTGGCGAGTGGGTGTTTTAATTTGATAACAATAGTTCCCAGAGTAGGCTTGCTTCAACGTGTTTTCAATGGAATAGGCATTTACTCCATAGCGTGCTGCTTGGGATCGCAAATAATCTATGGAAACTTGTGGACTATTGATAAACAAATCCGTTGACACACTAATAAAACCAGGATTTTGTCTTATTGCTGCTACCAACTCTCCCGCACATTTATGTATGGCATCTACATCCACTCCCGATAAAACGTAGGCATATTTACCTTGTGTCGTGCTTATGGAACCGGTATTCACGGACAAAGTTGGCATTGGTCGAACAAACGCAAGTACTCCAGGAACAGCATATAAGTCACGCATTAACATCTGCGATACCATCTGAATTTTTGGACGTTTGCCATTCTTCAATACGCAAATGGCTAACCCTTGATTCCCCGGCAACATTCCTGTTAGACCAGACACTGACATTGTTTTATCCACATACGGATTTTTCCTAAAAATACTGTCAATCTGTGATTGATACTCTTTCATCTGTGCTGGAGAAGTTCCTTCTTGGGCAATAAATACACCCATCATGTTGCCACTATCACCTTCCGGCAAAAGTGTTTTCGGCAAAGCCACGAACGTCAAAAATGTTCCCAATAAACTTATTGCCCAAACTATGACTGATAATCTTTTATGTGCAATACACCAATCGAGTGCCTTGCTATAAACTTTTAAAAACCTGTGCTCCAAATTATGGGATGCGATTTCCAACTTAGTTCTATTTTCTTTTTTTATAGGCTTCAGCATTCGGGCACACATCATTGGTGTTAACGTCAACGATACAATTCCAGATGCTAAAATGGATACTACGATTGTTATGGAAAATTCTCTAAACACTCGGCCTATTTGTCCGGACATAAAAATAAGAGGAATAAAAACGGCTGCCAAGGATAGGGTCATCGATAGGATTGAAAAGCTAATTTCCTTTGCTCCTTCGATAGATGCTTTTAGAGGACTTTCCCCAAAATCTTCCATCCTTCGTATCATGTTTTCTAAGAATACAATAGCATCATCAACAAGAAAACCAACGGCAAGCGTCAAGGCCATGAGAGATAAATTATCAATCGAATAATTTAACATTCGCATGACAATGAATGTAATCAGTAAAGACAAAGGTAATGCAATAATTGGGATAACTGTTTCTGTCAATCGACCCAGAAATAAAAAGATTACACCAACTACCAAAATAAATGCTATTATCAATGTCTGTTTTACATCCTTTATGGATTCCACTATAGATTCTGATCTATCGTACATTTTTATCAAGTTGATTGAACCCGGGATCTGTTTTCTAAAAATTGGTAACAATTCATTGATTTTTTTCGACAATTCTATGGCATTGGCCCCTGCTGCACGGGAGACCGCAAGTATTACGGATGAATTATAAGCCTCTTTGCGGCCAGATTGCCAGAAATTGGCGGAAAAATCATCGGTTTCCAGCTTATCGATACATTCTGCAATATCCTTTAAATAAATCGGAATGTCATTCCTATACGCTACGATCAAATTCAAATAGTCACTCGCATTTTCCAGTTGGCCATTTGGTTTTATCACAAGAGTTTTTGTCGCATTTTTTAATTGGCCAGTGGACAGGGACACTGTTCCCGCTTGAACAGCTTGTATAACATCATCGACAGTTATTCCTCGATTGTAAAGTTTTTCATTGTTTACTAAAATCTTTACCGCCTTTTGGACACCATAAACGGTAACATCTGAAACTCCTTTAATAACTTTTATGCGTTGCGCAATTTGATCCGATGCGTAGTCGTAAAGATCACCTTTAGCCATCGTATCGCTTGTCAGCACCAAATAATAAATTGGCTGACTATTGGGATCCGTCTTTTCAAATACTGGGGGAGATGGCATATCCCTTGGAAGAGAACCGGTTGCTCTAGAAATAGCAGATTGAACATCGGTAGCAGCTCCATCGATGCTTTTGTCGAGCGAAAATTGTAAAACGATTCTTGTCCCACCCTGGGAACTGGAAGATGTAATCGTTTCAAGCCCCTGGATCTTCATGAATTCTTTTTCCAATGGAGACGCAATGTTTGCCGCCATCGTCGCGGGATCCATACCAGGAAACAGCGCCCGTACCTGTATTACCGGGTAATCTACGGCAGGCAAATCACTAACTGGCATCGCTCGATAGGAAAATATACCGGCAATTGCAAGCATCAATGTTAGCAAAACCGTCAAAACTGGCCGTTTAATAAAGGGTTCAGATATGCTTTCCATGTTTACCTAGTTGTTGGATTTTTTTCCGCAATTCTCTTATTTTTTTCTAAATTTTCATCGAAAGTATTGGACTGTGTTTCTGGCATTTCGACAACTTTCATCCCCGGAGCCAGCATCAGTTGTCCCCTTTTTACTATGATTTCTCCTTCGCCAAGTCCATTTTTGATCACTAGCATATCTCCATGTATTTGCCCAATTTCCACCAGTCGCAACTCAACCGACTTGTCGTCTTTAATTACAAAAACATACCTTCCCTGTTGCCCAAGCTTGACGGCTTCTGCAGGAACTAGAAGGGAATTTTTTACCACCGTTAGTAAAAGTTTGGTACGTATCGACTGACCCGGCCAAAATTTGTACTCTGGATTTTCCATCAAGGCTCTTAATTTTATGGAACCCGTCTTTCTGTCTATGGAATTATTGATAAAATCAACGTATGCCTCTCCTACGACACCATCGTTTGAAATCGGAAAAACTTTTATTTTTAGTTTTCCTTCTTCAAGATTGAAAAACTTTTGTAAATCGTAGAAGTCATTTTCGGATATGCTAAATTCAACATACAATTGATCGACATTCTCAACGGTTACCAGTGGCTTACCTACGGACATTGCACCAACAACATTTCCGACATCTACCAAATATGTTCCGACAATACCATTTATTGGAGAAATTATATTACAATGTTCCAGATCAACTTTTGCCTGCAAAACTTGTGCCTCCGCCACATCAACATTTGCAATATCCTGTTCTACTTGTACTTCGTGCGCCTCATATTGCTGTTGGGAAATATAATTTTGTGGAACCAATGCCTGCGAACGTTCCAATTGTGCTACATCAATCTTCATTTTTGCTTTTATAATTGCCAATTGAGCTTCCGCTTTTTTCAGATTCGCTTCATATATGCGAGGGTCTATCGTGTACAAAGGATCTCCGATTTTTACTTTTTGGCCTTGCTTAAAGTTTACCGCAACAATTTGACCATTGACCTGCGGAATAATGGAGACCGATTCGTATGCGACACAACTTCCAATGGACTCAATATAAAGGGGAATATCAGCAATTGTTACTTTTGCCGATACCACCGGCGTTGGAGGACGTACAGATTGCTCACTCCGCCCACATCCACCAATGAGCATCAGGAACATCGGCACTACTAATATGTAAAATTTTTTAAAAACTTTCATTCTCTGCTACTATTGTGTATTATATCTATTTTCAAAGTTTACTATTCCTACGGCATAGGCCAAATCAACCACCGCCACCGACAAATTGTTTCTCGACGTCACTGTCTGTTGCCTGGCCGACGCCAATTGTGTTTGTGCTGCCATGAGATCACTAAACGAAGAGAGTCCTTCCTTATATGCTATCACAATTGAATCAAAGGATTCCTCGGCAGATTGTTCATAGTTCCTTGCCGCATTAAGCTGTTTTATGACAGACTTAAACATGAAATATTTTGCCCAAACATCGGAAGCAATTGAAAGTTGCATGCATTTCAGCTCCTGTTCAGCACTTTTTAAGGCAGCCCGTGATTCAATGAAGTCATAGGCATTGTTAAAGCCATCGAATATAGTCCACCTCAATGACGCATAAATATTAACGTTATTGAAATACCCATGTTCGTTGTGGTACCATTTCCTGTTGCTAGTTCCGCCAATGACCAATTCTGGCAATAGTTTCGAAGAGCTAGTCCAGGCAGCATCCTTTTTAGCCTTGACAATCGAACATTGGGCCAACATATCTTGTCGTGTCTGTATTGCTCCAGCTATCAAGTCTTGGACATTAATCCCCAGATCTCTAATATCATTTTCATCATCGGGTCGAGCAATTTGTATGGCTTCGGAAACCGGTACTCCTATTGCAGCTGCTAAATTTGCCCGAGCTGTTTCAACCTGAGCCTTGGATTTTTCTAGATCAAACTCCGCATGTGATCGATTAGCTTTCGCCTGCAAAAAATCTTGTATATTGGACAACCCAGATTGGTTTCTAGTAAAGGCAGCATCATATGCTACGAAAGCATCAGCCAAATTTTTTTGACTTGCTTCAACTGCCTCTTCGGCGGAATCCAAAGTGAAATAGCACCTTTGAACTTCATGTGCCAAAGTTTGTAGGGCCCGATTGTGCTGATAATTTGCTGCATAGAGCATTTGTTTGGCCGCATCTGCAGATTTTGCATGCCCCCCAAATTGGAAAATGGAATACTGCATTTCAATTGCTGGATAAAATGCCGCTGTAGAATTTTTCGATAGGGGACTGCTCGTTTCTAATTTCTCCGCCGCACCAGACACCGTTATTCTTGGGAAAAAGATACTGGCTGCTTTGCCGCTTTGCGCTGCTGCTATGCGAGCTGCTTGCCAACTTTTTTTTGTGGATGGACTGTTTTCAAATGCAATGTCGATCAACATGGGTAAATCCAATTTCATTTCAGATAATTTCCATGGAAAAGGAGCACTTGCATATCGTTGCACTTGTTTTTGCTTTGCTTGATTTTCTTCAACCGGCGGAATCCAAAAGACATCGTCCCTTTTCGATACGCTGCTGTCAATTGAAGCACATCCCGTAAGCAATCCAACGCATGTACCAGCCAATAACAGGCATTTACGAAAAAACTTCTTAAAGACCACCATTTCAATTTAAAATACTTGCTAGTGATCTAAAGGTCAAATCTTTTAAAGTCAAATCTTTTAAAAACATTTGTCTCGCCTAGGGAATATTATTTTTTATGTGATTTCCGAAATGTTTCCAGTGGCCAAAAATTTATTAATGGCAGAAAGTGATGCCATAAGACATGTTTCCGATATTTTGGATGAAAACTTCCGTGCGGCAGTTGAAATTTTGCTAAATCATAGGGGAAAAACCATCGTTTGTGGCATGGGAAAATCGGGACACATTGCCAAAAAAATAGCTGCCACCTTTAGCAGCATCGGACAACCCTCCGTATTTCTACATCCTGCCGAAGGTGCCCACGGAGATTTGGGTGTATATTCTCCTGGGGATCCTACACTCTTATTGTCAAAAAGTGGAACAACGGATGAAATACTTTGCCTAATTCCAGTTTTAAAAAAATTTGCATCAAAAATTATTTCCATTGTGGGAAATGCTAACTCCCCGATTGCCAAATTGTCCGATGTTGTAATTGACATTTCCTTTGCCAAAGAAGCGGACCCTTTGCAAATAGTTCCTACGACCAGTTCGATCGTCAGCTTAGCCATTGGAGATGCGATTGCAGCTGAGTTAATGTCTCGCCGATCTTTCTCTAAACAAGATTTTGCAACTTTTCATCCCGCTGGGCAACTCGGAAGGAACCTACTCCTAAGAGTGAAGGATGTAATGTCTCCCCTATCATCCTGTGCTATTATAAAATCCAGCAGTACCCTACGTGAAATCATAATTGCCATGACCGAATTTCCACTAGGAGCAGCTCTAGTAATAGACCGAGATAATGTTTTGTCAGGATTAGTAACGGAAGGAGACATTCGTCGTTCCCTGAAAAAGGATGAATCTTTTCAAAATATTACGGCAAAAGACATAATGACATTATCACCAAAATATATAAATTCCGACAGTTACCTCGGCGAGGCATTGCAGGTTATGGAGAGTGGTCCGTCACAGATATCTGTTCTTCCCGTAATAGCAAACGGCACCGCTTTGGACAAGTTCAAAGTCGTTGGCCTTCTACGCCTCCATGATACCTATAAACACTAAGTTCCTGTGTACCTTGCTTTTAAAATCCCAATAAATTATTGGCCTAATATACGTTCGCAAACAATATGTGCCTACGTCCTATGAATCATCATACCAATTCCTTGTGTTTGTGAACGCACGAGTTTCACTTTCTTCGGTGATACAAAATATGATAAATTTTCATCAATCAATTGATTAAAACCTACACTGTTTTCCCAATGCCGAGGATTTGTGTAAAATTTTTAGAGTCATTTGCCCACGTTCGAAAATGATATGGTCCCATGACTATTTTCAGATATCGAACCGAAGGGTTTCTAAAAGCTCTTGTAATATGCGACCAAATAATTACGATGGTTACTTCATTAGGAGTGTTTTATGGTAATATCTGATACATTAATTGATCATGTTTTTGCGAGGGAAATCATTGATTCACGTGGAAATCCCACAGTTGAAGCGGAAGTAACATTAAATAATGGCATTACAGGACGGGCGGCTGTGCCGTCGGGGGCAAGCACCGGAGAACGTGAAGCAATTGAATTGCGTGATGGTGCTGCCACACAAGCACAACTTGGCGACGAAAGCCTCCATAGGCGGTTTTTGGGTAAAGGCGTACTAGCCGCCATAAACAATGTCAACACAATTATATCGGAAAATATAATCGGCATGGATGCAACCGATCAAGTAGCACTCGATGCGGCCTTAATTGCACTGGATGGGACAGAAAACAAATCGAAATTGGGAGCAAACGCAACATTGAGCGTTTCAATGGCAGCTGCAAAAGCTGCCGCAAAGAGTCTACGTGTACCACTTTTTAAATACTTAGGCGGTAGCAACGCAAAAGTCCTCCCTATCCCAATGATGAATATTCTTAATGGGGGAGCCCATTCGGATGCTCCAGTCGACATCCAAGAATTTATGATCATGCCACATAGTGCTCCGACCATACGGGAGGCAATCAGAATGGGAGCTGAAACATTTCATGCGCTGAAAAAGATTTTAAAAACCCTAAACCTGTCTTCTGCCGTCGGAGATGAAGGCGGTTTTGCTCCAAATGTTTCATCCAATGAACACGCACTAGAAATTATCGTCCAAGCAATCGAGTCCGCCGGTTACAAACCAGGCTATGATATTTCAATTGCATTGGATGCTGCTGCATCGGAATTTTATGATGAAAAGACTAATTCTTACATTTTTAAAAAATCGGACAAGTCGCAACATTCGTCCGATCAAATGATAGCTTTTTATGAAAATCTCGTTGGAAAATTTCCAATAGTGTCCATTGAAGACGGATTGTCTCAGAACGATTGGGCGGGATGGGCTAAATTTACACAAAAGCTCGGACACAGGATCCAAATAGTGGGCGATGACATATTCGTCACTAATGTAAAATATCTAAAACGGGGAATAGATGAAAAATCTGCCAATGCAATTCTAATAAAAGTCAATCAAATTGGAACACTGACCGAAACGTTTGATGCCATAGAGATAGCCAAATCAGCATCTTTTAGGTCCATAGTTTCACATCGCTCGGGCGAAACAGAGGATACGACCATTGCCGACATCGCAGTGGCAACCAATGTTGGACAAATTAAAACAGGTTCCATGAGCCGGACCGATCGAATTTGTAAGTATAATCAACTAATGCGCATAGAAGAATATCTCGGCAGAGGCGCCACCTATGCTGGGAAAATCATACCATTTTTGCCAAAAAAATAGTAACTCATGATTTTATGGGAACGGGTCTAGGTTCAGTAGGTTTAAGTACGCCCATTCAAAGGCCAAGCGGCTCATCGAGTTCAGGCGGGACACATAGTATCGATCTGGGTCCGCCCATGGACCCAAGCATTGCGAGAGCATCGGAGAGCGTGCCGTCAAATTAACCGGCAAAAAGGGAGATAGAACGGATGTGAAAAGCTGAGACAAAGGAACTGATATTTTTAAGGTATCAAGTAGAAAGGGAGCGCCATTCTTTCACTCGCAGGAAGGTGTTTTCGATAACGTGTCGTTTTTTGTAAATATGTACGGGTAGGGACCGAGAATTTGGGGACCAATGTCATCTGGTGCGGTGGGATCGGGATATTTGTAGAGACCGGTGGGCATACGACCTACCGCCTCGCCCCGCTTGTCCACAATGCCACGGGGAACTACTTGTTGGTGTTCAGTGGCAACCGGTTGACGGTCTACCGCAGGGGAACGGCGATCTATTCCCTTCCCACGCCACAGATTCTGCCATCCCAGCTCGACCATATAAAGTTTTGTGCCCTTGGGGAGTCTCTAATTATCACCCACGTTGACATCCAGCCCCTCATGGTGCAGCGGTGCAAATCCGACAACATGTGGAGGATATTTCCCGTGGTGTTTGCCATGATGCCGAGGTACGAGAGCATAATTTCCAAGGAACCACTCAATGGGTCACTTTCGGTCACCGTATCTGCTGATGTTTATGAGGTATCCGGGGATAGTGATACATTTTATAGCGACGATATTGGATGTTTGGTGTACGGCAATGGAGGGTCCGGGAGGATAACTGGGTATACGGACGCAAAGAATGTCACCATCACCGTTGTCCATAAATTTTCCAACTACGGGGATGTCAAAGTCGGTGGGTGGACCATCGACCGGGCATCGCTGCCACTCTGGGGACCAGAGTACGGATATCCCGAGTGTGGTGGATTTTTTGGCAACCGCCTATGGCTTGGGGGATTTAAGCGTACACCGCGGACAGTGGCAGGGTCCGTCATTGGGGATTACCTAAACTTTGATCCCGGGGGTGGTGATGTGGTGGAATGCGGGGACACGTCGGGATGCCTAGCCGGTGGAGTCTGCGGAGGAGCGGGTTCCCCACTGAAAGATACATTAACCCATTGAGGTATACTCTTCGAGTATTTCTTATGTTTCAATATGAAAAAAAGGTAGCAAGGGTAGCAAATGACGATGGAGTGCAGATGTTTACAGCGATTGGGAGCGTGCTACCTCGTTGCTACTATGCCAACTTCACCCGTGTTGATTTTCCTTAATTTCTCCATTTCGTCCACAATGGCTTCCGCTACCCCTAGGATTGATTTTTCCAGTAAAGGTATAAAACTTTTTATCATCTTGCGCCACCGAAACCGATTGTACACCCATTGGCGGAATGGAATTGTGTGCTCCGTTTACATATGTTTTACTTCTTTCTCCAGGGAAGAGGGGGTCAGCGCAATCGTGGGGTGATGGGTCCCAAATGGGCTGGTACAAAAAGAATGTTCAACATCCCAGGTTTATTCGGAAGTCTACGGTAAATCGTCGAAAATCTCGGACATAATCGGGCTTTGGGCTCTAGCCCCGGGAATGCCGGTAAATATTGGTCAACATCGGGGTCGAAGGGCAACCAACTCGAAAGACAACCGGGCTTTGGACTACCAGCAAGGCAACAGTATGGCAGAAGCAAAGGAAGGAACCCACAACACCCGAAGAAGTACGACCTCGCCGAAGGTCGAAGGGCGACCGACATAAGACGCTCAACCATGCCGAAGACCCGTGAACAACCGAACCGAAGAAGTACGACCATACCGCCGACCCACGACCCACGAACTTCCAAACCCCAAGAAGTTCCTTGCACCGGCTCACCTTGCTTTCTTGATGGGTGCGGAAACCCCATGCCATGCGGGAGAGAGACGGGCGTGGTTTTGCAGTCGCGGGAATTCGTCGCTCTCCGGAACTCCTCCGTCCCCGCCTGCGCTGCTCGCCAGTCAGAGATCACCGAACTCCGAAGGCTCTCCGTCCTTGTCATCCTTTGGTTAATTGGGCAATGGTGAGGCAATGGACAACTTGCCATCCCAAGCACCCCTGATGTCACAGGGCTTACGTCCCGCCGACCATCTGACGATATATCACACGTCCAATGCTCCCCAACGAAGGCGAACCGCAAGCAATCCCAGCATTTCTGCGACTTTCGAGCATTTTCAGGCATTTTCGGGTTATTTTCCCAGGGGCTCCCAAAAAACGAGTCCGAAATCCATATATCCACTCCCTCTTCCAGATACTCCCAATTTCCTTTCCCTAGGCAAAAAACCGCAATTCTTCGGCGATGGGCGGGTTCCGGGGAAAACCATCACCATCACCTCTACGAAAAAAATCAAAATTCAAAAATAAAACGAAAATCAAAAACCCTACGAAGGTCCGCGAATCCCGAAAGCACGAGGGACTCGCGAAAGTTCGTAAACTCTCGCAAACTCGAAACCCTCCCAAAAATTCGTAAATCCCTACAAACACGAAAACCTCACGGAAATTTGGCAAATTCGTAAGTTTCACGAAAGTTACAAATCTCCGAAAACTCCAGAAATTCCGAAAGTTCCAAGGCATTCCACTCATCCACTTATCCGAAATTTTCTAATAACTCAGTCTGCCGATAAACAAAGTCTTAGGGTGTGCTGCGGATGTGCTGTGGATCTCGGGAAACCCCAACGAGCTGTGGATGGAACAGGCAAAACGAAGGTCGAACGGCAGTGGTGCGTCAGCACGACCGGAGCGCTGGCAGGGAATCAACTCCTTCGCTTGTGGGTTGCTGTGAGCACACGACGTTCCTTCGAGAGCGACTATCACAGCGAAAGTTGCAGTGCGGGAGCGTAGTCCAACGGAGCGCAGCACGTAACTTTCGCGGCTCCATGGGCTTGTACCTCCCCGTCCATGGCTCTGTGGACTTATGGGCTGGAGTCTCCCGCACACCACACTATTCGCCCATGGGTTTGTGGGCTTACGGCTGTGTATCAGAAAACTCCATTCACCCACAAACCATTTTTTGCCTATTATAATCCATGGATTATTATTTTATTATTATATTATTATTATAATATTGTAATATTATTATTAATATATTTTTTTTGAAAAAACTTTCGTCGTCCATGGCGGTTTTGTATATTCCCGTCAACGCATCTTCTTGGCGGTCACAGGAAGGTCCCTTCTCCTTCGCGAGGTGGTAAAGGTGGTGTTCCTCGATGAGTTTTATTGCCCTGCCGTTTGGATCAAAATTGATGGTGTGGTCGATTTTGGATTCATCGTTGTCGTGATTGTCATTGTCGTCGGTGGACATGGCTCGGCCTTTCTTTTTAGTGGTTGGTGTCAGGATTTGTTCAGTGGTTCAGGGGAGGGTTGAGGAAACTGCCAAGGGGGTAGCGGATGGCGAGAGACCGTTCCCATTGGTCCACGTCGATGTGCAGGAAATCCCTCAGATCCTTGACCGGCTTCCCATCATCCCGGACCATGCCCGTGTAGTCGAAAACTTCAAACTCGGCGGCTATGCCCTTCAGCTGTTTTCTCCAGTGGGACATCCCGGTTATCCCAGCGGCATCGTAGTCAGGAAACCCGAGCATCCGTTTGTCCTTAAAATATTGCAAAGCATCGGGGTGGATGACATTGGAGGCACCCAGTATGGCCACGAAGGTGTTCCGACGGTACGGGCCTTCGCCGTTGACTTGTCTTGGAAGGTGAACGGCTTTCCATCTAACCTCCTGTCCTGCCGCACGTAATGGTCCTTGTCCACCACGGTCCAGCAGCGACCATTGGTTGGTTGGTCAAAAAACTTCAACACCCCGTCACTCACCGCCAGGTCCAGGCTTTTCCCATTGACCCCCAGCAGCCGGCCAAGGGTAACACGGTCGTGGGCGGTCCCCGTGGTCAGGTCATGAAAGTTGTGGTGTTTGAGCCTCAGCAGTCTTTGTTGGGACCAGGGGCGGGAGGTGAGCGACCAGTAAGGTGTTTAGCGTAGGTACCAGGACGATAAGCAGGAGGAAAAAGTTAGTGAGGGAAAAGGGGAACCTCAACCGAGCTCCTTTGAATAGGAAGGCAAGGAAGTTGGATATGGAGGGACTTAGGAAGTAC
>JAITAS010000025.1 GCA_031284015.1 Puniceicoccales bacterium | reverse complement strand
TAGATACGCGTCCGGATGCTCCTCCACGTACTTCCTAAGTCCCTCCATATCCAACTTCTTTGCCTTCCTATTCAAAGGAGCTCGGTTGAGGTTCCCCTTTTCCCTCACTAACTTTTTCCTCCTGCTTATCGTCTTGGTACCTACGCCAAACACCTTACTGGTCTCTTTTACTCCGTTGATTTTGGCATATTTTATCACCTTGACCCTCAAATCTTTCCAGTAATACATTTCTTCTTTGCTTTTCAACTCTTCTTTCGGCCCTTGTCATGAAGATTGACTATAGTATACAGACAAACGAAGGTGATAAAAAATCAAAAGGGGGCGAAAGGAAAGGCGCATTACTTTGAGCATAATTCATTTTTTATAGCGTTTGTAATTATATTAAAAATGTTCGAATAAGAATTATGACTATCAAATAATTCCGTGTACGATGGGCACCAAATCGAAAATTATTTTCTCCGCATTAAAGAATGACACACTATCACAGCCAGATATTCTAAAAATATTCGCTCTTTTATTGCAGCCTTCCATATCCATTGCACTACACTGTTTGTGCCATTTGATGGCACGAGGCTTCTTTGAACTACCCAATCTGGTAGCGAACAAATCGTCCAACCTTTATATTTTCACCTATCGTAGCTACAGATTGTGCAATGTATGCTTTAATCGAAATGTCTTGAGCTTTTATAAACGGCTGCTCCAACAGACAAACCTCACTATGCCATTTGGCCAATTTCCCAGAAATAATTTTTTCCATGGCATTGGCCGGTTTACCAGCACACTGTTCAGCCGCAATGGAACGTTCCTTGTCTTCGACTTCTTGAGGAATATCATCGGCTGAGACATAGACTGGTGCCATCGCGGCAATATGCATGCAAATGTCTTTTGCTAGCCGTTGAAATGCTTCATTCTTTGCGACGAAATCAGTTTCACAATTGAGTTCAAGCAAAACTCCTATGCGACCACCACTGTGAATGTAGGATTGAATAACTCCTTCCGAAGCTTCTCGCCCTGCTTTCTTAGCGGCATTTACAATTCCCCGTTTTTTTAAGAGGATAATCGCTTCTTCGATATCTCCCTGGGATTCTACTAAAGCTTTCTTACATTCCATCATGCCTGCACCGGATCTTTGGCGCAAATCATTCACTATTTTCGCACTAATTTCTACCATATCATCCTCCCTTAAGTTGTTCTTCATTGCCTGCATTTAATGTTTCGGCAGATAAATTTGTCGATATTTCGTCAACAATTTCCTTGGACATTGCAACTTCAGGAACAATCTTGACCATGTCGTCCGTAGATAATAACTTTTTTCTTGATGACTTGCGTTCTCCTCTAATCACGATCCCTTCTTGAATGCCTTCTAAAAATAGTCCCAATATCATTCTTATTGCTTTTGCGGAGTCGTCGTTACACATGACTGGGTAGTCAACCAAGGTAGGATCCGAATTTGTGTCGACGATGGCAAAAACGGGAATACCTACTTTCTTTGCCTCTGCTACGGCAATGTGCTCGTGCATTATGTCGGTAACAAATAGGGCTTCTGGAGGTTCTTCGATTTGCATAAATCCTTCGAAGCTATTATGCATGCGGTTCATTTTACGCCGAATGGCTGCCGCTTCTTTTTTGTACATTTTTGCAATCTCGCCGCTCTCTTCCAATGTCAAAAATTTTTTATACTTGTTCAAACTACGCTCGATCGTTTGAAAATTTGTTAAAGTTCCCCCCAACCACCGATTGATGCAAAATGGCATATCTACAGAAATTGCTCCTTCCCGTGTGACGTCTCGTGCTTGTATCTTAGTCCCAACGAACCAAACATCCCCTCCTCCGGCAACAATATTTTTTGCTACCTCACATGCTTTTTCGATTTGTTCGCATGTTTTTACAAGATTAATAATCGTTATCCCATTGCGATGGTCAAAAATATACGGACGAGTTTTGGGATTCCAACGTTTCCGTTGGTGACCAATGTGGACACCTGCTTCAAATAATTCTTGAGCTGAAGTTCTCATGTTCTTTCTCCGTTCGATTAGAATACGAACCATTCGTATTGTCTAATCATTATTGGATTGTTGATTAAAATTAACCTGGACGCTGCACATAAAATCGATATTGACAAGAACTTTTTAACAATCCAAGAAAATTTATGATAATTGGCCTAGAAAGTTCATGCGACGAATCGGCCGTTGCTCTGTTTGATGAAAAAGCGGGGATTGTTTTTGAAAGGATTTCGTCCCAGATAAAATTACATGCTAAATATGGTGGTGTCGTTCCTGAACTTGCTTCTCGGGAACATGTCAAAAATTTTATTCCCTTGCTCAAGGATTTAAAAAATTTCGGTGTGTCGGAAGCAAAATTAATTGCTGTAACCAAAGAACCGGGACTTCCGGGATGTATAAATATTGGGCTGGCGGTGGCCAAAGCACTATCTCTTATCTTACGTCTACCAGTTATGGAAATTAATCATTTGCATGGACATCTATTTTCTCCGTTTATCCCTATCCATGCCCAGGATCCCAAAGCGTTTTTTTCCACTTTAAAAGAATATCTTCCGCAACTTGGCCTATTGGTTTCAGGAGGCAACACAATTTTATTCGAAATATCGGAAGATCTCGTGGTAACAACGATTGCAGAAACACAGGATGATGCGGCAGGAGAAGCTTTCGACAAAGGTGCAAAACTGCTGGGATTACCCTATCCGGGCGGCAACTTGATCGAAAAATTTGCAAGGTTGGGGAATGCTCAAAAATACCAATTTCCCCGTGCATTTTTAAAAAAATCGGATATGAAGTTTAGCTTTTCTGGATTGAAAACTAGTTTGAGGTATTTTCTGGAAAAATTCGAAGGGAGTTTTACACCCCACATCAATGATATTTGCGCCTCATACCAAGAAGCGATCGTCGATACACTATCAATAAAAGTTTCCCATGCACTTGAAAGATGTTCTTTTTATAAGAGCATTGGCATTAGTGGAGGCGTTTCCAACAACGATACTCTGAGGGAAAAAATATCAACCCTTGCTGCAAAATTTGGCAAAAAAATTATCTTCCCCTTGCGCCATCATACGGGCGATAATGCAACCATGATCGCATTTGCAGCATATGTTTATACGGTATTTTTCAAAAGGCCGTAGCCAATAATTTTTTAAGCTTACTTTAACTTGGCAAAACTTGGTATCCCGTTTTCATAGGCACATTTGACTTCACCGGCAATCAAAGGCATCGCATATTTGAAAAACGAAACGTCCAACGTCATATTTTCATAGGTGTACCATGATGTTGGAAATTCTTTCTTTTTATCGGAAATGTTTTCAAAATCTACGCAATTTACTTCCGTAGAATATTTGTTGCCATCGGTACGTAGCAGTGTGATCATTTTTCCACTTATCCCGCCAGAAATGGCAAGATCCAATGCCTTTTGGGCGCATAATTCAGACTCGATAACATCTATTTCTGATAACGTCATGCAGGCCGTTAACTCCCAATCATACAAAGAAATTAGATCTATTTGCACATCAAAATTGGCATTGGAAATAAATTCTATATATTCTGCTGCTGCATATTGTGTGGGGAGATTTTCTTTCTTGGAAGATATTAGTTTGTCTCCAAGGACAATTACACAATTTCCGACATTGCGTATGGTTTGGTGAACATTTTTCACAAAAGTCCCTTCGTCAAAATTGGAAAGAATAACCAAGTGTGGAGCATCGGTGCTATCCTTGCGCAATCGGGCCAATGCCAAGCTACTAATCAACCATTCGCTATCACATCCCCTTAATTCTAATATGGTTATTGCTCCATTCGTTTGCGTGGATTGAACGTTGGTAATGATGCTTTTGGCCATTACGGCCAAATGCTTCGCCATTGACCCATACCCCAAGCAATGGTCTGTCAGCTGTAGTCCATTGCGATCAGATGTCGGAATGAGCATAATACGTATATCATACGTACTTTCTTGAATAAATTTATTAAGCTCTTTGCAGATATCGATGGATGACTCATCGCCCACGACAAATAGGTAGCGAATGTTATGTTTTCGTAAAACTTCTGCTATTTTTTTAACTTCCACATTGTCATAGCGGATAGATTTCAACGCTGCTCCTGGAGTTCCAAGTAGATTGGCTATGTTTTTTTGTTGTTGCCCAGCCAAATCAACAAACTGTTCATTCAGCAATTTCGAAATGCCACCGATGCAGCCATAAATTTCTTCGACACAGCCGAAATTCAACGCCCTTTTGATCAACGCGGCCAAAATTACATTTGTAACCACCGTAGGCTTTCCTATTTGTAGGATTAAAATACTCCCCTGTAATTCTTCCATAAAATTTTCTCACAACCTGTTGCTAAAACCGAAATAGGCAATCATTTTTTGAATTTTACAAAATTAAAAATTTAAATTTACATTGGATCTTGGTTCTAAAAGAAAGGCAAATGTATCAGAAATTAGCTCCAATTTACTGGGATAAATTGGGAACTCCATGGCTTTTCCAATGGAGTTATCCTTGAAATCCAATGGAATATATTTCGTTTATACTTTTTGTGACTTCTACCAAGAATCTTGGTGAAAAATTTCTACGCTCTCGTTTTTTCCTATGCGCCTATTTTCATTTTGCTTGGTCATTTTCGCCGTTAATCTTTTCTCACCTTTTTTGGTTTCGCATGAATTTTCTCTATTTTCCAAGTCCAGGTAAAATTGATCTACCTTTGTGGCGATATCTTGAGCCAATTCATACAACGCAAGCTTCATAGTAACTACTACATTTTCATAGTTGCTGTTACTAGATGGGATAGATTTTGCATACCTACAGACTAATATTTGGTTTTTTGTGGCAAAATCAACCAATGACCAAGTACATTCCAAAATGACTTTTTTCTCTGCTTCATTATATATAAAATCGCTAAATCCAATTGAAATAAGGTAATCACAGAGAAAGACATTGCCCTTGGTATATGCGGAGGGGATAACCATTGCATAGTCGTACATGAGTTCAGACAACTTGTTGGTGAGGGCTCGGGTACATGCATCTTGCAACGGTTCTGCCCATCTATCAACTTCCGATAGGATTAACCTGTCATTGGTGGATACTGTAACAATATACGGACAATCTGCATAGGAAGGAATCTCTCCAACTATTATGTTTATAATTACTCGCCTCAGGCTTGAAGAATCGGACACTTTTTCTAGAGGGTCATAGCCACAAAATGTATAAAACCTTGAAACATCCTTTTTTGGGGTAAAGATCGAACACCCCATTTCTAAGGAAGCCAGACAACAACAAAAGACAATTAAAAACATTCTAGTAGATTTCATAATGCCTTTCCCGCAATTAATGCATTTGGGTTTCTCTCGAGATACTCAAACAGTACCCGCAAAGAGCGCAACATTTTGGACAGCTGTTGTAAAGAATCATCCACGGATTGTCTTGTGCCGGAATCGGGAGCTAATACATTTGAGATAGCGTCCATAGCTCTTTGTACCGACATAAAATTTAAACCCTTACCTACGTTTTTTAAGCCTTCTAGCACAGAAACCAATATGTTAGAAATCTTTTCCCATTCCATTTTCGATAGCTTTTTCATTATTATGTCAAAACTAGCCATCAATTCATCGAGTTCTGTAGCAACCGATGGCATCTGCTGATATTTGCCCAACGTAATATCTCGGGAGAATCTTTCCTGCTCCTTTTTATAATAATCTAATCCAACAAACAATTTTCCTGTCAAAATGCTCTCCATCGATAGTTTGGCGGCTAAACCCCGTCCAATTTGTTCAGCATAAAACATATTATAATCTACAACGCACATCCTATTCCCACCGATCGTTTTAAATAAATTGGCATCGACATCGAAAATTACAGCTGTTACAGCCTCATCAATCTCGACATCATAGATTATTTCTATGGATTTTACTACTCCAACTTTGATACCTTTAAATTTTACAGGAGCACCTACTTCAAGCCCATTGAGAGAAGTATCAAAGAAAGCGTAGAATGTCATTTTTTTTGCGAATAAACTTACCGATGAAAATACAAATATTGCCACAACAAACAGTGTTAGCGCTATGACAACAAACATGCCAATCAAAGTAGTATTAGCTTTCTTCGACACTCTTCCTCAAGGGAATAGGATTTTTTATGAAAAATTCTAGCTTTTTTGAAAACTTTCTATCAAAACTTGTTCTCTCATTCTTGCCTGACAAATTTCAAACAACTTGAGCAATTTGAAATTTACAATTTAATGGATAAATTCCGAATAGCTTACCGTGCAAAGAAGCAACTTTTATTGTTTTATGTACACATGAAGATCAAATTTAATTTTCCTTTTACCAAAATGAAATATTAGTACATAATATTAGTACATAAAGGCTACGCAAATGATGAAATAAAAAGAAAAATTAATGGCTAAAGCAAAGGCACAAGTAGCGGAGAAAGTGGCTTTTGGTGGATGGAAACAATAGAATGGTTCGAAGAAGTTTTTGAAATTTCCAATATTTTTGATGACAGTTGCGATAATCGATCGTTTTTGGAGTAACTTTTTTTCTAATTTTATTATTTACGTTTATCGCTTTTTTCACCATTCGCTTACCATTAATTTTTCTTGTAATTTTGTGATTTGCATTTAGAAGTTATGTAGTAGTGGTTTTGCGTTCTGAAAAAAATCGCCAAACTTAGCTTAATGTGTTGTTAATTGTTAATAATTTTTTCTAAAAGCTTGAGTTGAGAATAGTACGTAACAAATTCCTGTTTAGATTGTCGTCCCTATTGGGTGATTCCGAAGGTCAGGCATGGAATTTGACTTCCATTGTTCCCATGGTGATTTTATTATTTATAGGGATAACAGCAATCTATGCTGCCCATAGCCATATGGGAGGAAAACAGTGGTATGTACAAATTTTCTGGGCATCGATTGGTTTTGTTGTTTATGTTATTGTATCTAAAATCGATTACTCCCTGTGGCGTAATAATGCCCATTGGATATACTACATAAGCATCATTTTGCTCGTATTGGCATGGTCTCCACTGGGGAAACGGCACTATGGTGCAGTAAGATGGGTAAAAATTTTTGGTATTACCATCCAACCATCTGAACCGGCAAAGCTAGGATTCCTGGTGATGCTGGCAGCATTGATGGCAAGGTTTGAAATCAGATCTTTTTGGGGATCAATTAAAAATCTTGCAAAATCTTTTGGAGTGTTTTGCATACCAACAGTATTGGTGTTATTTCAACCCGATTTAGGGTCTGCGTTAACATTTCCCGTAATATTTTTTGCGATGCTGTATGTTTCTAATTTATCGAAGAAATTTTTTGCCTGCGTTTTTGTGGGTATGCTAATATTACTATCGATCGTCGCATTTGACATTTGCGGGTATAAAAAGTTTCTAGACAGAAAAAATTCGGGCGATCAAGTGGCAACGGCAAAATATGAAGATCGATCATTGTTTCCAATGAAAGACTATCAACGGGATAGAATAGTTGCGTTCATGTTTCCTGATGCGGTTGATCCCGATGGCATAGGAATCAGTTGGAACTTGCGCCAATCGCTAATAGCAGTAGGGTCAGGGGGATTAAATGGCAAAGGATTTAATAATGGAACCCAGGCAAAACTAGGATATCTCCCCAAATCCATAGCTTCAAACGATTTTGTATTTTCTGTCATAGCAGAAGAAAGAGGATTTATAGGGGCATTGGTAGTAATATTGCTATATGCTCTAATTATATGGAGTGGATTACGGACAGCAAATTGTGCACGCGATGAATTTGGAACATATTTATGTGTTGGCATCAGCATGTTATTTTTAGCGCACATTGGTATTAATATCGGAATGACCATAGGATTAATGCCGATTACCGGAATCCCTCTTCCGTTTTTAAGTTACGGAGGGTCTTTTTTATTAACTTGTTGTTTCTCTCAAGGTTTAGTGCAAAGTGTTTATCGTTACCAAAATAATTTTACATGAAACAACAGATAAAATTAATTTCCTTCCTATAAACATTAGGAATATCAATGAGAGATATCGAAGCAAATCGAAATGAAAAATTTTTCAATCATTCACTCGGCCAAAGCAAAGAGCTTCCGCTAGAGAAAATAAAGCGGGAAGCCTGTGCAAGAGCAAAACAACAGCCGGTATTACAAAGAATCATAAGATCTTTGATTAGTCCCAATAGGCCGTTCCGGGAATTAATTCTGAGTTGTGAACTAATGGAAACCCGCGTTGCTTTGCTTTACGATGGTATATTGGAGAATTATGAATTTGAATATTTGAATAAACAAAACTTCGTCGGAGCAATTTTCCGTGGGAAAATTCAAAATTTAGAACCAGGCTTGAAAGCAGCATTTGTCGACATTGGAGAAGAAAAAAATGCCTTCCTTCACTATTGGGACATTTTACCGGAAGCCAATGACAAGACATTTGAAGTGATTCGAAAAAATCCATCGAAGAAAAACAAAGATATTAGCATCAAAGACATTCCCAACCTGTATCGTGTAGGTACAGATATCATGGTTCAAGTTATAAAAGATCAAATAGGGAGCAAAGGGCCCAGGGTAACAACAAATATTTCTTTGCCAGGTACATGTTTGGTCCTAATGCCGTTTTCCGGAGAGTGTGGGATTTCGAAGAAAATAGACGATCCAAAAGAAAGAAATCGCCTAAAGGATATTTTACACAAGCTAACCATCCCTGAAGGTATGGGCGTTATCATTCGCACGGCTGGGATTGGGAAAAAAGCACGATACTTTGTTCGAGACTTACATATTTTGATGCAGGCATGGGAATCTATTCTGACACGCTATGAACAAAGCTCCAAACCAACCCTAATACACAGTGAACCAGATTTGATAGAACGTACGGTTCGTGATTTTTTAACCGACGACATAGACAGGATTATTGTAAACGATCAAGCGGCATTTGACTGTATGATACAGTCGGTTGCCACTATTTCTCCCCGCTCAAAGCAGAAATTTTATCTATTTAAGGAAAATATTCCACTGTTCGAACGGTTTAATGTGGAACGCCAAATTGACCAGACCTTTGCCCGCCGTGTGCCATTATCATGCGGAGGTGAAATTATTATCCATGAAACCGAAGCCCTAACATCCATTGATGTCAATACGGGGAATTATAAATCCAAAGGAAAAGACGCTAATAATTTCATTTTTAACCTAAATTTTGAAGCGGGGAAGGAGATCGCGAGACAACTGCGTTTGCGAAATATCGGTGGCTTGATCGTAATCGATTTTATCGACATGATCGACAGGAAGGACCGCGCCAATATTTTCAATCTTATGCGAAAAGAGCTATCCAAAGACCGTGCGAAGAATTTTGTATTGCCGATTTCACAGCTTGGGCTAATGGAAGTTTCTCGCCAACGACATTC
Source organism: Puniceicoccales bacterium (assembly GCA_031284015.1). GTDB lineage: Bacteria > Verrucomicrobiota > Verrucomicrobiia > Opitutales > JAIRKQ01 > JAIRKQ01. The sequence continues at coordinate 12,340 of JAITAS010000025.1, read as the reverse complement.
GCAAAGCAATAGCAGCGAAATGCGTATGACATGCAAGTATTGCGATGGTGACGGTTTTATAAAATCTCCCCGAACCATGTGCAACGAAATTTATCGTAAGCTCATAGAATTTTTACAACAAAAGCGTGAAAAAATATCCAATGAAATAAAAATCGAGTTCAAAATTTCGTTGAATAATGAAGTTTTAGAACGCATGAAAAACGATGAGAATGCCTTAATTTCAATAGAAAAAAAGTTCAATGCTAAACTATTATTTCAAACGGATTCGTCATTGCATATGGAAAGCTATAGAATTACAGACGTAACCAAAATAGGCCAAGAATAGATTAGTTCATCTATACTCATGGCAAAAAGGCGATATAATTTGTTTTTGCGCTCAATTGGTTTGGGGATCAGAAGGAATAGCAAAGAAATGAGAATATTATGGTACGCGGATAGTGTTCAAAATTCTTGCAGCAATTATTTCACTTGATATCCCTTCGGATTCTGCGAGGTAGGATGTAATTATTCTGTGGCGTAAAACATCAATTCCTATTGTTTTTATGTCCTGGGGAGTTACATAACCTCGGCCCTGCAAAAATGCCCATGCTTTAGCAGCCAAGGCTAAAGCGATTGTGGCTCGCGGAGATGCCCCGATTTGAACAAATTGGTCAATCTCAAGCTTATAATCACTGGGCTTTCTCGTTGCAGAAACTATATCTACCACATATTCCTGAACTTTTTCATCGATGAATATTTCATCGACCAACTTGCGGGAGCTCAATATTTGATCGATAGATATAACGCCATTTGTTACAATTTTCTTGTTGATTTTTGCTGCTGAGTCCAAAATTTTTATCTCCTCAAGCTTACTCGGATATTCGATCCTCAATTTCAGCAAAAATCTGTCAACTTGTGACTCTGGCAGTGAATATGTGCCTTCATGTTCAATCGGATTTTCGGTGGCAAACACCATAAATAATTCTGGCAATTTGTTTGTCTCACCGGCAATTGTTACCTGTAGCTCTTGCATACTTTCCAGTAGGGCACTTTGCACCTTAGCCGGTGCTCGATTGATTTCGTCAGCGAGGACCAAATTGGCAAAAATTGGACCTTTTTTGGTATAAAACTCTCCGGATTTTTGATTATAGACTTGCGTCCCGACAATGTCGGCTGGTAACATGTCGGGTGTAAACTGAATCCTTTGAAATGACCCTTGTATTGCTGCAGCCAGCGACTTGATCGCTAGAGTCTTGCCAAGGCCTGGGACTCCTTCCAACAAAACATGTCCACCGGTAAGCAAACCTATTATCATTCGGTCTATCATATATCGTTGCCCGACGATCGACTTGCCAATTTCGCTCCTCAAAATTGATATCCACGCCGAAGATTCCCGAACTGCCACATTTATATCGACAATATTACCTGCCATACTTCGTTGATTTACTATTCGCATAGTAATAAATTTTGCAATTGCTAAGTTTTAGATATTTTTCAATTCATCCTAATATCTCTCCTAAAAATCGCAAAAAGCATGGCTGCCATTGGACCCATTGAGAGCTATAAACAGTCTATCCTTGCAAAGGACATCAACATGTATCATATAATCCCACAATGGATTTTACAAAAATTGTTGCTAGCATAAGGTTACTAATCGACGGTATTGGCGATGATATATCGCGCGAAGGTCTTCAAGATACGCCACAGCGTGTGGCAAGGATGTGGCAAAATTTTTTCCTAACAAAAGACACCTCGGATGAAGAATTGCTGAGACAGACGTTTGTTGCAGAAAATTATGACGATTTTGTGATCGTGAAAAACATTCGGTTTTCATCATTTTGTGAACATCATTTACTGCCATTTTTTGGAAGTGTTTCAATTGCTTATATCTCCAAAAACAGTACTGTTGTGGGGCTAAGCAAATTGGTACGTATCGTTGACAAATATGCCAAGTGTCTGCAATTGCAGGAACGCCTGACACAGCAAATCCTTGAAACAATTTCTGAAAATATACCCAATGATGGTGTTTTGGTTATTATTTCTGCACATCACATGTGCATGACTGCACGCGGAGTAATGCAGCCAGGAAGCAAAACAATAACCCGTGCAATTTCTGGAAAATTTTTGTCGGACAAATCGCTTGCCCTAGAAGCCCAACAGTTAATCTTTGAAATAGATGAGTAAAAGCTTTAGTCAAATTACCTTGCCATGTATTATGGGGATTTTAAATATTACGCCCGATTCATTTTCGGACGGTGGTAATTTTTTTGACCAAGATGATAGAAGTAGAAGGCAACTTATGGAGGCTGGATCATTACAACCCAAAGCTGTCCAACGTTTATATGAATTGGTCGATCAGGGCGGAACAATTATTGACATTGGAGGAGAATCGACAAACCCTCAAGCAATCGGTGTTGATGCAAATACCGAATGGCAACGTATTGGAAATGTTTTGGAGGTTGCCATAGCCATTGATAGTATTTCCGTTTCCGTCGATACTTACCGCCCGGAGATTGCCCAATTGGCACTTAAGCGAGGAGCAAATATAATCAATGATGTGTGTTGTACGTGGCATTTCCGTGAAATGGCAACCGTTGTTAAAGATTTTGATGCCCATTTAATCGTTACCCATAATGCACGGAATGATAAAAATTTTTTACAAACAAATGATCCTGTGGGCAATATAATTTCAGAGTTTGAGAAAATTTTAGATGCAGCAACGCTCATAAATTTTGATGTGGAACGTATTATTTTCGACCCGGGAATTGGTTTTGGAAAAACTGCCCAACAGAATCTGGAAATCTTTAGGACAATTGGAAAAATGTGTTCAAAATTTCCAAATCCCATTATTTGTGCCACATCAAAGAAATCATTTCTATCTGCAGCCATCAATTGTGATGCATGGAAAGCATTGTCAAATGCGACCATAGCGACAACGATGGAGGGATTTCGGCAAGGTTGTAAGATTTTCCGAGTTCACGATGTGATGGAAAATTTGGTAACATTAAAATTTGCACAAAAATTGTATGAATGATAAAATTTTTATAAACGATATCGAGATATTTGCCAAACATGGCACCAACGTTGAGGAGAAATTTAAATTGCAACGTTTTTTGGTTTCGATAGAAGCTCAGCTTGATGCTACCCAGGCGAAATATTCTGATATGATCATCCATACCGTCGACTACACGAAATTGCTCGGAACGGTCTTAGATGCTGTCCAGGGTTCATCTTTTAATCTTTTGGAAAAGTTAGCCCAACATATAGCCGATAAAGTTTTTCAAAAATTTCAACCGGTCTTACTTTTAGATATCATAATTAAAAAATTCCCCGATTCTTTGGCGGATAAAAGTTTTTTAGGTTTGGGATTTTCGTCGACATTTTCACGCAATGAATGATGAAAAATGAGGCCTATTTGTCGCTTGGAAGTAACCTTGGAGATCGTCTGGGCTTTTTAGCCCTTGCGATATTAAAATTAAAGTGTAGTGGTCTAAGAATTGAAAAATATTCCAGTGTCTATGAAACAGACCCTCAAATTCTGGTAAACCAGCCAAGTTTTCTCAACTGCGTATTATTTGTCAAGACAACATTTAATGCGCTACAATTGCTTCGATTCTGCCAGGATATCGAATGTTCCATTGGTAAGAATAAAACCATCGAGTTTGGGCCAAGGAACATAGATATTGATCTTTTGCTCTTCAATTCCGAAAAAATTTCAACACCGAATTTAATAATTCCACATCCACGAATGTTTGACCGTAACTTTGTTCTGGCACCCCTAAAGGAAATCGTTCCCAATTTGGTCGTTGAAAACCGGCATATTGACCAGTTAATTACAAAGTGTACGGATCAAAAAGTAAAGCTTTTTGCAGACAATGGCATTTTTGACATTTGAATATTGATTATTTTTCGATTGTGAAAGTTTTTCCTCAAAAGGGAAAATTTTTGCAAAAAACACTAATTAAAAGTCCAATAGGTGAAAATTTAGCAAATTTGTTAACATAATTGTTGACTTAAGTAAAATTTTGCCAACATGGATTCACCATGTCTGAAGTAAATCCACAAACGCCAGCGAGAATAAGATCAACGAGTGCTGTAACACCACAAATAAGTTCAGAATCAGTCAACAACTTAGTGAGCTTGGTCGGGAGTAAGAAAAAGAAACGAGTCGTTGCAGATGTAACAACAGTCCAAAACCTCGATGGGTCACTCAATATACAAATGGATAACATAGAAAAGAAAAAATCTCTTTCGAACAGGGCAGTTACCGTGTTACGTACCACGGAAATGGGTGAAGCCGTTGCGGCCGCTGGATCCGTTGCCTTTGGGATATATTCTATTCTTACAGGTAACGCAGCCGCCGGATATCCTTCCATAGCTGGTGGAGCTGGTGTGTTATGGAAGCTTGTAGAATCAAAGGTTGTTGATTGGTTTAAAAAATAGACCCTTCATGATTTTATGGACCTGTACATTTGTACGAAGGTATTACTTTGATGTCTTCAAAATCTTTAGGAAGGCATCTTGAGGGATTGAAACCTTGCCAATCTGTTTCATTCTTTTTTTGCCTTCCTTCTGTTTATCAAGCAGCTTTCTTTTCCGAGAAATATCTCCCCCATAGCATTTGGCAGTAACATCTTTTCGTAGCGCACCGAGTGTTTCTCGGGCAACGATATTGCTCCCGATGGCAGCCTGTATCGCAACCTTAAAAAGTTGACGAGGTAATAGTTCTTTTAATTTTTCGCACATTTCACGGCCACGCGAAGTTGCTTTCGTACGGTGAACAATTGATGAAAATGCATCGATTGAATCGCCATTGACAAGAAGGTCTAGGCGCACAAGGTCTGACAGGACATATTTCCCAAAGTCATAATCCATCGAACCATATCCACGGGTGATGCTTTTCAATCTATCATTAAAATCTATCAAAATCTCATTCAGAGGGAGATTACATGCAAGAATAACCTTGTCGGCGTCTAGAGTTTCGGTCCCATGGCACATTCCACGTTTCTCACTGATCAACGCTAGGACATCTCCTATTGAGGCATTGGGAATGTGAATCTTGGCAGATATGGTCGGCTCATGAATTTCCGAAATATGTGACGGATCTGGCAATTTTAATGGATTGTCAACTTCCACCCAACTATCATCCGTCAGCTTAACCTTGTAAATAACACTTGGATAGGTAGAAATGATGTCCAAATCGTATTCACGTCGCAAACGTTCCTGAACGATATCCATGTGCAGCAATCCGAGAAAGCCACAACGGAATCCAAATCCCAGGGCAATGGAACTTTCTGGTTGGTAGGCAAGGGAGGCATCATTTAGTTGCAATTTTGCCAAACTGGATTTTAACTTTTCAAAATCGTTGGTATCGATGGGATATATACCGCTAAATACCATTGGCCGAACATCTTTGTATCCGGGCAACATTTCATTGGCCGGATCATTGGCTAGCGTTATGGTATCGCCGATTTTAACCTCCGAAACATTCTTAATATTGGCAATGATATATCCTATTTGACCCTCCCCAAGAATGTTCATCGGGCGCATTTTGGGGCAGAAATATCCAACTTCTTTGATCATATTGTTCATGCCGGTCCGCATCATATAAATGGAATCACCAACTTTTAAGGATCCTGAGAATATTCTAATATGGCAAATGACACCCTTGTAGGGATCGAAGATGGAATCAAAAATTAGCGCACGGGTTTGGGAGACTTTTTGTGCCGGGGGAGCTGGAATTCTGTCAACTATGGCATCTAAAATCCCATCGATCCCAATGTCCGATTTTGCACTTGCTAAAAGTACTTCTTCTTTGGGGATAGCCAAAATATCTTCCAGTTGCTGGATAACACCCTCTACGTGCGCACCTGAGAGGTCGATTTTATTAATTACGGGAATTATAGTCAACCCATGTGCCATCGCTAGATTGGCGTTGGCAACGGTTTGTGCTTCAATTCCTTGGGATGCATCAACCAATAGCAGAGCCCCTTCGCAGGCTGCCAAACTTCTTGAAACTTCATAGGAAAAATCCACATGGCCGGGGGTATCATTCAAGTTTAGCAGAAAGTTTCCTTTGGACGGGTGACCATATCTCATCGAGACCGGATGGCTTTTGATTGTTATACCACGTTCGCGCTCCAAGTCCATAGAATCCAACAATTGATCTTGCATTTCTCGCTTAACAACCGTATTTGTGTGTTCCAATAACCGGTCTGAGAGAGTGGTTTTACCATGGTCAACATGGGCAATGATACAAAAGTTTCTTATTTTGGAATCCATATGGCTCTATAGCTCACAAAATTGGTAAAAGAATATTTTTTGTAAAGCAGATATGGAGAAGAGCATGGGAAGTTATCTACCTACCTATATCTACGGAAAAGATGGCCGCAGTGAGCGCTCATGGAATATTTTTATGGGACACGGATTGGTAATTTTATTGCGAATTATCGATTGTAGCGACATTTTTGTAAGACTTTTAATGAAAGTTGCCTTCCCATGTATTTTGAGGTCTGTGCAAAAAGACATCGGTAATTTTTCAGTGGCCCTACACGTGGTTACCATTTTTTCGTCTAGGTAATTGGAGTATTGTTTTCACTTCTGTATTTCAAACACCTTGCATGATTATCCTGAGCAAAAATTGCTGGACCATTTTGAAGAGCAGCTTTAAATCTATCCTGTGGAAAATCTGAAACTTGGGATGTTATAACTATGCCTTCTTTTGTACATAGGTAAGCAATGTTTTGATTACCTTGCCGAGTTATTATTGCAATGTCTTTTTGCAGATATCTTGCAATATACTTCATCTCGTCTGGCTTAAGGTGTGCTGCTCCAAATCCTGCCCCTTCAATATCTTCAGCTCGTTTAATTTTTTCAGCTCGTTTAATTTTTTCATTTTCAGCTTGTTCAGCTTGTGTTGATGGATTATTGAGCGCATCTAGTCGTATGCCATCGGAAATCACCTTCCTCAATTCCGGAATAGTCACATCTCGAGCCAAAAGAACTTTATCATCGAAAAAAAAACTTCGGCCATCGGAGATTGCAATATTAGCTGGTACTGCTGTAGGTGACTCGGCTGTTACTGCATCTACTGCATCCGGTGGTAATCCAGATAGTACCGACCACAGCATGCAACTGCCGTCCCTTGGAGTATCTATAACTTCTAGGTTATCAATAATATCATGTAGGTCCATTTGTACCACGCTCGGTTTTGTTAACGTTGGCTCGGATTCAAAATCACTTTCGCCTGGAGACTCTTCGGACAAAGGAAATACGAGTGCGAGCTCTTGGGACGAAGATGCGGACGCAATTTCTAGGCTCTCAAGTGCAGTTCTCATTTCAGCGGTCGTTGATTCATTTTGTTCAAATAGCTTTTCGGAATTAAACCGTGCGCATAGGTACATGGCAAACGACATAAACAAATTCCTTAGCAAAGCTATAATGCCTGTCGTTGACTTTGAAAATTCGTACCCGGTGGCTCTAAGGTGGGTCAAACCTTTCATATTTGTTTCTACAGCTGTTTTAAGTGTTGCTAAATCATTTTTTCCAATTTGTAAGTCATCAAACTCTCCTTCCCTAAAGCCCAGGTAAGTTTGGCCAAACTCTTTCAGGGGGGCCATTCTTTCAAAGACTGAGTCTAGATTTTGAAAGATAGACTCTTCGTTAATATTTTCCGTAGGCGTACTTGTAGTAACATCAAGCGGTTGTCGCCCAAGATCCACACTCATAACTTCCTTTCTATAAAAAATAATACGCTTTTACGTGAAAAGGTCCAGTCATTTTTTACTTTTACGTTTTCTTGGTCATCAAAGATTTGTGACCAAGGCATCGCAAAGATTCTTGCTTTTGTGATACTATAAACTTTATAAAGGTATATAAAGGTTCGCTCAGTAAACAAATCGAATTTTTTTAGATTTCGATGAGAGATTAGATGTGGGGAACTTTATTGTCGATTAAGGTTTGGAATGTTCATTTAATTCGCTTAACATTGCAATTACATCATTTTGCAACTTTTGCTTATCAGCAGGACTAATAAACTTAAAATCAAATGCCTCCGTATTCAACTTTAAAGATTGGTTAACGATGTCTCTATGGACACCGAAGATACCTGTGCCTCCAAAGAAGTCTTTTATATCTTTTTCGTCAATCGAACCATCTAAATTATCTTTCAACGCTTGAAAATTCTCCCTAAATGCCCTGCGAAAATTATCACACATTGTAGCTGACCGACATTTATCAATTTCTACCTTCGTTGCTGTCCGTTGAATTTGAGAAGCTGCAGGCTGGAAAGGAGGTAGAGTTGCCTTCCCCGGTTCCACAGGTCTACGGTTTACAATAGTTGAACGATCGGTCCCTGGATTACCCAGAGTCGGAGGAGTTCCTTTAGAAGGAGAAGGCCTGGCGTTTTTACCTTTATGATGACGGCGTTTATGGTGGGTCGTTGGGGTGGAACCTGTAGCACTTGTGGCTGGCTTGGGTATGGCCGCTGCAACGGGAGTAAGCTTAAGCTGCACTTGCCTCGCTGCAGGCGCTGCAGGTGTAGATGTATCAGCCACAGGTTTATCTTTAGTGGCATCGATTATGGATCTGAGGTAATACAATCCATCATCATACTTGACATAAAGTTCAGAAGGAACACCCTCGGACAATTCCCTAAGACACGGTGGGGCACGAAATAATGGCTCACCATCTTCATTTACATACTTATCTTTGATTTTCATTTTCTGAAGTGCGTCAAGTGCTCTTTTAACTGTTGAATAGCATATTTTCTTTTGGAAGTCCTCTTTTTGTACAACACCACCATCACACACCTCAAATCCGCGGGGAATAACCACTGGACCCTTTTTTGAAATTTCAATTTTTTCATCAGGGGTCAAACTGGAAGGTTGTATTTTTTGTAAATTTCCATCTGCGTCCATTTGATATATGCCAGATGGCTGACCGGGAGGATTTTTAACGTAGGTTGGTTTAGCTTCGTCGGGCGTTCGACTTTCCATGGGAGCTGTTGCAGGCTTTGGAGGAAGAGGAGACAGTAATTCCTTTGGAACTTCAATCCCAAGTTTTTCAAAAAATACTCTTTGCCACGTTTGTTGTCGTTCTAGCCTTGCGGCTTGCCCTAGCGCAACTGTATCATCAGTAGATTTGATCGCATCATCGGCAGCATGTGCGGCTTGAATTATTGATGCGTTATCTTTTTGGGAAAATTTGTTTGCAAATTCGATTGCTTCAGTAACATTTGCTGGCAATTCCCCATTGGTAAGTTTTATTCCTCCGCTCAGAGCTTTAAAATTGTCGCAAATTAAGCTCATAATTGGTTTCAAGAGAGCATGGGCATACGTTTTTGTTTCTCCTTCTTTCTTCCTCACTGTTGCAAATTTTCGTTCTGAAAGTTTTAAATCACCGGCCTGTTTCAGACTTTTCAAACCATGACTTATGGATTCCCTTGCACCTGTTATTTTGGGGTCTACATCGCTTTCATCGGCCGTTGTATTGACCACCGTGCGATTATGGGTTGCTGCAGCCGTAGGATATGAAGGGGTGGCAGCAGGAGGATTTTGAGAGGTAAACCAAAATCTAGGAGGTTGACCCGTAAAAGATGCTCCAGGAGGGGAAGGAGGCTGAGGCACTTGTGTTGGTTGCTGTGTTTTGCCTTGGGGTGTTGTGGGTATGAAAAATGTAGCGCCCATATTTGACGGTGTATCTTTAAAATTCTCACCAACATTACTATTAGGTGTATAAGGGGTACCGGCAGCAGGAGGATTTTGAGAGGTAAACCAAAATCTAGGAGGTTGACCCGTAAAAGATGCTCCAGGAGGGAAAGGAGGCTGAGGCACTTGTGTTGGTTGCTGTTTCTGTATTTGCTGGGGATGTATTGGGTCCGTTAATACGTCAACCTGACGAGTACTTAGATCTTTGCCCACTATTTTACTTAAAATATTGGCTATAAAATGAAGCCCTTTGTCATTTAACCACTGAATGACATGGTTGAATGCTGCTCTATCACTCTCGTTTATGCTTGGGTTTGTAATTTGTGGATTACTATTTACTATACACACAATCTTATCTCACTGATTATTTAGGCTGAAAATTGATTCTTTCAACGCCTTCCATTCGTAAGGAAAAAAGTATATTCCATTTTATAAAAACGTCAAATCATATTTTTACATTTTATTCTCCTCCGAAACACCAAAGATTTGTGACCAAGGCATCGCAAAGATTCTTGCTTTTGTGATACTTTTGGTTAGAAAAGGACCATGGGAAGTTATCTACCTCTACCATATATCTACGAAAAAGATGGCCGCAGTGAGCGCTCATGGGATATTTACAGCAGATTGTTGAAGGATAGAATTATTTTCATTGGGACACAAATCGATGATTTCGTCGCGAATGCGGTTGTTGCCCAGTTACTATTCCTACAAATGGAAGATCCTAAAAAGGATATTCACATCTACGTAAATTCACCGGGAGGAAGTGTAACATCTGGAATGGCCATCTACGATACCATGCAATTTGTACGTTGCGATGTCGTCACATATTGTATCGGACAGGCAGCCAGTATGGGAACGATTTTATTAGCCGCAGGGACAAAAGGCAAACGATTTGCCCTACCAAATAGTAGGATTATGATTCACCAACCGACGGGTGGTGCAAGTGGACAGACTTCCGATATTTCTATCGCCGCAAAGGAAATTTTGAGATGGCGTAAGGTGATAAACGAAATTCTTGCGAGGCATAGTACGCGTAGCATAGAACAGATTGAAAAAGATTCCGACCGTGATTTTTTTATGACAGCGGTCGAAGCTAAGGAATATGGCATAGTAGATGCCGTCATAGAAAACAAGATTGAAATTCCCGAATCCAAGTAATGTTTATGTCCAACCATACAAAAGAAACCATAGGTGTCATCGGTGGTTGTGGGGTAGCAGCAGCTAATGAATTGGCCCATCGTATTGAAAAAAGGCTTACAGAACTGGGATGTTCAGATGATAGCCAACATCCCGAAATGATATTGTTTCAGGCGACCAAAGCGCCCAATAGGATCGCTTTTGCAGCAGGAAAAAGCAATATTTCATTCGCGCCATATTTTATCGAAGTCGGTAAAAAATTGAAAACCTGTGGGGCAACCATTTGCTGTATCCCATGTAATACAGCCCACTGTGTGATTGAAGAGATTGAGTGTGCCGTGGGTATTCCATTCATAAACATAATAAGCGAAACATTATTTTTCATATTAAAAAAGTATCCGGAGACCAAAAAAATTGGACTGCTGTGTAGTTCGGGAACGAAATTTTCCCAAATTTATCAGAAACATTCACAGTCTCTAAATTGCCACCTCGGATTTTTGTTCCCCAAAGAAAATTTACAGCAATCCGTCGATGAAGGAATTGCAGCTGTGAAAAGAGGACTGCAATATACTTCGCCTGAAAAAGCTAAAGCATTCTTTGCACAAGCAATGGATGACCTGGTGTATCAAGGATCGGATGTCATTGTTTTGGGATGTACGGAAATTCCTCTGGCTATAAATGATACATGCTATAAAAATATACCTATAGTGGATACTTTGTTGATTCTAGCAGAAGCCTGCATAAGTAGGTGTAAAGTAGACTAAAGTAAGTTTTGGCATACCAAAACTGAATTGCCATGTTCTTTAAACAACATAAGAAAAAGAAGCGGCAGGAGTATGGTTATTAGATTTGAAGGAGAAAAAAGATGACGGTTATCGATAAAAGAAACGGGGCTACCCCTAAACGGCATCATCTTAGCGAATTTGCCACAGGATTTCGCATAGTCCCGCACCGCTCTGGGTTCAAGGCGTATACGTGATATCCGAGTTTCGAGAAGAAGTTTTGAAGACCTATTGGTAGTTTCCTCTCGCCGTCCTCCTTCACTTCCCCCAACGCCGTCTCCCGCATGCGGCGCAGTTCCGCATATGCCTGGTGCTGGCGGACTGCACCTGCCACTCCCAGTCCCACACCAGCCCCCATCGCTGCTCCAGCCAGTGCGGCGGCGGTTCCTCCCTCCATCGCAGATCCCGCAGCAGCTCCTGATCCTGCTCCCAATAGTCCAAGTAGAAAAAACATGATCCTCCCTTTTTCTCACATTGTATACATTCCTTGCCAAGTTTCAAACATTTTGTACATCATCGGTTCCGGGCGCGGCAAGAAAACTACATCGGGGGAGTCGATGGTACCATAGCCCCTACCTACCTGTCCTCCGAAAATGTCAGGGCGAAGGCGTCCAAGTATACTCATTTCACTTAACAAAGGCGCACTGAAGAGCGGAAAAGAAGGAAGGAGAAGTTGGCAAAATATAGCAAAGCATCTTTTTTAGATGAGCCCAGAATTTCTCAATGGGTTTAGGT
>JAITAS010000017.1 GCA_031284015.1 Puniceicoccales bacterium | reverse complement strand
GTCTACCGACTTTTCCACTACCTCCGGGTAGCAGCCTCTCCATTTTTTCCATAATTCATCTGATATGTCATGCCTTCTGTGTGCTTTTGCGTCCATGCTCCACGCTTTTGCCCTTCTTTTTCATTTTGTCAATGTTCTATTTGACGACACGCTCTAACATATCAAGTTTCCCATTGGCAACCTTAATGGCTTTACAAGAAATTTTCTTTTGCCATTTTGTCGAAAGAAGCTTAAAAAACTTATGTGTATGAATGTTAGTGAATTGGATTTTCACGGTTTGAAATTGCTATCGGCAGATGTTTTACCTTCGCGCTATCTTTTCTGTCCACAAGAGGTTGCCAGGATAATAAGTTGGCAAATTATCATGGCAGACAATAGCATTCGTGATGTGTTATTCTCTGAAATGAATGGTGAAAATTCCATAAACGACATGGGTTCGAAAATATTCTTCAATGCGAAATCAATGCCCCTCGCAGGATTTGATTCATTGGGCATTGAAAATTTAAAATTTGTAAAAACTAGCGATACCAAGCATGAAATAATTTTTGTCCCAGAAAAGGGCACCAACCCATCATTTTCACCAAAAGTAATGTACAGGCTGGCAGAGTTATATTTTCGCCTTGAAATCTCCGTAACTAATTTGGGTACTATGCCGATATACTGGCGTCCAGCCATACATTTCTTTATAAATTTGCCATGGATTGGTGGAACATCCCTTGAAAAATATATTGTGAAAAATCTTGCAAGGAAACGGCTACGCATATCCGACGACATGCACGTCATAAATACTGTCAAGTCCGGAGAAAAGGTATCTCTCGAGCTGTTAAACAGTGATATCGTAGGATTTTCCCAGTTACAGGATAGCAAAGTTTGGATAGGAACCCTCAACGAAGAAGAAGGACTTTCTTTCATTTTTGGCAACAAAACCTCGAAATCAGTTTTAATGATACGTAAAACTTCGACAGCTGGCAAAATAGAAGTCGCTTTCGTGTCCGATATGCCTTCCGAAAACAGTGGAAATACGACAAATGCTGACATTCAAAATTATACAATGATAGCTCCCAATGAAACGGATACTTTTGCGACAGAAATATCGGCCTATTAGCGGATGGTTTTTGCAGTGACATACATAATTTCCTTTGAAATTACTGGATATTTTTTATTCGCTAGCAGTGTGGAATTTAAGCAGCCAAAGAACTTCGTAGACATACCATTCAAGTATCATGAGCAGGTGGAGCTTGTCATAGATGATATAACAAACCTCGGAGCGGGCCTTGGGCGCATAAAAGATTGGGTCGTAATGGTTCCCTATGTCTTTCTTGATGAGGTTGTGATTGCTCGCATCCATAAAAATTTGAAAAATTATTCTTTGGGTGATTTAGTAGAAATCATCAAGCCATCGCCCGATCGTGTTGAGCCGGAATGTCCATTGTTTGGCGTCTGCGGGGGTTGCCAGTATCAACACATAAAATATGAAAAACAATTGGATCTCAAACGTCGTCAGGTATCCGATGTGATAAAAAAGTTAGCCGGCATTACATTTGCAGTTAATGCGTGTTTGCATGGAGACCTCCCATATAGCTACCGTTCGAAAATAACGCCACATTTTCAGAAATCTGTACCACCCGTAGGATTTTTAAAAAATGGAATGCGAACTATTGTTGATGTGGAACAATGTCCCATTGCCACTAAAAATATAAACAACATGTTGAGATCCATGCGTGAAAACATTTTACGGAATAAAAATTTGTTGAAGCGTGGAGGGACCCTGCTATTACGGGATTTAGGCCAGCGAGTTGAAATAAACCCCAGGATAACTGTGTCGCAGAAAGTTGGGAATTATAATTTCTCCTATCGTGCCGGAGAGTTTTTCCAAAATAACTCATTCCTGTTGCCACAATTGATCCATTTTGTTGTCCGAGCGTCCTTAGGATCAAAATATTTAATCGATGCTTACTGTGGTGTTGGAGTTTTCGGAATAATTGCAGCGGAAAATTTTGAAAAAGTTCTTGGCATAGAAATCAGTGAAACTGCCATAGATTTTGCTAAACAAAATGCCCGAAACAACAAGGTTGATAATATTCGTTTTATCACTGGAACGGCGGAACGAATCTTTGAAAATGTTGAATTTACGGGACCTGAAACCAGTATCATTATCGATCCTCCACGGACTGGATGCTCAGAAATTTTTCTATCTCAGCTGATAGCATTTTGTTCCGCAAAAATTGTTTACGTTTCGTGTTCTCCAGATACGCAGGCACGCGATTTAAAATTCCTTGCCCAGAAATATTTCATCGAAGAAATTCAACCAATCGATATGTTTCCTCAAACGAGGCACATAGAAAACGTAGTTGTGTTGAAAGAAAAATCTCAAAAGTGATGGAAAAGCAGCATTCAACTTTTCCACCAAATTCGTCTCTCCGTCGTCTTTTTCAAGGTTATTTTTCAAAGATTATGCTATTTTTGGGCCACAGGACTTATAGCAATTTGGACATTTTCATAGCCGGCATCTTTTGCAATGCTACAAATTTTTAGTAAAACATTAACGGATAGTGATTTATCTGGACGCACCAGAAGAACTGGATCGTTGCCGTCTTTTTCAGAAGGTTTTACCTTTTTTAAATATTTTTTCATTCCATATCCAAGGGAATCTAATGTAAAAATATCACCATTGAACATTATAAGTCTTTCAGATTGCACGGTGAGGACTCCAACCGTTTTTCTTGCTTCGACGATATCCAATTTGGCTAATTCAATCCCAATGCCAGGTGATATAATAAAACGAGAATTCAATAAAAAGAACATTCCCAGTAGGACTAGCATATTCAAAATATTGAACAGATCTATGGCGACATCAGGGGGCTGCAACCGAGAAACCCCAATGAACTTAAATCTTTTTGCTGACATTCCTAGCATCCTCTTTCTGACTCGCCATATGGTACAAAATTTCGTTGTAACTCCATTCCACATCATAGATCAAACGTGTTACTTGTCCATACAAAAAGGCATAGGCCAACGTTCCGAGAACATTTAACAGCAAACCAAACGATATCAAAACCGTTGATCGTTGCATAAATGATATGATGGTACTCGAAGAAAAATATGTCGCAGTATGAGCCATTGTCCCAAGCGCTTTTGCCAAAATTTGTAAAACTCCGACGAAGCTTATTATGGGAGCAACTTTTGCTATTAATTTAATGGCTGACAACCTACGCTCCAACAGGGGAATTTCTTGCAATATAACACTATTGGTAGCATTGAATAATTCGTTTGGATCTTTGTTCCTAAAGACGAGGACCGTTTTAATCATTAGCGCCACGATGCCTGGAGATTCTTCGCATACGGTTAAAGCTTCATTGTAACGTTCCTTTTTCAATAGGGCAGTTATTCCATCCAAGAATTGCCGGGGTTTGACTTTTCTGCTGCGTAGGAACAGGAATCTTTCCATGGTATACGATACTAACATCATCGATAGAATACACAGCACCAATACTGCGGGGTTACACAACATACTCTTCACGGTCGCGATAAAAACATAACCTCCATAATTTTCAAATGAAATCTAATTACATTTGGCATATTATGAATTTGCAGCATGGCATAACAGCAAATTGTATGGATGTTGTCTAGTTTAAAAATATGTCGTGGTCCGTGTTATTGTTCGATAATCGATCATTTTTTCAGCAACCTTTTCTCCTTTTCGAATTTGAAGCCATGCTACTGCAAAGTTTTCCCTACACTCCCTATGCTAAAACATATTTTGCCAGGCAGGAAGTTTTCAAAAGTAAGGCAGCTTTTTTTAAATATTAAAAAATATCCAAAAATTGCCAAAAAACACTTGAATTTTTGTTTTTTGAAAGTTTGTTCAGGAACATATGGAAGTTACGGATAGATCATATAGCAATTTTACAAATTTACTTTGGCAGCAATCCCGTGATACGGCAAAAATTGCTGCGGTAGACATATTCCACTCAATGCCCATTTGTGTCCAAAATTTCATAAAAAAGTTGAAAGAATATAATGCGAGATCCTTGTGGCAATCGTGTAAAAACGTCTCTTTTGAGGATATTAAAGTATGTTTAGAAAAAATTAAGGCATATGCGCAAAGGAATTATTTCGCTATTTTTGCAATTACAGCCGGAAGCATAGTTTTCCGGCCTTTGATTGGAGTTATTTTGGTTACTCTTGTAAAAATTATTTGCTTGCTTTTACGCACGCCGGTAAATATTTTACACGGCATCGCAGGTTCCATATTTCAATCAATGTTAAAATGGACCAGTTTTGCAATCTTAGCAAAAACGGTATTTCATATGGGTCATGAATCGATGCTTCATTCATTTTTTTCCTCACTTGCTCAGATAGTGGACCCACTATCGGTTTTCTTGATGAAGTGTGTGCTAGAATGTGGTAGTATTTTGATAGTCTTGAAGCTACTTTCCAATGTACTGATTTCATATTAAGGATATCTTTGAAATTCACAGTATAATCCCCGTAAATTATCAGGATAGGCAAATTCAATAGCCAGAACGAAAGCACGACAGAATTGCGGCAGGAGCAATATGTTGTCTTTCTGACTTCATCATCGTCATATTTGGGAAATGGCCCAAAATAATTTCCTTTGATTGTCCTTTTACTCGTTTCTTAATGTAGAAGCTTTTGTGACCCGTTCGAAGCTTAATCCTTTTTCTTTCGTGTCATAGTTTAATTTATTCCCCAACTATTTCACCGCAATGCAGCGAATTTTGACATATATGCGCTGGTCGCGAATCTGTTACTTTAATTGATTTGATTGCGTAAATCCTCACAAAATTTTGCGCGTTCGGCAATTTGTTTTTCGCATCCCGAATCCTTGGGATACCAAAATTTTTTCGGTCGTTCCATGTAATACTGTCCAGATACGTTATATGCGTAATCGTGGCTATATTTGTAATCTTTTTGATTTCCTTCGCGCTTGTTGGCCTTGCCATGTCCATCACGCAGCCATAATGGAACACTTTGTAGCTCATTTTGTGCCATGTATGTTCGGCATCTCGATAGAGCTAGGTATGTGGAATTACTTTTCGGTGCAGTGGCAAGAAATACGGTAACATGAGCAAGATTGATCGCGCATTCTGGCATTCCAATTTTTTCACAGGCCTCAAAACACGCAATCGCTAGAGATAGAGCTCTGGAATCCGCCAATCCGATGTCTTCGGATGCAAAAATCACCATCCGGCGGGCAATAAACCTAGGATCTTCCCCGCTATCCAACATTTTTGTAAGCCAAAATATTGCCGCATCGGGATCGCATCCGCGCATACTTTTTATGTATGCAGAAATCGTATCATAGTGTTCATCCTCATCGGCATCATATCTCAATGCACGCTCGACGGAAAAATTTTCAACATCATCAGCTTTTATTTCTGAACCAATTGGCAAGCTGGCCACGATGGTCTCCAAGGCATTCAAAGCCCATCTCATATCCCCATTCGAAAGGGTTGCAATACTGGCTACAACATTATCACTGGCATAACATTTCATCAACCCGATTCCATGTTCCTCATTCAATAGAGCTTGTTTTAAAATTTTTGCAATCGCCTCAACATTTATGGGATTTAATTTAAATAGATGGCTTCTGCTTAGAAGAGGGGAAATTACGTAGAATCCTGGATTGTGTGTGGTGGCTCCAATGAGCCGAATGTTTGCATTTTCCACATCCGGCAACAACAAATCTTGTTGAGCTTTGTTAAAGCGGTGAATTTCATCGATGAAGAGTAAAATATTCTGTTCGGGATGTCGCCGGGATGCCACAAGAATTTCTCGCAATTCGGATACATTTGACAACACTGCATTAATTTTGACGAACTTTGATTTCGTTTCATTTGCGATGACTTCAGCGAGCGTTGTCTTCCCACAACCAGGCGTTCCACAAAGAATAATACTGGAAAACGTCCCCGATTTTATAAGTTTCGGCAGTAGACATTTTGGCCCGAGTATGTGTTCTTGACCTACTATTTCAAACAGTGTTCTTGGCCGCATCTTAATAGCTAATGGGATATAGCGTGGAGTAGCTGGAGAAGCTTTTTCTCCCAACAAGTCGTCAAACTCAAATTCATTCTGTTCGCGGAGTGTCATATTTTATCGTATTGTGACGTTTGGGAGCAATGCCTCTTTTGGATTCCCTTAGAAAGAAATTTAAAAAATTTAAAGTTTCGTGCGTCGTTCCATATCCACTTTCTATCATAGCTCTAGCCCGATCATTAAATTTTCCATTTCTTTTATAAAACTCACGGAAACAGTCCTTTAGGGCAATGATATTTTTATTGTCTATTTTATCACGTCGTAGGCGGACTAAATTTAACCCGATAACGGCGGAAACGTCTGCTGCCATGACATATGGAGGCAAATCGTGGGCCGTAGCCGAATTTCCTGATAAAATAACACAGTCTCCGACAACGACATTCTGGTGAATGGCAGCTCCACCCCCGATAAAGCACTTTTGGCCCAATTTGACTTTGCCTCCCAACATGGAGCCGGTGGCTAATATGCTGTAATCTCCAACTTCACAATCGTGGGCAACATGCGCTCCAGACTGCAGCATACAAGCGTTTCCTATTTTTGTAAACCCAGCTGCGTTTGTCGAACGATGAATGCTTACATGCTCCCGGATAATTGTATTGTTTCCAATGATTACTCCACTGGAAATGGTAACGTCAAAAAACTCATCTTGGGGGAATCCACCGATGACAGCAAAACTATCAACAAAACACCTATCCCCGATAATTGTACCACTACGCACAATGGCGTGACTTGCAATAGTTGTTTCATTGCCGATTTTTACATCGTCTTCGACTACGGCATAGGTTCCGATTTTGACATCGTGACCAAGGGAAACATCTTCACCAATTATTGCCAAATCACCCACGTTCGACATAGCATACGCATTCTTTTAAAAAGATTCACCAAGTCAAGGTATTATGGACCTCAATTAAAACTTCATTTGCCAATGTGCATGTTAAACTGCGACGCAAATGCTTGCATTTTTTTAATGCCTTTTTCGCCTTTGAACGATTTCATCATCTTTTGCATCTGAAAAAATTGTTTGAGCAGTGCGTTAACATCCTTAAGTTCCACACCCGCACCTTTGGCTATCCTTGTGCGACGCCAAGAATCGATGATTGATGGTTTTGCGCGTTCTTGGATTGTCATGGATTGAATGATCGCTTCCATCATTCTCATTTTTTTGCCATCGGAATCCGGCATTGATGTTTTTGACATTCCAGGAATCATTCCAATTAGCATAGACATGGACCCCATTTTTTTGATTTGTTGAATACTTATCAGAAAATCATTCAAGTCAAATTCTGCTTTTTTTATCTTTTTCGATAATTTTTCCTGTTCCTGCTTATCGACATGCTGCTGTGCTTTTTCAACGAAGGAGACCACATCTCCCATGCCCAAAATGCGATTAGCCATTCGTTTCGGATGGAATGCAGAAAAATCTGCTGGCCTTTCTCCAGTTCCAATGAACTTTATCGGTACTCCCGTAACATATTTCATTGACAGTGCAGCCCCACCGCGTGCGTCTCCATCGAGTTTCGTTAGAATGATACCCGACAGGGATAAGGCATCGTGGAATGTTTTAGCAATGTTGACAGATTCTTGTCCCAAGGCAGCATCTGCGACCAAAAACACTTCGTTGGGGGAGGCGATTTTCTTGATGTCTTTGATTTCTTCAATCAGTTGCTTGTCAATGTGCAGCCTTCCAGCAGTATCGAAGATTATCGCATCAAAATTATTATCTTCGGCATATTGTAGCCCATGCTTTACAATTTTAGATACATTCTTTGAATGCAACTCGGCATAGCATGCTACAGAAATGCTATCAGCCACCATTTTTAGTTGGTCAATTGCGGCTGGCCGGTAAATGTCACACGCAACCAACAGGGGACTATAGCCGCTGTCCTTGAGCAAAAGCGCCAATTTTCCAGCGGTTGTCGTTTTTCCTGAACCATGCAAACCCGCCAGGAGGATTTTTAGCGGTTTGGCCGTATATTTTTCTATTTCTTGGTTACCACCAAAGAGTTCAACAAGTTCATCACAAATTATTTTGACAATCTGCTGTTCGGGCAAGATTTTACTTAAAACTTTTTGACCGATAGCAGATTTGTGAACTTTATTTATAAACTCATCGGCAGCTTCACGATTAACATCTGCACTCAATAGGGAAGTTCGAATTTCTTCCAGAGCATCCGTAACATTTTTTTCTGAAATCTTCCCAAGACCACGTAAGTTTTTAAAAACATTGGAAATCTTTTCGGTTATCGACGCAAACATTGAACTATTTAATAAGTATAACCACGGCTTGGGCAAGTGTTTTAGTGTGCGAAATTGAAACTTTTATATCGGAAAATCCCAAAATTTTTACCCTGTTTTTACCCTTTTCCGATAAAATAATATACGGTTCTCCGGAAAATTTTTTTCCAACGGAGATATCTTTCCACCCGATATTTTTCCCAATGCCTGTACCAAGTGCTTTTGAAAAGGCTTCTTTCGTGGCAAATCGTGCGGCAAAACCATTTGCCGGTTTGGGAGTGTGCTGACAATATGAAATTTCAATGTCATTGAAAATTTTGGAAAGAAAAACATCTCCATATCTTTGGATTAATCTATCAATTCTGTCTATCTCAACAATGTCAGTCCCCAATAATATGCTATCAACCGTCATGTTATAAAACAAAGTAATATTCACACTTGCCATCGCAAGTACCAGCTTCCTGTGTCAACTATATCAAATGTTTTCCGAAAACTTCAAGCAAATTGGGCAATTTTCGACTACATGTTTTTTCGCCGGACAAAATTTCCTTCCATAGAGAATCAATTGCACGTGTAGGGATTTCCAGGCATCGACGGGGAAAAGCTTCTTCAACGAGTCTTCAATTTTTCTGACATTACGGGATTTTTCAAGATCCCAGCGATTTGCAAGTCGTGCGATATGAGTATCAACCGGAAATGCGGGTGTATTAAAGCACTGGCCCATAATAACCGAAGCAGTTTTATGTCCAACGCCGGGCAATGCTTCAAGCTCTGCAAATGTAGATGGCACTTGGCCTCCATGCTTCTCTAAAATTATCCGAGCAGTATCGACGATATGTTTTGATTTCACATTAAAAAATCCACATGGCAGAATGATTGATTTTAGCCGGTCTTCGCCCAAATCTATTATATTTTGCGGTGTTTTTGCGATGTTAAACAGTTTATGCGTTACAGTATTTACAACTACATCTGTGCATTGTGCAGATAGCATAACGGCAACCAAACATGTGAACGTATCGGAAAAATTAAGTTCGATTTGTGGATTTGGAAATAGTTCATTTAGCTTGGATAAAATAAACTTTGATTTTTCTGAATGGTTCATAGCTTTTGCGGTTAATATATGGACGTTGATGAGCAATTTGCGAAGAAAATTTTTTCCGAAAGGATAGGCGGTAAAAATTTTGAAGATAGCAATCGAATCTACAAATTTGAAAAAATTAAACGGACTAAACGGGAAGCCCTTGCCAAATTTCCAAATCGAATTTTGATTGATATGGGAGTAGGTGAACCCGATGACATGGCTGCAAATTTGCTAATCGAAACCTTGGCCCATGAGGCTAGAAAATATGAGAATCGTGGCTATGCTGATAATGGATGTCTCGAATTCAAGGAAGCGGCAGCCTATTACATGGAATCCAAGTTTAACGTTTTACTGGATCCGCGAAGGGAAATCGTTCACTCGATAGGTTCAAAAGCTGCTCTATCAATTTTATCGCTATGCTTCATAAACCCAGGCGATGTCGTTCTGATGACGGCACCAGGATACTCCGTTTTCGGTACCCATTCGCTCTATCTTTTAGCCGATGTCATACATCTCCCATTACGCGCAAGAAACAACTATCTTCCCGTGTTTGACGATGTGCCCCAACATGTTTTACAGAAGACGAAAGTTGTCGTTGTGAATTATCCCAATAATCCAACGGGAGCTTGTGCTACGAAAGAATTTTTTAAAAAATTAGTCGATCTAGCTCACAAATATTCTTTTTTAATAATAAGTGACGCGGCATATGCTACTTTGACATTTCGTGATGAGGACAAGATTTCAATTTTTAATGTCGATGGGGCAAAGACAGTCGCACTGGAACTACATTCCATGTCAAAAGGATTCAATATGACTGGTTGGCGACTTGGTTGGGTCTGTGGAAATTCCAAATTAATAGCTGCCTATGCTTACGTTAAAGACCAAACGGATTCCGGTCAATTTTTGGCAATACAAAAAGCAGCGGCCAAAGCATTAGCCAGTCATTTATCTATTCCCTCCCAAAATGCACAAAAATATGAGCGACGTATGAACCAAATAGCTTTAATTTTAAAAAATTGTGGTTTTAGCGTTGATACCATAAAAGCTGGTTTCTTCCTGTACACTCAAATTCCAAACTCCGTGGAATATAACGACAAAAAGGTTGATTTTTTTTCAGCGGAAAGCTTTGCTGAATGGATGATAAGGGACCTTGGCATAGTTGTTGTTCCATGGGATGACGTTGAACCATCCGTGAGGTTTTCAATGACGTTTGGGAATAAAGATACGGATGAAAATGAAATCATCGATTTGTTTAGGAATCGAATGTCTAATGTTAGGTTTAAATTTTACAGGTCAAAATGATTGATATATTTCAAAATGCAAACCCATGATATAATCGAGCATGCAAGGGCTCAAATCGCTAATTACAAAGGTGCAAAAACTGCCGATGAAATCTTAAAATTTTTGAATGAAAAAAACAATGATGAAATTGTTTGCATTGCGTGTTCGGGTGGCAGCGATTCTGTATTTTTGGTAAAATACGTTTTGGAAAAATTTCCTAGTCTAAAAGATCGTTTGGTCATTTTGCATTTCAATCACAATTTGCGTGGCCACGACTCCGATGGCGATGAACAATTTGTAAAGGTGTTGGCAAAGGATTGGGATGTTGCATTTTTTTCGGAAAAATTGGCAAACCGACCCGGGAATGTTTCCGAGGATCGTTTACGCCATTTGCGAAATGAATTTTTCGAGCGAGCACTTGTGAAATTTAACTCAAGGGTGCTAGTTTTAGGGCACCAAAAAAACGACATAGCCGAAACTTTGCTCATGCGGATAATCCGTGCGAGTGATACAGCCGGGCTTTCATCTCCCCGTGCAATAACAATTTTCCAAAAGAAATATTTAAAACTACGGCCATTGCTAGATTTTACAAAACAGGAAGTGGAAGCTTTCCTAAGGAATTCAAAAATTGCATGGCGCGAAGATAAAAGTAATTTTGAAAATGTTTTTTTCAGAAATAAAATTCGTAACATCGTCTTGCCAAAGATCCAAGCAATAGCTAGCAATTTTGATGCTATTAAAAATCTAGCAAGGGCCAAACAAAATGTGGAAGAAGCCGATGATGCAATAAATTACTTTGCAGAAAAGTATCTCGCGGGAAGAAATTTGAAAGGAAAATTAGTAATTTCTGATTTGAAAGAATTGCCAATTGCTGTCTTGAAAAAGATTTTTGCAGAATTTTTGGTGGCCAATGGCTTTGACGTTCGGCGATCATATATTCAAATATTTTTGGACAAAATGCGCCTGGGTCAAACAACAGTTCTTAGTGTTGGGAAACGGAATTTTATTCAATTTGATAGTAACAGTTTTTGCGTGACTACCAAAAAACAAAATGATAGATGGATAGTCGAAAATTTGAAAATAGGACAAAATCGATTGCCAAATGGGAAGATTTTGAAAATTCAAAATGTAAAAATTTCCAATGACATCTGGGAAAATTTGAGGAAGGTCGATAGAAGTAAACAATGCTATGCAGTCGCAGAAACAATATCAAAAATCTCAGTAAAAACCTACAGCTCACATTTCAAATATGTGCCATTTGGGCACACCTCAGAAAGGAAATTGGGAGATCTTTTGACTACCAAAACAATCCCCAAAGAAGATAAGCGCCTATTACCTGTGATTTTTGTTGACGATAGGGTATGCTGGGTTCCCCATTTGTCAGTCTCAGATTATTTTAAAATAAAAACAAAAAACGATAAGGCTCTTCTATTGACATATGAATGATGCATGTTAGTTGGTATTATAGTCTTGTTTGGGATCTGCCTTGTATGCAAAAAAAAAATAATTCAAAATTTGTGTTTCAACTGAAGGTTGTTGGAGTATGGGTAATTGTAATTTTAGCAATTTTTGCTCTATGGAGCATGTATAATCCCACAGTCGCAACTATTCAGGGCAATAGGTGGACCATTGAGTCGGTCATAGCAGCAGCGGAAAAGCATGACATAGTTTCCGGTGTAATACAAGGTATTCCTTCCAAAGGATTCGAATGGTATAAGTTGTATGGGGAAGCTAAAAATACCGGAGAAAATGTTGCGTCAGATGTCAATGCAAAACCGTGGACTATTGGTAATGCTAACTTTTTGACAAAGCTTGATAGTATCATTGCACAAAATAACACCAACGCACAAAATAACACTAACAAAGATACGATAACTTTTGTGGCAGAAGGCCGGTTGACTCCCAATCGTTATAACCGCTTAATCGAATCATCGAAGGCATGGGTCGAGAAACCAAGCTCAACGCTATGGGGCGACATTTTGGTTAATACGGTGCCCCATATTATTTTTCTATTATTGATATTTTTCATTCTTGGAAGGCAACTGCATGGAGCAGGCAAAAATGCGATGACATTTGGAAAAAGTCGAGCTAAGTTGCTAATGCAAGATAAGAAAAAAGTTACATTCAACGATGTTGCCGGCTGCAATGAAGCAAAGGAGGAAGTAGCAGAAATTGTAGATTTTTTGAAAAATCCAAAGAAGTTTTTAGACATTGGCGGACGTATTCCCAAAGGATGTTTGATGTTTGGAGCTCCGGGAACGGGTAAAACCTTATTAGCAAAAGCGGTTGCTGGAGAAGCAAAGGTTCCGTTTTTTAGCATAAGTGGGTCGGATTTTGTTGAAATGTTTGTCGGCATTGGAGCATCCCGTGTTCGCGATCTATTTGAACAGGGTAGAAAAAATGCTCCATGCATATTATTTATCGACGAAATAGATGCCGTAGGGCGCCAGCGGGGAGCAGGACTTGGCGGAGGAAACGATGAGCGGGAACAGACACTCAATTCGCTTCTCGTTGAAATGGATGGGTTTGATAGTCGCGAAGGGGTAATAATTATAGCGGCTACAAATCGACCAGACATTTTAGATTCGGCGCTTTTGAGACCGGGTAGGTTTGATCGACAAATAATGATAGACCTTCCGGATTTAAATGGTCGGGAGGAAATTTTAAAGGTTCATGCAAAAAAGATTAAGTTGGACAAAAATGTCAGTTTGAAAGACATCGCACGCAACACATCAGGTTTTTCGGGAGCAGACTTAGAAAATTTACTGAACGAGTCAGCCCTGCTAGCTGCTCGCGAAAATAAGAAAATTGTATCCAAAGACGATATGGATGAGGCCCGTGATAAAATCGCATTTGGGCGGGAACGTAAAAAGTTGATGGATGATTCCGATAAAAAGATTACGGCCTACCATGAAGCGGGCCATGCTATTGTTCAAGTAATTGTCGACGATGGAAATCTGCCAGTACATAAGGTAACAATTATTCCGCGTGGACAAAGCTTGGGAAGTACAATGTTTATTCCTAAAAAGGACATTTTAAACCACTCGAAAAAGAATTTGGAGGCACAAATTTGCTGTTCAATGGGTGGACGTGTTGCCGAAGAAATTGTGTTCTCTGAAATGACCAACGGCGCTTCCGCTGACATAAAATCAGCAACAAAAATTGCTAGAAAAATGGTTTGTGATTGGGGAATGAGTCCACTTGGCCCGGTTGCTTATGGGGAAAACCAAGATCACATATTCCTAGGTCGTGAAATTTCTCGCTCACAAAATTATAGTGAATTAACGGCTCAAAAGATTGATTCTGCGGTTGTAGCGTTAGTTGAAGCTGGTTATCGACGTGCCTTCGAAATTTTGCAAAAAAAACGGACAATTTTGGACAAGCTTGCGGAGGCATTGTTGAAATATGAGACCATTGATGGTATCTACGTTTATGATCTCGTAAAAAATGGTGATTTCACCATGAATATAGTTATACCAGAAAAACGAACCAAACGAAGTGACAATGATGATGATGATTCGGCAACTCCTAGAAAACGTAAAAATGATAAAATCTCAAAAAATAATTTGGGAAGTATTGAGCTTCCGATAAGTGAAATTGAGCAACCTAAACCAACCGAAGGATAATGGAAATGTTTTTTGATTTTGACGAAAAACCTAAAAACCAAGATGATAAAGAAAAATCTTCATTCGGTTCATTCGAGGAGTTAAAAAGACATCTGGGAGATGTGTTTAATTCTGCAGGATCAAAACTGGGGTTTGTTTTCCCTTCCGGGAATGTGGAGGAAGGATCTTCTGGCATAGATAACACAAAGGAAAAACACTTTTCTGAATTCATTGAAAAAATTAAACATTTTGACATGAAACCCCGAGAAATTCGAGATTTCTTAGATCGTTTTGTTATAAAACAGTCCGAAGCCAAAAAAGTTTTATCGGTTGCAATCTGTGACCACTACAATCATGTACGTAAATGCTTGCTAGATGAAGAATTTTCCCAGATCGAATATAGCAAACAAAACGTCCTTCTTCTTGGTCCGACTGGTGTGGGGAAAACATATTTAATAAAAAATATTGCCAAGCTTATTGGGGTACCATTTGTGAAAGTTGATGCGACAAAGTTTTCCGAGACAGGATATGTGGGCAGTGATGTCGACGACATGATTCGTGATCTAATAAAAGCCGCAAATGGAAACATAAAATTGGCTCAATATGGCATAGTCTTCATCGATGAAATTGATAAGATTTCCATATCATCTAATCTTGAAGGACGTGATGTCTCCGGTCGTGGTGTGCAAATAAACCTTCTAAAACTAATGGAAGAGAGTGAAGTAAATGCATATAGCCAAACTGATATGGCATCGCAATTGCGGGCTGCCATGAGCTTTGCAAATGGGAGTACGGAACAAAAACAAAGCATAAATACCAAACATATTCTATTTATCGCCAGTGGTGCATTTGATAAACTTGCTGACATTGTCAAAGTACGGATAGGAAACAAAAGCATCGGATTTAACTTCAGCGTTTCTTCCCATGACAAGGATGAGGCATATGAATATTTAAAAAAAGTTTCCACGGCAGATTTCATTAAATATGGGTTCGAGCCTGAATTTATTGGACGCTTGCCGGTACGAGTCGCCTGTGAAGCATTGAATGCCGATGATTTGAAAAATATTTTGATATCATCGGAAGGTTCAATTTTAAAACAATATGTGGAAGATTTTGCCGGCTATGGAATAGGGTTTAGTATCGACGATGATGCATTAACCGAAATCGCCAAATTGGCAGCCGATGAAAAAACAGGTGCCCGTGGCTTGCTTACCATTTTAGAAAAACTATTGCGTGATTCCAAATTTGAATTGCCTTCGACAAGGATCAAATCCATAAAGGTTACCAAAGATTTTGTGTCAGATCCGGTAAAGACACTATCGAATTTAATGCAAAAAAGAACGGGATCAAAAACAGTGAATCCCTCGACAAATAAGACCGGTAATACAAAGAAAAACAAAAAACCTAGCTAAAGATGCATTTGATAGCGTCCAAACTGTTTACCTTTTCGGATGCCTGTACCATTCGTGAGAAACTACGTGTGGACAAGCAGAAAGTGGTATTGACCAATGGGTGTTTTGACGTATTGCACGTTGGACACGTTTTTTCCCTTGAGAGCGCAAAACAATTTGGAGATTCCCTTTGGGTAGCTTTAAATGCTGATGTGAGCGTAAAAGCGTTAAAGGGGGATACTCGTCCAATTTTTACCGAAAAAATGAGGGCTTACATGCTATCCGCAATGTCCGTTGTGGATGGCATTTTTATTTTCAATGGGAATAGGCTAAATAATGAAATATTGGAATTTCGACCTGATATCTACGTAAAATCTGGAGATTATACCATCGATAAGCTAGATCATTCCGAGCGAGAAGCTTTACAAATCATCGGAGCAACGGTCCATTTTCTTCCATTTATCGAAGGCTTTAGCAGTACCTCCATCATTGGCAAATTTCTATAATTTTATGAATTTGTTTTCCATGATCGTTAATCTTCATGACAAGGGCCTCTTCATGACAATGGCCGAAAGAAGAGTTGGAAAGCAAAGAAGAAATGTATTACTGGAAAGATTTGAGTGTCAAGGTGATAGAATATGCCAAAATCAACGGAGTAAAAGAGACCAGTAAGGTGTTTAGCGTAGGTACCAAGACGATAAGCAGGTGGAAAAAGTTAGTGAGGGAAAAAGGGAACCTCAACCGAACTCCTTTGAATAGGAAGGCAAGGAAGTTGGATATGGGGGGACTTAGGAAGTACGTGGAGGAGCATCCGGACGCGTATCTAAAGGAGATGGCGAAGGAATTCAAAGTGAGTGTAAGTTGCGTACACAAGGCACTTGGAAGGATGAAAATCACACTAAAAAAA
>JAITAS010000047.1 GCA_031284015.1 Puniceicoccales bacterium | reverse complement strand
GGCGGTTGTCCCTGCCATGTCTACCGACTTTTCCACTACCTCCGGGTAGCAGCCTCTCCATTTTTCTCCATAATTCATCTGATATGTCATGCCTTCCGTGTGCTTTTGCGTCCATGCTCCACGCTTTTGCCCTTCTTTTTCATTTTGTCAATGTTTTATTTGACGACACGCCCTGGGTAGCGTTTGAATTCTATGAATTCTAACATGATGTTGTCCTTTAGGATCCATGGTCAATTGACAGTCTTTCTCCATTTTTTTGAAAATTTTAATTGCACAGAAGCAAATAAGCAATACCCTTTCTGGTGTATGAAGAGGGTTGCCATATTGACTGCAGGAGGAATTGCCCCATGTTTATCTTCTGCTATCGCTGCATTGATAAAAGAGTATGCTAAAATGTCCCCGGATATCGAAATAGTTTGTTATCGCGACGGCTACAAAGGGTTATTGCTAGGGGATTCATTTAGTGTTACGCACGGAATCGTTGAATCGGTCGAAATTTTATACCAATTTGGAGGCAGCCCGATAGGGAATAGCCGCGTAAAACTAACGAATATTGAAGATTGCACAAGGCGAGGGTTTGTAAAAAAAGGGGAAGTTCCTCTTAATGTCGCTGCAGAACAGTTGATAAAAGACAAAATTGATGTTTTACATACCATAGGCGGTGATGACACAAATAGCGTTGCTGCTGACCTGGCAAGCCATCTAAAAGGGAATGGATATAATTTACAAGTCATTGGATTGCCGAAGACAATAGATAACGATATCACTCCCATTGCTCACAGTCTGGGAGCAAATACAGCGGCTGAACAAAGTGCATTGTTTTTTGAGCATATTGTTGCCGAAACAACGGCGAACCCAAAAATGTTTATTATCCATGAAGTAATGGGGCGTAAATGTGGATGGCTGACAGCTGCATCGGCATTGTGCTATACAAAACGATTGCATGAACGCGATTTTATCACTGGGTTGGGGATGACGAAAGAACGCTATTCTATCCATGGAATATATGTCCCTGAGATGACCATAGACTTACAAAGAGAAGCCAAACGGCTGGAACAAATAATGAAAACTGTAGGTTGTGTGAATATTTTCGTAAGTGAAGGCGCATGTGTCGATGCAATTGTCACCGAAATGGAATCAAGGGGAGAAGCGGTTGTTCGCGACGCTTTTGGCCATGTACAACTTGATTCGATCAATCCGGGAGCATGGTTCAAATCACAATTTGCCCAAAAGATAGGGTCCGAAAAAACTTTGGTTCAAAAGAGTGGATATTTTGCCCGCTCTGCCCCTTCAAATCTTTTCGACATTGCCTTGATCAATGATAGTGCTGAAATTGCCGTAAAATGTGCGCTTGCAGGAGAATCTGGTGTCATTGGGCTTGATGAAAACCATAATTGTAAAATGAGTTGCATAGATTTCCAAAGAATAAAAGGAGGGAAACCCTTCGACGTTGCTAAAAATTCCGAATTTATGAATTTGTTAAAACAAATAGGCCAGATATAAATATGCCAGCGGATGAAATATAATATTCATCTAATTGTTTTCCTAATCTGCACGACGCAGATGGCTGATGCTGCCGCATCCCCGATATGCAGGCGGATGAAGTTTGCTTGTCCTCCCAATGACACACAAATATGTTCCCATCGGGAGAATAGCAGTAAGAGATTTAGGTCGCTATCCAAAAAATTTGCACATAGGGGCTCAAAATTTTATACAAGCAAGCAAGCCTTAAGGGGACGTAACCGGCGGATAACCATGCAAAGTCTCAATAAATATCAGTATAGGCGATCCCACTCGCATGGGTCAGGAATACCAACAGTGCGAACGGCATGCGAAAAATAGGTTTTTATGGCAACGTATGTTATCGAAAATTTTTCAAATTTTTTCAATGAAACAACACTCACATTCCATAATTCAGAAACCGTGTTTGTGATGCCAACCCATGATGACATATGGTATCTAAAAAGACTTTTTTCAAAAAACAATATTTCCTGTGATGCCATAAAATTTTATACAATACACGAGTTTAGGGAACACCTGATAGCAGAATTTGGTCTATCCCACAAAATTTGTACGAAGAGTATGCTCAATTTATGTTTTGAAGAGGTAGCCAATAGGACAGATGTCAATAGTTGTATACAACGTGCAATCATTGCAGATAAAAGGGCAACCTTGCAAGCATTTAACGAAATTCTGATGTCGGGTGTGCGGTATGAAAATATATTTGGCGTGAACCTGTGTGAATTTTGTGAACACATGAAAAAGGAAATTGCTGATAATGATATTATTTTGGAACAAGACCTTGACAGACTATTGCTAAAATCTGTATCTTTGGCGCACAAGCACATCGATGGGCAAGTAATTTTCTACGGTTTTTTACCATTTGACGACGCTAAGATTTTAATGGAAGCCGCTGCAAAATATTATGCATGGGTAAATGCAATTATTTACGACCTTGGAGATTCGGAGTTTGTTCAGATGTGGATCAATACCCTGGAAAAAATTTTCGGCGAAACCAAGTTTTTTTTGTGCGATGATGACCGTAAGTCTGGGCAAGATATAAAATTCCAAGCCTATGAAACAATATACGACGAAGTCGAAACAACATTTAATCAAATCCTGAAACTTTTGTCACAAAATTCTTTGGCCAGGGTGGGCGTATGTTTCAAGGATAATCGATCCGTGCAACTGCCAATGCTAGTAGACAAACTGGAAACATTTGGCATATCATATTGCGATGCCATTGGGCGACATAAAAAGCCTGTAAAACACGAAGTGATTTTGTCCCTATGGAGAGATTGGCAAATCGGAAGAGATGTTCCAAGTTTTTGTAAATTTTGCGCAGAATTATTGGCAAATAACATGATTGAATGGGAACAATTTGATCAAATTGTTAGCAACCTTCCATACCTACAGGGTAAATGTTTGTCGGACAATTTCGACATTCTATTGGAGTTTGCTAATATAAAAGGCATTCATTCCTTTGATATTGTTGAAAAATATGACATGCATGGAACGAAGTTTTCTCTAAAAAATTTTCACCAAAAATTCACGGAGGCATTTGGTGATATTTTACCTCCAGAAATGGTGGAAATTTTGACAAAACAGTTGGATGGAGCCATTGCCGAAAAAATATTTTTTAAAAAAAATTTGGTTAAATATTTTGTGGAATTTGCTACATCAAAGAGCCGAGATTTCACATTAAAACCCCAGGCAAATGTTATTTTGATCAACGTAAATTCCGCTTATAAACAGGATTTTACGGATATATTCGTTGTTGGAATGACTGCCGCAGATTTTGATATTGTTGGAGAAAATTATTGGCTTCCTACCGACGCAATTGATAAAATTAATGGCCACGCGATAGCCCGCTCAAATTTCGGTGATCCAATCATTAGATGCTCCCACAATCGTTTGCTAACTTCCCAAGAAAGAAAATATTTACAGCAAGCCACATTCGAAATTTTAGGCAAAAGATGCAAATTGATATTGTCCTATGCCGTAAAAAATTATTTCAGTGACATCGTTGAACAGGAGCCGGCAAAAATTTTTACCGAAATATTCCGTTCGTTGCGGAAAGAATTTTACTCCAAAAGTCACAGAGATCTGTTGCTCAAACCTGCCCATAATGCTACGGATTGTCTTCAGCCAGCTGGTCTCAGTTGTGAAGACATTGAAAGCATAGAAACGTGCAGGGTTTCTTATGCCATGAGACATGACCTATCCCAGAGCATACACGACTACTGCTTTGCCATTGACCCGCGATTAAAACTTTCATGTAGTTCACTTGAATACCTATTGCAAAATCCTTGCGTTGAGTTCTACGATACTATTCTGAAGCTACCAACGATGCCATGGCACTCAAAAATTTTTGACAAAAAAGTTGCACTTGGCTCATTTACCCATGAGTTTATTCAAATTTTTGAGGCGAAAAACACATTTATCCGCAAGCCTTCGCCGGATATTTTCTATAAAAATATACAATTACGCTCAAATCGGATAAAAAAGGAGATGTCCCAAGCATGTGCTGCCGCCGACATAGATGTCCCCACTGATTTTTCCAGAACCATAGAATTAAGCACCATTTGGGCCAAACGCTTGGTGGATAAATTATTTTCCATACCCAATTGGAAATCATTCCGCAGCGAACACTCATTACCACCAGATTTTACAATTAAAATAAAAGATGAAGAATTGTGGCTATCGGGGCGGCTAGATTTTATTATTAGCAACGGCAATCCATATGATGCGAATCGCTTGGATACAGATGTGGTAATCATAGATTTCAAAACTGGAAGCAATGTTGAAATGACGGAACGGAATATCAAATGGCACATGGAACGATATTCTGGACTACAGCTGTTACTTTACGGCATTGCTCTAAAAACTTTAGGCTTTAAAACCATAAAAATATTAATCCTAAAACACGACAGCAACATCGCAAACACCCCTATTGACGTCGATTATATCATAGGGCAGGTTCCCGAGTTAATGGAAAAGATATCCCAAACGATTCGCACAGGACTTGTTGAACGTCAAGTTTTGGGAAAAACCTTTCGGCAATTTTTTATCAAAGATGTTCCTCTCGCCACAACGGATTTATATTAAATCAGACAAATTATAAATTCATTGCAATTTCTATCCTTTACTTAGATTATTGACTATGGATCAAAAGTTTGTTTTAGATTTCGAAAAACCGATTTACAACCTCGCTAGCCAGCTGGAAGTCTTAAACGAACGTGCAGCTGTTTCCGATGTCGATTTTTCGGAGGAAATTGCATCTTTGAAAAAAAAAATAGAGGAAACGAAAAAAAGGATATATGCCAACTTAAACGCATGGCAAAAAGTGCAACTCGCACGGCATCCCTTGAGACCATACTCATTGGATTACATCGACAGAATGTTTATGAATTTTCAAGAATTGCATGGAGATAGGCTATACGCCGATGACCCTTCCATGGTCTGTGGCATTGCTACCTGCGACGATATGCCGATTATGGTCATCGCTCAGCAAAAAGGAAAATCAATCAAAGAAAACATACGTAGAAACTTTGGCATGCAAAAGCCTGAAGGTTATCGGAAAGCGTTACGCCTGATGAAGTTGGCGGAAAAATTTGGTGTGCCAATAGTGACGTTTGTCGATACTCCTGGAGCATTCCCCGGTGTTGAATCCGAGGAAAGGCACGTAGCGGAAGCAATTGCTGTGAATTTACGAGAAATGTCATTGATTAACAGTCCCATAATTTCCGTTTTCATCGGTGAAGGAGGTTCGGGTGGAGCCCTAGGAATAGCGGTAGCAGATAGGGTCCTTATTCTTGAAAATGCCTACTATTCTGTTATTTCCCCCGAAGGATGTGCTGCAATTCTTTGGAATGACAAATCAAAAGCTCCAGATGCCGCAAAGGCTTTGCATTTATCATCCCAAAAACTTATCGAATTTGGTGTGGCGGATGAAATAATATATGAACCTTTGGGTGGTGCCCACAACGATTATGATTTCACAGCAAATGCAATTAAAAATGCAATTGTTAAACATTTGCAAAAGTTATTAGAACTTGACAGGCAGAAGCTGCTGGAAACAAGATATCAGAAATTTCGCAAGCTGGGAATTTTTGATACGAGTAAAAGTACTGTTGCAACCTAGATAAAATCTGTGAAACCCAACCGCTCAATACGATGATTACCCTTACAAAAGATTTCTATGCCCGTGATACCTTGATTGTGGCACGCGAACTATTGGGCCAGGTACTTTGCCGATCCATTGGAGACGTTGTTCTACGAGGACACATCGTTGAAACGGAAGCTTATACTCAAGAAGATCCCGCATCACATGCTTTTCGCAAGTGTACTTTACGAGCCAAAGCAATGTTCCAAGAGCCTGGGACTGTTTACGTTTATTTCATCTATGGCATGTATCACTGCTTGAATATCGTTACCGATATGGAAAATTATGGCAGCGCCGTCCTGATCCGCGCGCTGGAAGGACTTGATGGTCTTTCGGGGACCAATGGCCCCGGGAAACTATGCCGTACAATGGGCATCGACCTTGATTGTAACGGACGAAATTTGGTCCGTCGAGATGGAAACATTTGGATAGAACATGCCACTCCTATTTTACCTGAAAACATTATACAAACCACTCGGGTTGGTATTCGCCGAGCAACAAACTATCCCTGGCGCTTTTACATACGAAATAACAAATTTGTGTCTACTTTCTCGGTTTCCTGACCACCATCTTTCAGACGACCATAATTAAACCGTCACGCCATGAAGCAAAGTGCAATTTTCTACGGAATGGACATTGGCCCATTGACGGTAACAGCCGAAGATGACTACATAATCGGTATTGATTTTGAGGCAATTTCTTCGGTAAGCTGTATAAATGTTCCTGTTATCAATGAAGCTTTCAGACAGCTTTCCGAATACTTTGCTGGAAAAAGAAAAATCTTCAATCTCCCCATGAAACTCTTAGGAACAGATTTTCAAAAATCCATATGGGAAACTTTACTAGAGATTCCCTATGGTCGAACAGCAACCTATGGAGACATAGCTAAAACAATAGGTAAAAGAAAAGCATGTAGGGCGGTAGGAATGGCCTGCCGTAGAAACCCAATCTCCATAGTAATTCCTTGCCACAGGGTTATCGGGGTGAGTGGAACCCTCACCGGCTATGGCGGTGGCATTAGCACTAAAGCATGGCTCCTAGGATTGGAAGCAAAGCATATCGATGGTTTATAATTTAAACGCTTCCATATCTTGGCACAAAAAGTTCCTATGAACTATTTGCACGTCCATCGTCGCCGTCAACTCGATTTTTTGCGGCATCGATAAATTCCCATTCGGGTCACCCACGGTTGCTTTCTCTTTCAGTTTGGTTCATTTCCGATATTTCTCGGCTGTCCCCGATAAGTTTTATAATTGCAGATACAGCAAAACGGCACAAATTTAAGCCCATCACTGAAAGACATATCATTTTTCCCAAATCTGTCTGATGCTGAAATTTGTCTTTGTCAAGACAGGCAGATTCATATAGCGAGTAAACTTTTTTCGCGACCTTTTTGTTGAACCATAGCCTGTCGATTGGCTGCATGACTAGGGCGTGTCGTCAAATTAACCGGCAAAAAGGGAGATAGAGCGGATGTGAAGGGCTGAGACAAAGGAACTGATATTTTTAAAGTATCGAGTGGAAAGGGAGCGCCATTCTTTCACTCGCAGGAAGGTGTTTTCGATAACGTGTCGTTTT
>JAITAS010000045.1 GCA_031284015.1 Puniceicoccales bacterium | reverse complement strand
GGCGGTTGTCCCTGCCATGTCTACCGACTTTTCCACTACCTCCGGGTAGCAGCCTCTCCATTTTTCTCCATAATTCATCTGATATGTCATGCCTTCCGTGTGCTTTTGCGTCCATGCTCTATGCTTTTGCCCTTCTTTTTCATTTTGTCAATGTTTTATTTGACGACACGCTCTAAAAGTACTGCAATTAAAACGAATGTTCCCTGGTTTTTATATTTGTAAAATCAAGCGATTCCAATGGTGGCAAAGAACATATTACTTTTGTAGAGCTGCTTCTATGAAGCTTATAAATAATGGATGAGCGGAAATCGGCTTTGATAAAAATTCCGGATGAAACTGTACTGAAACAAACCATTTGTGTGAAGAAAGTTCTACTATTTCAATAAGGCCAGTTTGGGGATTACGGCCTGCTATTTTTAGGCCATTTTCAGTAAGAAGCTTTTCGAATGCTGGGTTAAATTCATATCTGTGCCGATGCCTTTCTGCTATTTTTTTCGATTTGTAGGATTTCACCGCAATGGTATTATCTTCCAGCTCGCAATCGTATAGCCCCAAACGCATCGTCCCGCCCCTATCTTTTATATTTTTCTGATTATGCATTAGGAATATTACCTTGTTGGCACCATTGGCATTAAATTCTTCGCTGGTGGCGTCTGAAATATTTACCACATGTCTTGCAAATTCTATCACTGCTATGTGCATGCCAAGGCATATCCCTAAATATGGAATGTTATTTTCTCTGGCATATTTGGCCGCTAGAATTTTCCCTTCTATCCCGCGGTCTCCAAAGCCTCCGGGAATCAAAATTCCGTCCAATGATTTCAATGGGTCCGTCCCATGTTTTTCTAAATCTTCAGCGTCGACGGAAACCGTTTCAATTTTACAATTGTTTGCTATTCCGGCGTGTGTCAATGCTTCGAAGACAGACTTATAGGCATCCTTCAAGCCCGTATATTTACCAATTAGGCCGATTCGGACGGATTTTTCCGCCGTAGATAAAGTATTGATAATTTTTCGCCATTTTGAAATGTCACATGTCTTTTGCTTAAGACCGAGATATTCGAGAACGATGCCATCAAGATTTTCTTTGTGCAAAACAATGGGAAGCTCGTAAATTGACAACTGCAAGTCACGCTCTTCAATCACACATCGCCTTTCAACGTTACAGAACATGCTAATTTTATCGCGAATTTCTTTGGGAATGTTAATTTCTGACCTGCAGATCAAAATATCGGGCTGAATACCTATTTCCCGTAGTTTAGCAACGCTTTGTTGGCATGGCTTGGTCTTTAGCTCGCCGGCGGGATGGAGATAGGGGACCAACGCCATATGCAAAAAAAGAACATTTGGCTTTCCCACATCCATGGACATTTGGCGCATTGCTTCTATGAACGGCAAGCTCTCTATGTCACCGACGGTACCACCAATTTCCGTTATCAAAATATCACAATTTTGCGCACCACGTTTAAATTTTTCCTTTATCTCATCGGTAACATGTGGGATAACCTGGACGGTCTTTCCCAAAAAGTCTCCATGTCTTTCCTTTTGTATGATAGAAGAATAAATTTGTCCAGCTGAAACGCTATTCTCCTTCGATAATTTTGTTGAAGTAAAACGTTCGTAATGGCCAAGATCAAGGTCTGTTTCAGTCCCATCATCGAGGACGTACACTTCTCCGTGTTGGAATGGACTCATTGTTCCGGGATCGATGTTCAAATACGGATCAAATTTCTGTAGCTTTACTCTATATCCGTGACATTCAAGCAGCGCTGCTAGCGCACCGGCGGTTAACCCCTTTCCCAAAGAAGACACAACTCCACCGGTAATAAAAATGTACTTCATGCCTTTGCAGTTTGGGAATTTAGGGCTTGCTCCACAAGAAAAATGTGATGGGATCGCACGTTAGGCATAGAGGGAAAACACACAATGGTGTATGCAAAAACATGTTGAATTAGCCCACAGACACATGGTAAATTCGACAGCACCGGTACCGAATAATATGATCCTATGCAAAAGCATGGTAAGGCTGTGGCCGCCCATCAACGCAATGTCATGGTATAGCACCCCATTTCACCCATTTTAAATTTGCACTGCCATCCAATCCTTCCCTTTTTCCTTTTGAAACCTCAGATGAACCCCGCGGGCGTCCTTTTTCTCTCTTGCGTTACTTCTTCTCGTCTAGTTCTGCAATTCTTGTTAGGAGACTGTTAGCAATAGTAAATTTACCTTCCTTCTCGATTATTGATGTCAAGCCACTGAAGTTTTTAATAGGGATACAAAATTCATTTAGTAGCACTTGTTATAGCAGTAAGTATATCATCACGAAGTTTGCCATACTGGTGCTGGTTCAAATCGTTATGATTGCCATAACTTAGCAACTCTTCTAGCTCTTTAAGCTTAGCAACTCTTCTAGCTCTTTAAGTAGTGCGTCCTTGTCGCCCATGAGTTTGGCATTTCTTAAAATGGCATCCACATCGACTTTGGCATAAAATTCGTCC
The DNA here is from genome assembly GCA_031284015.1 of Puniceicoccales bacterium. GTDB lineage: Bacteria > Verrucomicrobiota > Verrucomicrobiia > Opitutales > JAIRKQ01 > JAIRKQ01. The sequence continues at coordinate 871 of JAITAS010000045.1, read as the reverse complement.
ACCACCGACCTCCACTGCAACTCTTTTAAACGAGTAATTTGTTTTTTAATCATCGGCAGATCCTTTTTTACCGATGTCTGCGACAATGGCTTTTCCTATTCTTTTACAAAATGGTGTGAATTTTCCCAGATCCTCACATGGGGGCGCGGTCAATGCGTCTGTTAGCAATCCATAAAGCTCTCCAGTTGCATTCTCGTCACGCATGAATTCGTCATTGCCTAAAATGGCATCCACATCGACATTGAAACAAAATGTGTTAACAGCATTCTGTCCTAATTTTCTTAAAAATGCAAGTTCCTCTTTAATCGTATGCGGGTCATTCTCCTTGATTTTGATTTTTGCGACAACGTCTTCTTCTGCACGGATACAAAATTGTAAGAACTTGTTCGAAGGGGTTCTTCTTAGCACCTCAGCAAGCTTTTCAAGTGCATCCCTGTCGCCCATGAGGTCGGCATTGCCTAAAATGGCATCCACATTGACATCGAAACAAAATGCGGACGTCGCGGTCTTCCCCAACTCTCTTAGAAATGCAAGTTCCTCTTTAATCGTCGGCAAGTTCTTCGTACCGATGTTTTCGGCAATGTCTTTTCCTGCACGGGTACAAAATTGTTTGAACTTGTCCGTATTGCCTTTTAGCACCCCAGCAAGCTCTCTAAGTACACTCCTGTCGCCCATGAGGTCGGCATTGCCTAAAATGTCATCCACATTGACATCGAAACAAAATGCGGACGTCGCGGTCCTCCCCAACTCTCTTAGAAATGCAAGTTCCTCTTTAATCGTCGACGGATCCTTTTTACCGATGTCTGCGGCAACGGACCGTCTCACACCATTACAAAATTGTTCGAACTTGTCCGTATTGCCTTTTAGCACC
>JAITAS010000032.1 GCA_031284015.1 Puniceicoccales bacterium | reverse complement strand
TCTTTTACTCCGTTGATTTTGGCATATTCTATCACCTTGACACTCAAATCTTTCCAGTAATACATTTCTTCTTTGCTTTCCAACTCTTCTTTCGGCCCTTGTCATGAAGATTAACTATAAAATATCACAATTCCTTCGTTTCTGTTCTCCTCGTCCACCCCTTCTCTATCTTCGCTGCTTATTTTAATGACAGACCCTAGAATTGTGCATCGTGCTTCTACTCCAAATCGAACCAATAGGGAAAATTTCGTTTATACTACTGTTCCGATGATGAAACTTCCTCGAGGATTTCCGTTGATTTTTCATCATTTCTTTCACCATCTGTGGTATTTTCTTCGCACAAATCTTTGCAAAGCATGTGCATTAGGTGATCTAATGTTTTCCCTCGTAGGGCACGCCTGCGCAAGTCGATGGTTTTATTATTATCCTTTCGGAGCTCGATAATATATTTGTTTACATCAACCTTTTTGGTGTATACATCTTGCCAAAGCATATTTTCGATATCGTTTCGTAAGAGTTCTATTTTTTCATCTTTGGCAATTTTGTCTAAAATTGCCCCAATTTTAACCCGTTTCGTTGCAATGGGCCTGAAACTGTTAAAAATTTCATGGGAAAGCCTTTCGATATCTTCGAGTTTTGCTCCCGACCTTACCTTGCGATCTGCAAATTCGTTCATCAAATTAGAAGCCTCCTGGTCTATGGCACTTTCTGGAATTTTTACATCCATCGATTCGATGAGTTTTGTTACCAATTCTTCGCGCTGGTTAAACCTTGCTTGGGAAGTTTTATAGTTGGTGAGTAACGATTTCGATTTTTCATATAATTCATCCTGCGACTTTACACCCAGCGTCTGCAACATATCTTCCGTCAGTTCGGGTAACACAAGTTCACGAATTTCGACAATTTCTAAGTCGTAGTTGACGATCTTCCCAGCCAATTCAGTCACTTCAAAATTAGTCTCGAATTGCTGGGAAACGGTTTTTTTTTCTCCTGCTTTTACCCCGATAATACCATCGATTATTGCACGTATACCTGGGTTCACAGCATTGCCAACCTCTTCCCACGTATTTGATTGTGTCCTATAAATGGCAGGGATGCCTTGCGTGTCTACCACCATACTTCCATCATCGAAATGCCCCGTATAATTTAGCTTAACAAAGTCACCGACTTTCGATTCCCGTTCAACAACATCATACTTTGCGTATCGCCTTAGTGCGTTTCGTACTTCGTTTTGAATTTCCTGTTCTTCTACGACCACGTTGATTGGATCAACGGATAGGTTTTTATAGTCGGACAATGTAAACTCGGGAATTACATCAAGCGTCAAAGTACAAGTCATGCCTCCATCAACGTCTGCTCGTTTTATGTCAACGATAGCAACAATATTCCACTCTGTCTTAGAATTTAAGGTATCAAGCGCCCTATTGATGATATTTGAATTCAATTGTTTTTCAATCGCATCGGAGAATTTCGATAGAATGATATTCTTGGGAACTTTCCCTTTTCTAAACCCTGGCACATTAGCCTCTTTACAAAATTTATTAATTACCGATTCACTTTCTGCCGTTATTTCACATGTATCAAATACACACACTACGTTTAAACGCGTATCACTAATATTTTCAATTTCTTCTTTCACAGTCCTAACTTGTAACGCTTACAATTTCGCCTAGGAGTAAATAATACGTCCTCCGCGTCAATGATTTTTTAGAAAACATTTTGAAAAAAAATTTGTGAATGTCTGTAAAAAAACAACAATATTCTGCACCCCAATCGAAACGATTGACGAATTGAAAAAATATGTTTTGCTGCAAGGTAATAGAAAAAGTAAATGAAGACTTGGTCAGATGTTTGGTGGATGCGGAAATCATTGATAGTGCTTTTGCCAATGGGTTGAAAAATTTAGGGGCAGAAGATTTGAATGTAAATCTAATAGCAACCATGCAGAATACCCACAACAAGGGGAAGATTGTTGGTGCCATTGGTATGGAAGTTTTAGCGGAAAGTGTTCTTCCAAACAATGGTAATGCGCTGGATTTAATCGGTCACAATTTTGCAGCAAACAACGCACTTGTTCCAATTTCGTTGGATGATGATGGGTATGTTATTGCAATGGCAGATCCGTTTAACGTTGAGCTATTAGATACCATTTCGAACAAATTCAAAATGCCCATCACTTTTAGGCTGACCTCCTTTAAAGCGATTAGGGAATTTTGGGAAAGGAGTGACCGCGACAACGCAACCAACGTAAAGGAAGAAATGGCTTCTTCTCCGGCTAATCTTGGCAAGCTAGAATCGGCTCTTTTGGATAAATTTTTTGACAACTTACTAAAAAGAGCAATTTCAGAGCGAACATCGGATATTCACTTGGAGCATTGTAAAGATGGAATGTGCATAAGAACTAGAGTGGATGGTAAATTACATATCATAAATACGGTCGGCAAAACTTTTGCACAGGCTATCGTTGCGAAGATAAAATTTGAAGCTGATGCCAGAATTGATGAGTCTCATTTACCCCAGGACAAAAGGATGCGTATAAAAATTTTTAATAAAGATTATGACCTCCGCATCTCAATTTTGCCAACTGTGTATGGGGAAAACGTTGCCATTAGAATTTTTGACCAGGAAGACAATGATTTTGACTTGAACAGCATCGGTCTTTTCAAAGAGCAATCCGCTTTGATGGAGTCGATAATAAATGCCCAAAATGGACTAATTTTGCTATGTGGCCCAACGGGATGTGGCAAGACAACAACTTTGTACACAATTTTAAAAAAAATTTCATCGCGGAAAAAGAAAGTGATTACCATTGAAGATCCCATAGAATATAGGCTAGATGGAATCAGTCAAGTTCCTGTCAATGATGAAATTGGATTGTCTTTTGCTTCCATTTTACGTTCCGTTTTACGCCAGTCACCGAATGTCATAATGGTCGGTGAAATTCGCGACCATGAGACAGCTGAGCTTGTTATACAAGCCACTTTAACGGGACATTTGGTTTTGAGTACCGTTCACTGTAACGACGCGATAAGTGCCATTGCGCGATTGTTAGATCTTGGCATTTCAGAATTTTTGATCAAAAGTTGCTTGCGAGGGGTAATTTCCCAAAAACTCGTACGCAAACCGTGCCAATCATGTATGATATTGCGCGAATTATCAGATTTTGAAAAGGCACTATTTCCACGACTGGCTAATTCGATAAAGGTAGTTCCGGAAGTACATGGATGTGAGAATTGTTTTCGGAGAGGATACAAAGGAAGGATTGCAATTTTTGATTTTCTGGTTAAAAAAAGACTAGTAGACTATCTTCCGATGGCTAATCAGAAACTTGTCTTCGATGATTTTCTCCATGCTAGCACTTTTTCAGAAAACATTTTCAAATTACTAGAAGCCAACGCAGTCTGCTTCGAAGACATCAGCCAACTATTACTTTACGGCATGCAAAATTCCAGCCATGTTAACTGAGTCGTTATTCATTTTTCATGCTCCGAAGATTTTTACATAAAATGCTTGACCAAATGGGCAAATGTTCCAGATTGCCAATCACATTTGCGAGCATAGTTTAGTGGCAAAACTTCTGCCTTCCAAGCAGGTATCGTCGGTTCGATTCCGACTGCTCGCACCACGATTTTCAAGTAAATTTTCAAATTTAGCCTCTACCATGGATGTTCCACTGTTGATTTTTTCAAACACTAAAAAGGATTCCGATTTGCGTTACTTAATTGGTACGCATGTTCCAGACAATGTCGCCGTTGTGTTTGACGGGCAAAAAACAACCGCTCTGGTGAGCGCGTTAGAAATTAACAGACTCAGAAATACATCAAAAATTGACAAGTTTGCCTGTTGGGATACAATTAAATCATCAATGCAGTCTGCTAAAATCACAGATTTTGACATCTTAGAACAATTTTTGCAAAGCCTTGAATTAAAGGCAATTTGTGTTAAACGAGATTTTCCAATTTACTTTGCAGATCAATTAAGGGCCGTTGGCTTCGAAATCACTGTGGTAGAATTTTCAATCTTGCCGCAGAGATTAATAAAATCTAACAAAGAGGTTGCCGAAATTAGGCATACAGCTGACATTGTCAGCCAGACATTTGCTCAAGTAGAGAATATTCTATCGGCTGCATCAGTCAATGACAGAAATGAATTGGTTTTTGAAAATGAAATTTTGACATCGGAACGCTTACGTTTTATGATGGAAACCTTTTGTCATCGATTGGGAGCAACTGTGGATGACACAATTGTTGCGTGTGGCATTGCAGCCTATGACCCACATAATGTGGGATATGGTCCTTTGAAATCAAATGAGTTTATTTTGATAGATTTTTTTCCACATTTGAAAACTTCCGGTTACTATGCCGATGTTTCTCGTACGTTTATCAAGGGGAAACCGACGAAGGAACAAGCCAACCTATATAATACCGTCAAAGCCGCTCATGATATGGCTATCGGCATGGCACATGGTGAAGTTCATGTGAAAGATATGATGGCACGAACTTTTGAATATTTCGAAAGTAAAGGGTTCAAATCAAGCAATACTTCTAATCCGCCCTATGGAATGTTTCATTCGCTTGGGCATGGCCTTGGGCTTGATATTCACGAACCGCCGAGAATTGGACTATGCGATGACATATTACAATCTGGAATGATCGTAACCATTGAACCCGGACTATATTACCAAGAAATTGGAGGTGTGCGCATAGAGGATGATGTCCTAATCGGCCATAAATCCAGTGAAATTTTAACCCAAATTCCACATAATTGGACCATAGAATAAAGCAATTATGTGAATCACACAATTGGAGTGAAAAAGGGTAGAGAAAATTTCAAGGAGGATTAATGAAATAATCCTTTCAGAGATTGGTAAAGTTTTTTGTAAAAATAGGTGCCCCCTGTAGACAAGGGGATATTTTATCTTATTTGCGAAATTTCGCAAAATAAATGCTATTTTTTCTTGAAAATAAATATCTAAATTTTAAACGTGCTTTAAATTTTCACTGAAAATTAACAAAATAACCGATTACAAAAGAGATGTA
>JAITAS010000029.1 GCA_031284015.1 Puniceicoccales bacterium | reverse complement strand
TTTCTCCATAATTCATCTGATATGTCGTGTCGTGCCTTCCGTGTGCTTTTGCGTCCATGCTCCACGCTTTTGCCCTTCTTTTTCATTTTGTTAATGTTTTATTTGACGACACGCTCTAGTCCTGGCTGTCGGCGCAGGACTGGCTGTTTTGGTTGCTAACCAACCCTTTGGCTTCCAATGTTTCCATGATTCTTGCCGCACGGTTGTATCCAATTTTTAACCTGCGCTGCAGAAAGGATATGGAAGCACGATCATTGCTGCGTATAATTTCTAGTGCCCGGGGAATCATGTCATCTTCCCAATTTTCGTTATCAAATTCGGTGTCAGCATCGTCTCCATTTTCAACGAGAGCATGGATATCCATGGCGTATTCTGGGTCTCCATTTTTATCATGTAGAAAATCTACAATTCTATTGATTTCCTCGTCGGAAACGAGGGCTCCTTGCGCACGCAGCAAACCACTTGCTCCCGGAGGTTGAAATAGCATGTCTCCTCTACCAAGCAAAGATTCCGCTCCTCCTGCATCTAGGATTGTTCTACTGTCGACCTTCGATGCCACTTTAAATGCAATTCGACTTGGCAGGTTGGCCTTGATAATTCCCGTAATGACATTTACGGATGGGCGTTGGGTGGCAAGGATCAAATGTATTCCTGCCGCACGAGCTAGCTGGGCAAGTCGTGCCACACAAGTTTCTATGTCGGCGGGAGCAACCATCATTAAATCTGCTAATTCATCTATGATACAGACAATATATGGCATGCGTTGATTTGGGATATCGATATTTTCAAGATTTTGTGGAGTGACGGTAACTATTGCAGAACGCTCTTCCGGCGAAAGAGATCGCTCAAGCTCTTCGGCACGGGCAATTTCCTCAGCATTTTTCAAGATTTTTGCATTAAAACCGGCGATATTGCGCACTCCTACCTTTGCGAAAATTTTATAACGAAGTTCCATTTCGGAAATTAACCACTTGAGAGCGTTGGGAACCTTTTTTGGATCTGTTACGACAGGAATGAGCATATGGGGCAATTTATTGAACACCTGCATTTCCACGATTTTTGGATCGACCATGATAAACCTTAAATCGTCGGGTGTAGAATGGTATACCAGTGATGCAATAATCGAATTTATGCATACGGTTTTGCCTGACCCGGTAGCACCCGCAATGAGCAAATGAGGCATTTTCGACAGGTCATTGATCATTGGTTCCCCCGTAGTTCCACGACCAAGAATAATGGGAATATCAGCTTTCATGGTGCGCCAATCGTTAGATTCGAGAATTTCACGCAAGCATACCATTTGAGGATTTCGATTGGGAAGTTCTACGCCAACACATCCCCGGCCAGGAACGGGGGCAAGGATTCTAACGGATTGAGCCCGCAGATTTAGGGCAATATTTTTGTCCAGGTTGACAATTTTTTCCACACGCACACCCGGAGCGGGGGAAATTTCATACCTTGTTATCACGGGACCAATGTGTACTTCCCCAGCATGCACGGCAATTCCAAATTGGGCAAGTGTATCGACTAGCTGTTTCGAAACGGCAGCGTGGTCATCATCGCTCGATGTCTTCTTTGCGCGCTGTAATAATTCTATGGGCGGTAAAATGTAATCCCCCCTAGCGATTTCATGTTCGCGGGAAGGAGATTTGTCAGACCTATGCTTGTCGCGTTTATTAGAGTTTATATTTTCTTGGAGAGCATTTTTATTTTTTAGGCGAAATATTTTTCGAAACACCCATAGTACCAGTGAAAAAACTTTTTTTGCGACCCATGCTATGAATTTGTACATGGTGATGCAAATGAATCTCAAGCTCTTCCAAATGATGGTGTTAAAATACCCATACCGCTGGATATTTTTTTCAAGGGCTCCGTCTAGAGATAAGCTTATCGTAAACATGTACAGCGAGGATAGAACAAAGCACGAAAATAGTAAAATTGCACTCCCCGTGGTAGCAAATATTCTTTCGGCCATATGATGGATACAATGTCCAACCGTTCCTCCTAGCCCAGCAGAAAACTTATTGTTAGAGAATTTTAGAAATGCCTCCGTTGATAGATAGTATCTTTGAACATACTCTAAAAGCCCAGTTGCACTGACAAACATCATGACTAGTGCAACAATACGTCCTCTGTTTAGAGGTTTTTTTTCTGGCCTAAAAAGCATATGGGAGATTATAAATAGTGTAATGGGTATTAGCCATGCGGCAAAGCCGAAATATCTCATGCTAAAAAATACCACATTGGCTCCAAATCCTCCAACGATGTTTTGATCTATAATTTGATCGTCAGCATATGTGTTAACCAATTTCGTTTGGTTTGGCGAAAAATCAATGAATGCAATCAGTAGCAATAGTGCCAGAATAAAAACGATCACACACCACCCTATGTGACGTTTATTTTCGTTTTTTTGTCTTTTCTGCCAAAATTTCCGTTCTTTCTTTGACATTATTGGGGATCAAAAGAAAGATTTTTCCTCCGAGAGTCAGTATTTTTATTCAGTTTATAAATTTTCAGGGTGCGTATAGAAAGTATACATAGGGCACCAATCATACACTATCATTTGTTCCAATGTTTTTTGTTTGCAAATTACACCAACACTCTATTTTTTTCAAATCTTAAACTCGTAATTGTATTTAATTTAATAAAAATGTTGATTGTTTAGAAAAAACATGCATCATAGATCATGAAGTATGTGGAAACTAAACGCAGAAAGTATTTGAAGATGGATTTGCGTAAATATGTGGATGAATTATTGCAGACAATTGGTAAATCGTTGGACCTACCTGGTTTAGTTCTCGATGAAAATGACCACTGTGTATTATTGTTTGATGACAAAGTCGTTTTGAACATCGAATTAGATATAGAAAAGGAATTATTGATAATATATTCCTATATTGGAGAGGTTCCTTTTGAGGGACGAGAAATAATTTTTGAGACATTGTTGGAATCAAATCTCTTTTGGAAAGGTACACAAGGTGCTACAATAGGTATCGATAAACAAACCCAGACTGTTGTGCTTGCATTTCCAATGGAACTTCCCCTAAAAAGAAAAGAAAATTTTGAAGAGAGATTGGCTCTCTTTGTAGACGTAACTGAAAGTTGGATTACCCGATTGGAAAAAATGTCTACGGATGCGGAGTTAATTGCAAACGAAGAACAATAGCGAGTAATTGCAAATTATTTTTCGTTATAAAAGTGGGAGTTATTGAATGAGCATAATTGCTACAACAAGTGGCGCAAGTGCAGCAGCCAAAGAATCCGAGGTGAAAGGGTTCCCCTTTTGGGCTCACCGAGCAATAAAATACAAAAACAATAGTAGTTCGCTAGGGTTATTGGGAGCTGTTTCTTTTCCAGCTTTGAAACCTCTTTCTTCTCGAAAGGTATCCCAATCTTCAGGAAAAAAATTAATAACTCAAAAAGATCATATGCAGCTATGTTTGTTTACAGGGAAAGGCGCAAAACCCCGATCCTTGTCATGTGTACAAATTTTTAGCAAACGTAAAAGCTAAATTTTTATAAAAAATTAAAAATTTGCGCGTATCACTTTCGACTCGGCGATTAAGCATATGTATCATTAGAAAGTTATCGCAGTAACCTTTGTTTCCGATGACCATTTTTTCAAAAATATTCACTTTTATGGATTCATCGTTTTTATTTTGAGTTTTTCGTAAAATTTATTTTTGTTTGTTCCTTTATATCCTACTTCGTTTGGTTTAGTTTTTTGTTGGCATACGGAATCCGTAGCTCTAGGGACAGGACTCATAAGAAAAGAGTTAACATGGCGAGAAAAAGGAGGAGTAGAAATAGGCTCCAACAATGAAGCTAATAAAAGAAAAGGCCTTGAAAAAATAAGGGTATCTTTTTCGACACCGGAATATTCAGCCTGAAGAAGTACGATGCTGGTACCCAGACCGCCATTGCCAGTGCGCTCTACTTCCGAACACCGGTTGGCATAGAGCCCTACTTGCCCCCCTTTCCGCCTTGACGACGGTGGTACACTATTCGTCAAGCGTGGAAGGAACGACATTCGGGAACTGTCCTACGACAATGGTAACTATGGCTGCGATGTTCCCAGCCGCGGCATGTGGTGTTCCTCCGCCATCCGTGGAGTTACCAGCCCGTGTGTCGCACCAGGGGATAGGAATGGCAATGGGATAACCAACCGAATATTCATCGTCAATGGGGATGGCAACACGGCGTGTATGACATTTCTGCTGTCCGACAACATCCATGCTGCGACGGTATGGACAACACCACCATCAAGAAAAAGATGGTCCATATTCTCCATGACAACGGAGTGAAAGCTATAGTTAATCTTCATGACAAGGGCCGAAAGAAGAGTTGGAAAGCAAAGAAGAAATGTATTACTGGAAAGATTTGAGTGTCAAGGTGATAGAATATGCCAAAATCAACGGAGTAAAAGA
>JAITAS010000007.1 GCA_031284015.1 Puniceicoccales bacterium | reverse complement strand
CGAAAATCAAAAACTCCACGAAGGTCCGCGAATTTCGAAAGCACGAGGGACTCGCGAAAGTTCGTAAACTCTCGCAAACTCGAAAACCTCCCAAAAATTCGTAAATCCCTACAAACACGAAAACCTCACGGAAATTTGGCAAATTCGTAAGTTTTAGGAAAATTACAAATCCCGAAAATCCTGTGAGTTCCACGAAAATCGCAAATCCCTGGAACCTCGGAAGTCTTAGGGAATCCCAGTTATCTGAAATTTTCGGATAACTCAATTTGCCGATAAATAAAGGTTTCGCTGTGCTGCGGATGTGCTGTGAATCTCGCAGGTTCCAAGGCATTCCACCTATCCAGTTATCCAGTTATTAGAAAATTTCTAATAACTGCCAATTATCGATAAACAAAGGCTTACGTCATGCTATGGGTTTTGAGAAACCCCAACGAACCACGGATGCCACGGATGGGGCGAAGGTCGAACGGCAGTGGTGCGTTAGCGCGACCGTAGCACTGGCAGGGAATAAACTTCTTTGGTTGTGGATCGCTGTGAGCACATAGCACTCCTTCGGGAGCGACCATCACAGCGAAAGTTGCAGGGCAGACGCGTAGTCCAAACGGAGCGAAGCACGTAACTTTCGCGGGTCCATGGGCTTGCATCTTTCGTACGCTATACCATTCGCCCATGAGCCATTTCCTGCCTATTATATTCCATGGATTATTAATATTTATTATTAATATATTATAATTACATTATTATATATAATATATATTATTCTTATATGGTTTATTAGGGGGGGTCCGGGGAGAATCGCAAGGACAAAAACAGTCCGCATCTACAAATGCAAGGGCAAGCGTAAAAACTACCCACAAAAACCACCTGCAAAACCTTCAAAACTCGCATCTGATTTGTTAATTTTCTCTGATTTTCGAATCGTTTGGCAAAAACATAGTAAATATTTCGGGGCATTTTGTCAATTAAATATCAAACCATTATATTGAATTAATAATGCTTGACTTCTGTTTTTATGTTTGGTAGGCGTAGTGCAAGAAGCATGAATGTAGATATTAATGGGTTAACACCTGAACGATAACGGGAATTATTGGACCACTATAGTCGACTTAACAGAGAGCAAGACGGGCAGAAGATTTTACAAGACGCAAGTGTAGCTTACCTAGATCCGACATTTGACAAAACTTTTAAGTGGGTAACGGGTTCGGACAACTCTGATATCGCAAGGACCATTTTTGATTCGATGGTGTTTTTAACGTATAAAGGTTTGGTAACCAGAAATGTAGACACCATTGAGTATGGTTCGCAACAACTTGATGCAATGACCGAACAGCTTAAAAGACTTTCGAATAAATTATGTAAATTTCAAGCATTAAGCCCAGATGTTACTGCTACACTTACACTTCAATTGTCAGAATCATCCGATTCGGGAATTGATGATAGCAGTGGTGCTATTGTTGACAGTACCGATGATGATAAAGGTAATGATATTGTTGCTATTGTTGACGAATGCATAGCAATGTTAAGGTCAGAGGATGAAATAGACAAAGATGCATTGATTGGCAAATTAGAAGAATTGAAATCCCAAATAAATGATTTTAAAAGCAAAATTGAAAAAGGCGATACACAGGCTGCTGCTGATATAGTCAATTTTATTGGACGGCTTATGATTGACGTTGAAATGCAGCGATCGAAGCAAGGAATAATTGAGGCGAGGACACTTCAGTACGGGGCTGTCATGTTGCTATCCCGACGTGCGCCAGATCTGATCCCATTGGTGTTGATTTCGATTTGTCAGTGGGGAAATGCAGATGGCGATACTATAAATGATGTGTTTCATGCAGGAATTGGACAAAACAGCAATAGTCCAATATCAATCTCGCAAATGACGATCAATATTTTAAGAGTAAAGGGAGCTGTCGGCATGGACGCTGACCAACGAAAAAGCGAACGCAAACGCGTAAAAGACGCTTTCAAAGCATCACTTAGGCGACGCTATCCGGAACTTATCGGGGGTAGCGAGAGTTTTAAAATCCTGTGGGATCAACAAACAGATGATGACCAGAAAACTTGGCTTGCAAAACAGAACCTTCGGACAGCCTACGAAGTTTTATGTTTTCTACGGCTGGCACCCTTGACTCCTCAGCTGGGAAACAGAGGAGATGACAAAGTTCCAAATTTGGACAAAATGGAGCAACTATCCGATGACGTGCTTCGAACAAGAATTTTTAATCCTACAATCAGAGAGGCATACAATCTTATGAAAACAAATAAAGTTAATACTCCAGGTGCCCAAGAGCAATATCTCGGCGTTTGGAGCGAGAGCGAAAGAATAAAAGAAATGGAACAAAGCAAAATTGATGATCTTGTTAATTCTGCTTTAATGCTTAGGTTTATTTCCGATGAACAAAGATCTGCACGTGTAGCGGAATGGGCTAGGAACACATTTTTAAGCTCAAGTAACTTAGGTATTAGGCAAGCAGTCATTGAGCAAATCCGAGCCAGACAAAATGAACAAGATGACGTTGGTAATGACGTTGTTGGAATTCTTGAGGATATGTATGATCAAGCAATAAGAACAGATCCACGTATGCCTGAAACTCCGCCAAGGCAAAAAAGAGGTGATTTTGATGGAAAAAGATACCAAAGTCCAATGACTTCTCAGGGTGCTCGATCACCTAAAAGGCCATCGGAAAGCACAAAAGAAATTAGACCTGAAATTGTAAATTTTGCTGAAGTTGCGAGATTGACAAATCAAGTAGCAGCCTATTTTGATACGACAACGGATGAATTTACTTCCGATGAGGCAAATAGTTATATAAAGGAAAATCTTTCTTCAGTAAATCCAAATGTCTTAAAAGCAATTGTTAATAAACTAAGAACAGATTCCGAGTATGCCAAGTATAATGAAACTTTTGGCAACGACGAAGGAAGACCTAGGAATAAAGTAGGAATTTTTAACCAGGCGGTTAATTGGTTATGCTGGCATATTCCCAGTATACCTGGAACTGGCCCCCATTTCTGACCGGGAAAAACAAGTGAATATCCTGGTTGGAAGAGTAACTAATTGTGCCGCTACCATACACTAGTACATAGTTTGGAGTTGACACTTCTGCCAGAAGGTACCCATTGGTATACGAGGTTGTGCCTTTGACATATATCCAACCATCCGCCGGTGCGTTATAGATGTCCCCCGAAGAACCGGCTGTGATTTTAACAAACGTATCGGTGGGTGCCCAGCAGTCCGGTGCCACCGGAGAAGCTGCACTGGCGGTAACCACTCCCGTTGTACTGTCGACAGTGATTGTCGTGCCATCTGGAATGATGCCGCCGAGGGAGGATATTGTGGCGATGGGGAGGGAGTAAGTCTGGTCATTCGCAGACAATACTCCATTCGCAATGGTGAGATTGTTCCCAACTTTGATACCTCCTAGGGTGCTTTCCGATGCCGTGGGGAGAACGTAAGAAGCATCTTCATTCGCCCATTCAACTCCATTGGTTGTGGACTTTAAAACTTGGCCATTGGAACCCTTACCCAATCTCATTGCTGTTCCAGATTCGCCTCCAATGATAAGATCTCCTTCGGTTGTCATCGGATTGGTCATTTTTTCACCACTGTCACTACCAGTCTCGGAAGATGAAATTGTTATTTCGAAAGCATTCGATGAAATGGCAACATTTCCACCACCTTTCAATGTCTTAAATTTCAAGTCTCCATCGACTTTTTCTTTAAAAATTGCCATGCCAGTTCCCAAATTGCTTGCCGAAGTAACTTCTCCCGATCCAGAAAGCGAGCACTGGTCTACGTAAGTTTTAACAGCTTTTTGAGAAGGGATCATGGAATTGGAAGTTCCAAGATTTGTGTTTGTGTCGACAGCAGTTAATGGTATAAATCGACTGTCGCATTCATTGGATGTGTAATAAATTTTGATCGGATCCGGAGGCATTGAAATATTACCACCTCCGACTTCCAGGATGCGAATTATACCGGCACACAATGTTATGATTTTTGGCGTCGCATCGATTGTCGTTGCCCAAATCGATAACCAATGGTCTCCAGCTATGATATTACTTTCGGCCGATGAAAACGAAATTACCACATGTTGCTTCGTTCCATTCTCCCATGTTACCGCCGTCAGAGTATCATCAAGGGATGTGCAAATTTTTTGCATGAGAGCAGGTATGCTTGCAGATGGGACTTTGCCGTCGTCTGTCAGTTTGCGAATTGCAAGGGAAATGCTTGCGTAGTTCGATACGCTCCAAACGTTTTCACCGTTAAAAATGCCAATTTCAAATTTGATATCATTTCCCCGCCAAAATTGCGGAATCTCGTCTCGAATAGCATCGATGGGATTGTTAAAACTTGATGTGTCAGCCTTGATTCTGACAATTATTTCATTCAAATTATCCATACGTTAACTTTTTATAAAAATTCCACCTATAATTTTGTAAGCATGGGATGAAACTATTCCGTCGCTCACAGATTGTATTTCACCGATAACCGCATCATTTAGCAGATAAGTATCCTGGGAAGGTTCTTCTGTAATCACCAAAGTTGACGATAGGTTTGTCAACGATGCAGCATGCTGAATTGCATAAGCCTGTGCTTCTTCTACCGAGGAATGCCTCTTCGATACTTTAAATTCCAATGTTGTTTGTTGGTTACCTCGATCAAAACCCCTTATGGCAGCAGCCCTCATGGCAAAGGCGATTTGTATTTGCCGAGAGTTGTTGATTTTTAGATCGTAGGGTTGCTCATTGACGACATTTCCACCGGCTAAAATGACTGTTCCTATTGTAATTTTCATCATCTATACAGATTTTAAATGGCATGATATTTCAAAACACATTGAAAAATAGTTAATGTTGTCTTCTCGGGTAGCCTTAAAATTTTGTGGCCCAGAAGCTAATTCCAATTGATAATTTTTGTCTGAAACATTTGGGCACCACATGTGCAAATGTTGCATGACTACTTCTGCCAAGAATAGCAAACTCTTGCCCAACTTATTCATTGCCGTGTTTTCTACAATTTTGACCTCGATAGTTACACCATGGAAGACTGGACCAATAACATGAGTGTGCACATGGCCTGGAGTAGGAGGCATGAGTACTACAACTATGCCGATGCCTGTTTTAACATTTGTCTCAATGGTAGAACTCAAGTCACTTTGTTTATATGTAAGAATTGGGACGTTTCGTAATTCGTTCAAACCGAGTAACCGTTTTTCGATTGCATCTTGTAACTTTTCAAAAATTCCTTCTGTTTTCATGGTTAAAAGCCTCCCAAAAATTTTTCAGACACATGACGTAATCTATGGTGTACAACTTGGCATCCGACATTTGAACTAAAATCGCTAATTGCCAGGGCATCATCCGGAACGGATACGGGAATTTCCCCTTGGGCAATGCGTTTCAGATAATCCTTCGCATCGGTCGCTAAACGAATTTGGTCGGCCGTCAATTTTAAGCCGGGCAAGCGGGTCTGCGCACTTTCCAAAATTAAGTAACATGCAAAGCTTTTCAGATCTTGTGGTATTTTTGTCCTATCTGCACTTAACAAATTATTTCTATTGCCGCTAATTTCGGCACGAATGCGGGCCGTAATGTCGTCAATGATTTCGTTAATTGGGTTTGTTGGACCATTACTTGCCGTTTCTAGAGTTTGTAATACATTTAGTTGTGTTGAACACAAATAATCATAGAGGTCAGATGTTTGTATAGTTATCCATGTTGCCATAAAATTTTCAATTGAAGTATTAGGGGTATCCGGGAAGACTTTCGAAATCTTCCCAGATACGAGTGTAGGTCTATTATGTTGATGCTATGATGCTGTTACTGTGAGTTTTCTTATTCCTTCCTTTGAAGTCAAAACTACATTGCTGTAATGTTCGACTGTCAAATCCGTAAATTTGCTACGCTCATCCGCATACACACGAAACGTGCTACCCCCATCAATGGGAGTAACGAACCGTTTAATGTTTGCCGGTTCATCTTTCATAATATCATTCCGGGTATAGAATGCATATATCTTATTGCCCAGCAGATTGGACTTTCCGGCACTGCTCTGGTAACGGGCACTCATTACTCGCACTTCGTCGACAAACAGCTTCCTTGCCAACTCCTCCGGTGTTAAGCCTGCTGCTCGCGTTGCTCCAGCCGTATTCTGGGCATCGTATGAGTCGCTTCTCAAATCCCACGCACCTTCTCCAATGACAATTCTATTCGGACGGATACCAGTAATATCTGCTGCTGCTTCCAATTCAGCTCGCACATGAGAATCCGGATTAGCGGCAGATCCCCAAACATAGCTAGCAGAAATAAATTCGGCATTATCTTCCAATGCTGAAATCGCACGACGTAACTCATTGCGCAGCAGACGCTGTAGTAGCAGCTGAACATAACGTTCTCTCCAATCATCTCCCGCAACGTCGTCATGGTCAACCCTAACCGTTAGGCCTTTATTGTAGGTCCGTGAAGTTATGGAAGTCCCAACAAATTCTACACGCTTGAACGATGCACCAATTGAGCGAATGTCATCGGTTTCAGACAAAAAACATTGTTCGTTATTTGAAAGCTTGAATTCAAAACGTTTTGCTACTGGGATGACCGGTGCGATAAAATTTAGTAATTCTTCTATTTGTTCGGAATCTTTCCAGCCTACCGTAAATGCGGTTAATGGTTCCGAATATGTTGATGTGGTAAATCTTGCTTCATTGGCGGCACAAATTGTACCACACCCTTGAAAACCATCATCTTTAGGTAAAATTTCTACGTTCATATAATTCTTTGGGTTAATTTTTAGCTACTTTTTACTACGTGTTGTTGGGGTACACAGCTCATAAATTCTATGACCTGACCATCAGCCGTTGCTGCTGTTAGTGCGATGCCTATCATTGTATAAGTTTCGTCGCCCGTTGTTGGTGCCGGCAGAGGCTTTACCTTCCCACTTTCTGCGGGGATAATGATCGACCCTGCCGTAATTGCAGTACTGGCCACTGCTTGCAATGTATCAGGAGAACCAAGCAGCGCGACGTTGACGATTTCTTTGGATTCTCCTGATACGTGAGCAGCTGCTTCGTCAGTGATAATACCAATTGGCAAATCGGATGTACCGCATAGGGCAACGTCGGTTATTTGCGTTCCAAATTTACCAAGGAGATATTTGGTTGGGACGGCTTCTGCTGCCTGCTTGGTAATATTACAAGCATGCGTCCCAATAGCAGAATTTGATAATATTAGTTGTGTCATAATTCCCTAGTTAAGGTTAAAAGTTTTTATTGAACAATGTCGGATTACTGCGTTTAACCGCATTCCATGCATCATTGTATTTTTCCGAAAATTTTTGCATGCGTTCGAAAACAAGTTCCAAAATCCTTTCACAATTTGATTTATTAAATATCGGTTGCTTCAAATCTTCCGTCTGCGAAACTGTATGAAGGACGATCTGCGATGGTAGAACTACCATATTTTTTTCCATAGAGATTATTTCTTCTTCTGTGGATTGTTCTTCATTCGTCTGTAAAGCATCCATTGGACCGAGATCTTGATAATTCTTTTCCCTATTGGCTGCAAAACTTCCGACATTTCCATTTAAGGATGTTGTTGAGCTTTCGATTTCTTCGCTTTTTGCAATGTGGTCACACTTAATATTTGGATGATTGGTTAACCCGACAGACAATAGGCGCTTGGGGAAAAGCTTACCATCCTTTGTCGGCGTTGTTAACCACCGCGGAGATAGGTACCTAAGGATGCCATTTTTAAACAGTTCTTGGCCAATGTCAGTCCATTTTACCAGGATCCATAAGGCATCATCTTCCACTTTCATGTTTTCTATGCGCCCGTAGACTTTGCTATTTTTTGATGCAAATTCCGGATCGTCCGGATGGCCAATAAAAATTGGAAGACCTTGAAATTTGCGCATTAGGCAACCTCGGAGAGAACTAAAAGAATCAATGATTGTTTCGGCGGACTGGATACCCAAAAGCTGTACTCCCCTTGGATGAGCATATTCACCAAAGTTTGCTAACTTTAACCATTCAGTGTGCATTATTCCTCCCTTCGATTTCGCCATTATTTTCGGATGGTATAGAGGAAGTTAACATCTGTTCATCCTCGTTAGGTGTTGCCAGATTGAATCTTTCCCGGATATCATTTATTGAAATTGGAACTCCCATCCTATGCAGTTCCCGGTATAAATTCAGTTCGTCGGACACATTCCGTTTAACATTTGGGATAAACTTTATGTATGCCCTTAGAGGAACGTCGCCAAATAGATATTTTATGACAAATCTATCAACCTGGGAATTAAGGGTTTCCGAAATCATTCCGGCGTCATCCTCTTCCAAAATTGATGTTTCGTCGGCTTGTAAAGATGCACCTGCTCCATTCTCTCTTGACAACGTTGCCAGATCGGAACCTCTCCAGAGCGCCGAAATGGCGCGATCCATTCGATCTATTAGTTTTGGATACGGCAATTCGCCTTTCGTTGACAGATCTATTGCTTCAATGTCGGTACCTTTGGACATCAGTGCGTTAAATTCTGCACCAAAATCTTCCACGGCATCGCGGGCGGCTTCCCATTGTTCCGTGTTTGGAGCTGCATCGGTAACACCTTTCACTCCTGGCATACCATTTCGTTCGCAGTAAACCAACCAGTCACGTAGTGGTAGATGTTTGAACAAATATGCAATGGAGCACGCTTCCATTAATCCATCTCCGGTTGTTATCAACCATGCTCCTGCCTCCAAAGGAACGCCGGATGTGGCGCCTTCGTTCGTTAGAAACTTCAATTTACCATCATGGTTTTCAAAAAACCATAGTGGCACAAATCGGAATGTAGCCGTTAGTAACGTCAAATGCTCTTTACATTTCAGCTTTGGCAAATCTTTTTCCGATTTCGAAATTTCGTGCGGTTCAAAAATTATTTCATGGACAGCATATTTTTTACCGACGGCATCCATCATTTGACGAACCAATAGGGATATTCCTCCGAACTCATTGCTATCGCATGCATTCGTTGTGGATAAATTATTATAGAAATATTCCAGCGCAATTTTCTGTTCCTTTGCCAGGTCTGAGTCGTCAGTCGATAGAATTTCCCAATGCAGCCGAGCTATAGATTTTTTTCTTTTACTTGCCACTCCCAGAATGACGTCATCTCGACGCTCAATGGCATCCCAAGTCAAGGCAGCGGCTTTCAAATATCCTGCTGAAAAAGCATCTAACATCTGCGATAATGAGTCTGGTGTCAGAGTTTTGATGGGATTAAATCGCGCTCGCATGGAATTTTTCACGCGAATTTCTGAAATTTGTGATACTGTTTTCATAAAAAATTTTCTCTCCTTGTTTTTCTCTCAATTCTTTCAAAATGTAGCATCGGTTGGTGTTTCCCAATGTTTACAGCGTGTATGGCCAGTGCCAATGCCCAAAACCTGTCAGCATGTCCATTTTTCCCTCTGTCCCCTGCGAACCTGACGTTGCCCGCAAATGTCGTTTCCCTCCTAACGGACCTCAGGTCCGCTCGAATAAAATCATCACCGGGAATTTTTATCAATTTTTTCTCAAATATTTCCCGTAGCCGATAGGCCAATTCTTCTTTCGTTCTGTTTGTAAAAGTTACTCCTTCGACACGATATTTCCAAAAATTTTCGCTGGCACGTTCGAAAAATTGGCGTCCAATTCCAGTTTGATCAATACATATCCTTCTCAAATTTTTTATTTCGAAGAATTTTTGCAGCCTTTTCTCTTGTTCGGAAAATGGAACATTGTGCATGGTCAAAACTTTTCGTGTGCATAGGACATCACCTCGCCTTTCAAGTAGCCAAAACACCGTCAAATCATGGCTACGTGCAATATCAATCCCCAAAAAACAATCACCGGTCTCCGTAGAAAAATCATATAATTCCCAAGAATTTTGTTCATCAGCCTGATATTCGCAGGAGGCTACCATATCACTCGTTATAAAAGCCAAACGATCGTCCGCTGGAACACACATATATTCTTGCAAAAATGATTCATTGTCGGGACAGGAATTTCTTACCGTATCAAAATACTCCGCATCTGACATTTGGAACCGTTCATCGGACTCGGGTATCCGCATTTTCAATTTCCCAAGGAAACCGCTGTCAAGCGCATCTTGTAGCGTTACACAGTGATAGGAAAAATTTTTTCGATTTTCTCCATCACGTATTTCACAAATCAATTTGTTAAAAAAATTATTCGATCCCCGGTGGGTCGATAAAATTTCCAGTTGCCCCCCCCAAGTAATGCCCGGCAAAGCAATTGTGTACAAATTTTTCTGGTCGCTGTGTAGTGCGAATTCATCCAATATCCGAGTGCCTCTTTTCCCCGCTTGCGCATTGACATTGGATGACAATGAATTAATGGATGGGCCATTGAAAAATTCTAATGATGTTGAGATCCCAATTTTATCTTCTAAAATCAGCCTATGGCCGAAAAAATCACACGCGGGCGACAAAATTTTTGCAAATTTTTTACAATCGTCTATGAATAGTTTCGCCTGCAATTCATCCCGAGATGTTACCCAGGTGTCATAGTTATTTTGCTTGGAAACATACCGTCTAACGGCACCATATGCAGTTGCCAGTGTCATCCCAATTTGACGTGATTTTTCTAAAATTTTCAGACGTGAATTGTCTAGAATCCAATTGACTTGGTATTGTAGAAAAAAGTTCTGTGTCACAGATTTCATAACAACTGCAATTGCTCCTCCACGGTTTTGACAATGTCGCTTGGAAGTCTGCCATTTTGCAAATTTTCCCGCATGGTCTGTATTTCTTTTTTTTCTTCACCGAGATCAGCAGCTCTTAGCTGTGCGATTTTCTTAAATTCGATGTCTTGAATTTTTTGGTGGCTCACCGATAATTTTTGTATAACACAGGAAATGTCCTTAAGCTCTCCTATGGATCCTTCATCGCTCCCACAAATGGAATCGAATAACATTTCCCAAGCGCGCGAAAGCGATGCCATTGCGGTTTCTGTCGGCAAATCAAAGTTAGCAAAGATTGCCGATGTCCGTGCTTTTGCGAACCGTATTTGCGCAAGGTGATTTTTAAAACTGTCATTTTCACTGTACATTATTCGTCCACATCAAAAATTTTAGGTAAACAACCATCTGCCAACCTGTACCTATCTCCGAATCCACATTCGCTGATTTTTATAACACTTCCAAAGTTCACTAGATAGGACATGTCGGCCATAACATGTTCTTTTAGGCAATCCTTGCATAAACAGACAATTCCATGAAAAATTGTATCAAAATGTAAACTGGCAGGGGAAGCGACAATTAGCTGTGATACTATTAAATTGCGAATATTTGAATGATACAGATTCAATTCGCTATCTCCTTCAAGTATCTCAAAATTATCGAATTCTTCCGCTTCCAATAAATGTTTGTCTGTTTTCGCCATACAATTTATGGGCATAAGTATATTTCGCTTTTTAAAATGCGGAAGCAACAGGTTGGATATGTTTGTTAAAACAATTTCTTTTGATCTATTGTAATATTTTTACTAAAAATATCGGCAGTCGGCTGGTAAATTAAAATTCCCGAGCGTTGAACTTTGACATTTTTAATAAAAGCTTTTCTATTACTTCAATGACAGTTCATCCCATATATCGCATTGTCATATTCATTGCCAAAATGATGTTTAATGAATTATTTGACGGTGACATCTATGGGTACGAAAATATTCCCAGATACGGACCGTGTTTATTAGCCTGCAACCATTTGAGTTATTTCGATCCACCTTTCATAGGAAATGCGGTTCCTGGGCGGGAAGTTTTTTCGTTGGCCCGTAGTTCGTTGTTTAGTACAAAATTTCGTAGTTGGTTATTTCGTAATATGAATTGTATTCCACTCGATAGAAAAAGTGGAGATGTTATGGCCATAAAAACTGCGCTACGCTTACTAAAAGAAGGGAAATGTGTAATGATTTATCCGGAAGGGACACGCTCGGCAGATGGTTCCATTGGAGAACCGTTAGCAGGGATCGGAATGCTAGCGTGCAAAACAGAAGTCCCCGTCATTCCGTGTAAAATCTTTGGGACCTTCGAAATTATGAGTCGCAGTGCCAAATTTTTTGATTGGAACCAAAAGGCTACCATAGTATTTGGGCAGCCCATTTTGCCCAAGGATTATATTATATCATTCGATTCTCGCAAAAAATATAAACTGACGACCGCATACATAATGAATATTGTCCAGAGCCTACAAATCCCTGAGGTGAACGTCTTATGACAAACTTTCATTGTGTGGGTCTAATTTTTTACTTATAGGTTCTATTCTTCATTGCAAATAATACGGGAGGTCACTTTTTCCCTCAAATCCAACACTTTTAGTGCTTTTACTGTTTTTTCTTTTAATCCGTATACCTTTCCCGGTATTTTTTATGATGGATATAATCGCTAGACCTGAATAAGTGTAAATTTTACATCATTTTTAATGGTAAAAATAATATGAAATTTTACGCGAAATTTTCCTAGGAAAAGTTGCAGTAACGAATATTATCAAGTGGTGCAACAATCAATTGAAGTTTTGAAGGGCAAGGTCCAAAACACTGAATTTGTACAACAAACGGGTAAAGATTTACAAGATAAAGCTAGACAAATTGAAACTCTTGAAACGTCAATCGTAGAGACGGATGAAAAAATCTATAGCATAACGCCTGTGCCCGACCAACATAAGGAAGAGGTCACAACTTCACATGCTCATACCCCGCTAGAGTCACGAGTATGTGAGACAATGGAGAGCAATGAACCTGCAGTGATAGCCGATAAAATTGATGATCAAACAACTAAAACTGAAAAAATTTCCGAATTTGTTACGTTTTTGAATGAATATGCCAATCGCCAAATTCCCATGGACGACCTATTGAATCACGTATTTAGGATGAAGGATACCCTAAATGCTATGCAAACTTTTGTGCAAAAAAATGATTTATTGTCGGATGAAATATTGATGCTAAAAAGAGCACTGACCAATTTTAGTGGTAATAAAACCATGATACAATGTCCCAATGGATCTTTTTCAATAAGTGAAAATGATTGGGATCGCAATTGTTTTGATGTTGCCATCTCGATTGAAGCCGTTGAAATATTGCTGGATGCGAAAGAAATGGGCTATGTAGGACTAGAAAAAAATAGTCCGCAGCCAACAAAACCATTGGGTAAGGGGAGATATAATACCGTTATACTTGCATATACTGAGAAAAATGGGAAAAGGCCGATAGCACTAAAGCCATGCCATCAAGCACAGAACCAGCAAGATGCTGCCAATTTCATACAAGTCATACAATCGATGCAAATATTCGTTGGCCACGCAAGTGGAATATACAATCGAAATAAAGCAACTTCAAAAACACAAGATATGCTCGTTGATATTGGTAAAAAAAATGGCATAACAGTTCCACATATAATGGCTTCTGTTTTTGCAGCGGAAATGAATGGAATTCCTTACATTGCCATGGAAGCCTTGGAAGGGCCCACTGTTTTCAAAGATGTGTGTGAGAAAAAAAATAGATACGATAACCAGTTCATATGCTATGAAACATGGATGCAAGTTCTGGACATATTAATAGGACAAATCGACAGAAACTCCAACAACGTGGTGCGAACAAAAAATGGGCCCATTGCCGTTGACCACGATTTATCCTTCCCAATCCATCCTCCTCGAAGTTTTGCCAGCATAGTTCCAACAGTTATCGCATTGCACACAGGCCAGTATGAAGATGGTCACCCCATAAAAAATGCTGTTGACGGTATGGCTTCTGGTAATTACTGCATGCCTCCTGTTATAGATACGGATATGTATAATGTAATAACAAAGCTTGATTTAGATGAATTGGTAAGCATGTATCAGAAATGTGGTTTGACAAGATTGGAAATCGAAGCAGCCAAGGCAAGAGCACAAGCCTTAAAAAGTAAAGTAGAAGAGTTAAAAAATCGTGAGTTAATAATAGATCCCAAAGAATGGGCATGCTCAGAAAAAGTAAAGCAGCTTTGTAATGTAGATAATTTCTATGCTCTGCGACATTGCGCAAGATGTGGATAAATTCTAAAGGATAAAAGTTATATAAATTGCGAGATTGTGGTAAAAATAAAAAACTCAGTAAAATTTTGTGACAAAATTAACCCCAAGAGTTGAGAGGCCTTTTGTTGATAGATGGTTTAGACCAAAAACAAGATAATTTGCACGGTATTCTTTATGCCGGAAGTCCCTATAACCAAAGGAAAATTGGCAATAGGAAACAGAATCCGGTTCAATCTTTCCGCAACTAATATGGATATCCATGGGGATTTGGTAATTGGCTTGAAAAAAACCTTGCTCAGAAATTTATTTTTGATAGGTATCCAGCCGAATTGTTTTTGAATAAGATAGAAAAACATGTTAAATCTGGATATCAGGCCCTTCCCCCCTCTTGTTTCGCTGCTGTTTGGCGAACAATATGACTTGTATGAGAGATGTATATATGGTTTTGCGACGGCCTTTATTGTTGTATTGATAATAGGCAAATCAATAATCAGGATGCTTTTGAAACATCAAATACGCCAAGTTTTTCGAACTAAGCAACAGGTAAGAGATTTGGCGATTTTGCATGACCATAAAAGGGGAGTTCCCACCATGGGCGGCATCATGATTGCATTGGCTTCGTTTATTGCGATTGCTCTTTGGACATCTTTTAACGATTTGGTCATAACATCTCTGCTGGTTTATTTCCTTTGCTCATTATTGGGAGCAACCGACGATATTTTAAAAATCATAAAAGGAAATTCAAAGGGAGTAACGTCTGGACAAAAACTATTTGTGCAGGCACTAATGACTGGTTTTGTTTTCTATATAGCTTCCCAAAATCCTCCCATCAATGATCTTTTGACACACGTAAATTGGAAATGGTTTCATAGCTATTTTGATCCACAAATTGCGCTAGCGGTAATAGTTGTTTTCTATTTCTGTGTCATTGCGGGGACAAGTAATGCGGTAAATTTAACCGATGGAGTTGATGGGTTAGCAATTATAAATATAGCCTTGTGTTTTGTGTCCCTTGCTGTATGCGCCTTTTATTCAAGCAGTGTGAACATTACCAGAGAGACACTGTTGTCATATATTGCGGGTTCCACAGAGCTGGCGGTGCTATGCTCATGTTTTGCGGGAGGATGTTTGGCCTTTTTTCTTTTTAATGTACATCCAGCTTCTATTTTTATGGGAGATATAGGGTCCATTGGGCTTGGGGGGTTATTAGCTATTGTCGCAAGTTTGCTCCGTTTACCGTTTATTTTATTAGCTATAGGAATAATTTTTGTAATCGAAACAATCTCCGTTATGCTGCAGGTAACTTCTAAAAAGATCTTTAGGAAGAGAATATTTTTGATGGCCCCTCTACACCATCATTTTGAATTAAAGGGATTTTTTGAAGGTGAAATTGTTAAAACCGCGTTTTGTATACAAGTTGTATTCACACTAATAGCATTATTTATAATATTTTATGGATATACCGGCAATCATTAGTTCCGCCAAAATCATTGGCATTCTTGGACATGGAGTGACCGGACAAGCGGTGGTAAAGTTTTGTAAAAGGCGAGGAATTGCATATAAAATTTTCGATGAGTCGGATACCCAAGGAAAGCAGTTTTCGGAGGAAGAAGCAAAGAAGTGCCATTTAATTGTTAGAAGTCCTAGCTTTATGCTTTCTCACAAATGGACCAATTTGGCAATATCTGCGGGATGTTGTTGCCTAGGCGAATTGGACTTAGCATCATGGTTTTGGCGTGGAAAAATTGTGGCGATCACGGGGACAAATGGAAAAACAACGACCACAGAATTTGTTACCCATGCATTGCAAATTCACGGTCAAAGGGCAGTTACATGTGGAAATATAGGCAAACCGTTCATAGAATTAATCGATTCTAGTTTCAATGAAAGCAACACTTGGGCCGTCGTGGAAGTGAGCTCATTTCAAATGGATGGGAGGATATTGTTCCATCCGGATTACGTCCTGTGGACAAATTTTGCCGATGATCATTTGGATATTCACGGTGAGATAAAAGAATATTTCAATTGTAAAGCGAATTTACTTAGAAGTATCCAAAATTCCAAAATTCCCCAACAACACTGTTTTGTCGGACAAAGTGTGCATGATTTTTGTAAAAACTTACAAATTACGGACGTCTTAGGGAAATATACCATTTGTTCGGAATGTGATATGTTACCACAGAAATCAGCATTGAATATTAAAACGCAACAGGAAAATTTTGCGTTGGTCCAAAGATTTTGGACTTGTAATAATTTTCCTATCGATCACTTGCAAGAGGCTGCTCTAACATTTAAAATTCCCCCACACCGCCTGCAAATGATTGCCAAAGTTCGGCAACGTGGCACTCAAACGGAAAAGGATAAAACGGTGGAATTCTGGGATGATTCAAAGGCAACCAATTTCCATGCATTGAATGCTGCATTAGCATCGTTTAACAAAGCAGTTGTCCTGATAGCTGGAGGAAAGTCAAAGGGAGAGTCCATTGAAAAATTTTTGGATATCATCGCGGGACGAGTTAAAGTCCTGCTGTTGATAGGAGAAATGGGAAAAATTTTGTATCAAGCTGTAAATGAAAGTTCAACCAAAAATTTGGGAATGGTGTGCAAATTTTTCCCAAACAATGGAAACTTGGAAAAGGTGATGGCTGATGTCGTTGAATATGCTTTTGCACTGTCTGAAGATGGAGATGCGGTGTTATTAAGTCCAGGATTTTCAAGCCTCGACTGGTTCGAAAATTATGCCGAGAGAGGAAAATTTTTTGAAAATGGAGTTTTGTGTTTGAATTTACAAAATAAATGATAATTTTAAAGGAAAGCTTCTATATATGAAATTTCAAAATGCATTGGCTGTATGTGTTTTTACACCTTTAATGTTTGTAATAGGTGGATGTTCTATTTTCGATAGCACCAATAAGAAAAAAGACAATAATGTTGCCTATTTTATCGCACCAGAAATAGCTTCCGACGGGGCAAGTATAAGGAAAAAGCCCGCTCAACCAAAGCAAACGTTTGAAGAAATTGAACCCGAAGATTGTCTTTTGAAGGAAGCTCACGCATTGGAATCGGCTTACGGAGTTTATGTGGTCCAACAGAGGGACACAATCTATGGGATCGCCAGAAAAGCAAAAATGTCACCGGTAACGCTTATGGCCATCAATGGTTTAGATAGGACCAGCAAATTAATTGTGGGCCAACGGTTAAAGATTGAAAACAACAAAATTCCTCCAAGAAAATTATCGGAAGCAAGCGTGAAAACATCAGTTTATACCGTTCAGGCAGGAGACTCTTTGTCAAAAATAGCACACATGTACGGAATTACGATAAAATCGTTAAAAGAAACAAATAACCTATCTTCCGATAAATTGGTAATTGGGCAGAAGCTAGCTATTCCAGAGTCAAAGGCCACGCCTAAGGATTTAAACGCTAATTTAGCAAAATCCCAAAGAGTATTGGATAATGGTGGTAAATATGTCGTAAAACCAGGAGATAATTTAACTTTGATTTCAAAACATTTCGGCGTAAAACAATCTGTTTTGCAAGAAGCTAATAACATAGATAATCCAAATAAGTTACGCGTAGGGCAAAAATTAATCATTCCTTCCGCGACTGCCCTTTTTCAAGAGCAAACAAGCAGCATTAAATTAAGGAAAAACAACATCTTAGTTCCCTCGCACCAGAATCCATACGCAAATTCATCGAATGACTTATATGTAATAAAAAGCGGTGATACCGTCGATAAAATTGCTCGCGAATTAGGGGTGGAAAAGGTTGATTTGGTAAAATTAAACAACCTTGGAGATGGTTCTTCCTTGCAGGAAGGCAAAAAACTCTTAGTCCCACAAAAAAAAGCGACCATTGAGCAAAATTCTCCTGTCTCAAATTCTGTATCCACATCCAAAGGCGAAGATTTTTTTGAAAATTTTGACGAAATTCCGGTGATTGAGATCAAAAATTAGTTCCCCAATGATCCTAGAAAAATTGGAAGCATATTATAATTATTTCAACCAGCGTAAAGCTGGTTGGTTTATTTTATCATGTGTCGGATTGTTGACCGGACTCGGTCTCATCGTACTGTCGAGCGCGAGTTTGTCGTTTATCAAAGCGGAAAACTATTTCCATAAACAATTGCTGTGGTGTACCATTGGCATGCCATTTTTTTTAACCGGATGTCTCATTGATTTGAAATTTCTAAAAAAGAATTCTCCATTGATTTTAGTATTTTTTATGATCGGACTGGGTGCCGTATTGATTCCGGGGATCGGGAAACTTGTCAATGGCTCAAGGCGATGGATTGTAATGGGGAACTTCAACGTTCAAATTTCAGAATTTGCCAAGATTGCCATAATATTTTGGTTAGCACGATATTTGCACAGCAATGAAAGTAAAATGTCAGATTTTAAGACTGGCTTTTTTGTTCCTTTACTTGTCGCTGCTACCCTATGCGGATTAATATTTTTAGAACCCGACTATGGCACGGCAATGTTAATTGGAGCAGTGACGATCACTTTACTGTTTTTGGCGGGAACTCGGCTATTGTACATATTACTTGCAATATCCGGTGGCTTATTGGCCTTTTCAATTTTAATATATCTGAATCCTACCCGAATGCGTCGAATCGTTGCGTTTCTGGATGTTGAAAATAATAAATTGGCGGGAGCATATCAGCTTTGGCAAGGAATGCTTGGTTTTACTTCCGGCGGATTATATGGAAAGGGCCTTGGTCAAGGTCGCCAGCAACTGATCTATTTACCGGAAGCCCACACGGATTTTATTTTTTCAATACTTAGCGAAGAATTGGGTAGTTTGGTTGCAATTGTGGTATTGGTCATATACTTGACTTTTTTTTTGACCATCGCACATTCCGCGAAAAAAGTTCACAGCAACTTTGCTAAATTTCTGTCCTATGGCATAGCCCTAACCATGATCTATCAAGTGATAATTAACATTGGCGTCGTTACTGGTTTATTTCCAACAAAGGGTATGGTACTACCATTTATTAGCTACGGAGGCTCGAATCTGGTATTGTTGTTTTTCATGGTTGGCCTTTTATTAAATTGTTTTAGCGAAGATTTAATGGTATCTCAACAATTTGAGCAGAAGCCAGTCGTGAAAATCGTCAAAAAATGATTTGCTGGTTTTACGCGAATGCGATCATGTTCATGGCATGATTCAGCTTTTCAAAATCATCAAAAAATGATTTCAAGATAAAAAATTTTTCTTGCATTTCTGTAATTTTTGTATACCTCCCCCATACAAAGTCAAGGTTTTCCTTGGCAAAAATACTTTACCAACATTTAAATTAGATAGAAGATGCGTCCATTAAATATAGATTTACATAAAACAGATTTTGCTCCGTTATTAGAGCCTACCCAGAAGAAAAGGGGAGGGAAAGGAGGAACGAGAAAGACAGATGCCGACCATCGAATTGCTGTACCCAATGAAGAGCAAAGACATTTTGTTGTAAGATTAACAGAGATACCGGACATGGAGTTAGAGCGAAGAGAATCCCGTCTTATAGAAATGGGAAATTCTCCTCTAGATGATGCTGAAACCAGAAGAGATAAGTCTCTACAGCTTATGGGTGAACTATGGAATAAGGCTCAAGATATTGTCGCTCAAACAAAAGATCATATGGTACAGAAGTTGCAAGAACGGGGGAAATGTTTTTCTGAGCTCCAAATGACAGCGGTAGTATTTGCAAATCTTTTAGTAAAAAATGCTTTGGATTTTGGATGTATTTCCTGCCAAATGCAGATAGGTGACAATGTAGAAAGTCGATTTTTCCCAGTTGAGATTATGGAAAGGGAAAGACGAGCAATTCATGCCGATGCAATCAAAAAATTTGCGGAAGCAATAAAAGATTTACCAGAAATATCAGATTTGACCGAAGACTCGTTGATCGGAGGTAACATAGTTTGGCCAATATATACTGAAACGGTTAAAAGTTTAAGTGATGATTGTCTTACGGAACAAGAACAAACAATTAATATTCTTAGTGCGGTGGACTGGTGTGATTCAAGGTTGATTTTAGATTTGAAGAATTTGAAAGCTGTAGCAGGTTTGTGTACGTGTAAGTATAGAGGATATAGAGAACAAATACAGATGATTGAAAATGCCAATCTGTTCGACCAAATGTTCCCAGAAGGACACGAGAGGCCATCTCAGGATGACGTGGATCCTGATACCTTTGTCGATACCATGGATTTTGATTTTGATATTTAGAAAAGATGAAATTCATAGAGTGGAGAGTCAGTTTCCGTTCCGGAAGGAAAGGTTGTTATTGCTTCACTGATTGCAAAAAAATTAGGAATGTTGTATGAATACGTCAGCTGCCGCTAGAACAATGGAAAGGTGGTATTCGTGTGTTGATGAATCCAGTGGTGTGTTAATGCGCTTTAAGGCCTCCGGTGATAATCAGGGTGCCAAGGATCGTGTAATGCGGTCATTGAAGTATGTGGAGGCTAATAGTGCACTCATGGAATTTCAAACTAACGAAAAAAGGCAAGTACCTTTTATGGGTTTAAAAGAAAGGCAAGGGGCGTATGTTGATCGAGGCAGTCAAAGTAGAAAATCTGATTTACATAGAATAATTGAAAATTATGACCTTACCATAGAAGGGTTTGAGAAGGCACACAAAATTTGTAAGAAAGAAATTGGTCATGAATTTTTGTGCCAAATTCCAGAATTGGGTCAACTTTCTGTTTTTCAGATCAACGAGCTGAAAAACAGAGCAAAGGAAACCTGTGAGCTTTACGTCAAAAAATACCATGAAGACCCGGAATGGCAAGTTTGCAAAGCGGTAAATGCATTCGTAGATCAGCTTTTGCAGAAGAAAAATGAAGAAGTAGAGAGGGCCGTCGTAAATATTGCACAGGAAGAAAGATATATGACTGATTTGACAAGAGAGCCACGAGGTAGGCAAGTTGCTGACAATCGCTTGCATCACGAAGTGAATGGTTTAGAAAGAAGCAACCACAGTTCCGTGAAAACCTCACCAGTTCTGTCAACGGTAGGTCCAGGGTTTGCCCATGCGAGCCAAAATGATGAACCCCAAAGTGAATCTAGAATTAGGCTAGAGAAAATCTCAGATATCGTATGTGATTTTTTACCACACGAAGCACCATGTGTTAGAAGTAATCACAGGCCTCCAAGCGGTTCTAGTTTCGGCGATGAGTCTCGATTGCAAAATACAAGTGATTATATACCTCAGAATGAGGATGAACATTCTCCTATACCCGGTGAGCTTCCTATGCCTGATGAGGATGAGAGTGACCATCCTGATGATGCTATGCAAACAACGCAAGCACATGTTGATATGCTAAAAAATATCGTATTACCAAATTTTATACACTCTCAAATGGTCAATGAAGATAGTTTACTATATGAATTATGTTGTAATTTTTTAGTGAAAAAAACTGAAACCAAAAGAACATATGAAGAAAACGAAGCAGGAAAATCAATTGAAGAGCTATTTTATGGTTACATAAAACGTATGTTTAAGACAGCAGATAGAAAAATTCAAATGGCCGGGAGTCGAGATGTATCCGCTAAGCAATTTGTCGATGCTTTTAGATCCGCCGTTAATATTATTAAAGCCCCCAGCCAAAAACAATTTACTATCCGGGTTATTGATGGAAATGAATGGACCAACACATGGTATTTTAATAGTGAGACAAGCAAACTTGAAATACAATGAAATGCACTAAAGAGTTTCCTACGATGGTTAGGATCGCAGTTGTAGTGGTATGTATAGTATTGTTTTTTAAAAATGTTTTACTGGGCAGTCCTAATTGCGACATATCTCCCGAGGAAGCCATTGATTTAATTTCAAAGTACAATAGCGTTGAAGAAATGTTGGATGCTCAATTGGCGGATCCTGCCCTTCAAGAGAGGTTTGAATTCGGAAGGTTTATAAGGAGTCTACGGGGTAGGAATTTTGAAAATGAGCAAGCCTTCACGGATGCCCTCGGTGAATGGTGGCATATTTTTACCCCAAACGATGTGCCCAGTGAACAAACCTCTTCCTTAGAAGAAGACGAAGGACCCAATCAACGGTTAGACGCACACTTGATCGAAGATAATGAGTCTGAAGAAATGGAACAAGTTTCCCTACAAAATGAAAATATGCCCATAGAGGATATGTTTTTTGACTATGACTTTTTCTTTTTAAATGCTAACGAAAGTCTAGAATCTTTACCAAATGCAAGCAGTGATGAAACAGAATATGTCGTTACCCATGTCAATGCTGAGCTAGCATCCCTAACGGTGGCAGCCAATACCATATTTGCCAATGCTATTTCTGATCGCATAGTAAGCGTCAAAGGCTGTCTTGCTGATCCATTTATCCATATCATCTATGGCCATGCCCACCAGGATGAGATCGCTGAGCTTGGATATAACAGTAACATGGGTGGTTTTGTTATAGGGCTTGATGATGTTTGGACATTTACCAATGAAAGATATCTCCGTTTAGGCGCCGCTTTGGGGTATGCTTCCGGAAAAACAACATTTTTTGGTTCTGCTACTGGTCTCGCAAAATCTGCTAAACACGATATTTGCACGCTAGAATTGTTTGGTGCCTACGAATCGTTCAATGACAAGCATCTAAAGACCAATGTAGGGATTACCTTTGGATATAGCCATAGCAAAGATACGTTATATAGAATGAATTTGTCGCATAACATTTTCGATGCCAAGCTTAGAGCTGATAGTATTTTCTTTGGCGTAGAGCTAGTCAAAAACCTGTATGCGTACAAAGGTTACCAGTTTGGCTTATGGTTCCGGGTGAATTATAGTCACGTTGTGCAGAGGGGGTATGATGAATCAACGACAGCGGCAGTTGGGGCACAGCATGTTTCTTCTGTCAACCATGATTTTATTACCACCGTTGCCGGCTTCAACATTGAAAAAGAGATTATCGATTCGAAACATGTCGATAAAAAACTGATACTTTCTTTGAAAACCGGTTGGGAATGCCAGGCAATGCGAAAATATTCCAATGCTACCGTCGTCTTTGATAACAATCTTGGTATTGGCGAGTTCGTTTCGACGGTTGGACAACCATCAAAAAATGCCGCAATCATGTCGCTTGGAGTTTCTAAAAAGTTAAATGTCCACTGGAGTATTGTGGGATCTTACGTCGTGAGACTTAACAAAGATATTTCTACCCACAACGCCGCTTGTGGTATTGAATATTCTTTTTAGGGCGTGTCGTCAAATAGAACATTGACAAAATGAAAAAGAAGGGCAAAAGCGTGGAGCATGGACGTAAAAGCACACGGAAGGCATGACATATCAGATAAATTATGGAGAAAAATGGAGTGGCTGCTATCCGGAGGCACTGGAAAAGTCGGTAGACATGGCAGGGACAACCGCCAATTTATAAACGCCGTGTTCTGGATACTAAGGACTGGAGCACCGTGGAGGGATCTTCCTCCGGATTTCGGGGACTGGAAAAACACACACCGTAGGTTTAGCCGCTGGCGGGATCGCGGGGTATGGGAAAGTCTGGTTGACAAGTTGTGCGGAGAGCCGGACATGCAGTGGGTGATGGTGGATTCC
>JAITAS010000039.1 GCA_031284015.1 Puniceicoccales bacterium | reverse complement strand
CTTTTACTCCGTTGATTTTGGCATATTCTATCACCTTGACACTCAAATCTTTCCAGTAATACATTTCTTCTTTGCTTTCCAACTCTTCTTTCGGCCATTGTCTAGAAGATTAACTATATTCGCCAGTAGCATCTCGTTCCTCTCGAACAGTCCAACTATTTCCAGGCCCCCATCCAGCGCTCTCAGCCATATTTCTCCATTCCTCGGATCATGATTGCCAAGCTTGCTACTTTCCCCTTGGTCACCTCCGTAGTTATTCCTTCCCACCCACAACAGTATCTGCAAATGGTCATACAACCTTCCGTTTATGTCCTTAGATCCTCACTCTGCCCACTGAGCGTTTCGGACAACAGGCAATCCCACACCTCTTCCAATCGTCTTACACCCTCCACACTCCAGCATCCATGGCATGCTTCCCACAAACAAAATACTTACCAATACCTCCCTTGTCTATCTTCTCTTTTCCCTACTTTCCACCAAGCTTCCTCCTTCCTCCCTGGTGTACTTATTCCTCTTCCTTTTCCAATGCTTTATTCTATGTTTTCCCTTGGTCTTTTAACCTTTTGCTTGCTCTATTACATTTCCATTTTACCAATTTCTGTGAAAACAAACTTGGAAATGGGATTGGTGGTAGGAAAGCGATTCGAACACTTGAAGAGTGAAACTCAACGAATTACCTATCTGAATTACTTGATTCCGGAAACATATGATTATGCCAATCACGGCAAATATCTTTGCTTGGTAAAAATTTAGGAGATCTTTAAACGAAATTCCAGGAATTTTTGTCTTTTTTAAAAAAAGATAGAGTTTCGGACCGAAGGAGAAACTTGTCGATCAATTTTTGTCAAAAACTTCCCAAATACACATTTTTACACGTGGTTGGTGTTTGCCTATAGTAAAGCGGCTAATTTGCCTATTAGTTCTACACAACGACAGCTGTATCCCCATTCGTTATCATACCAACTGACAAGTTTGAAAAATTGATCAGATAATCCAATTCCTGCTCCAGCATCGAAAATTGATGACAGTGGACAGTGAATAAAGTCACTGGAAACAACTTCATCCTCCGTATACCCTAAAATGCCCTTTAATTGTCCCTCGGATGCCTCTTTCATTTTCGCACAAATCTCTTTGTAGGATGTTGTTTTTTCCGTTCGAACCGTTAAATCAACAACGGAAACTGTCGGCGTCGGAACACGAAAAGACATACCGGTCAGCTTTCCATTTACTTCAGGCAAGACAAGCCCAACCGCCTTTGCCGCTCCAGTAGTCGAAGGAATAATATTTATGGCTGCGGAACGACCACCTTTCCAATCTTTTGCAGATGGGCCATCGACGGTCTTTTGTGTGGCGGTATAACTGTGTACGGTGGTCATTAACCCTTCGATAATTCCAAAATTGTCCAGGACAACTTTAGTTATTGGAGCTAAACAATTTGTTGTGCAGGAAGCATTGGAAATGATATTATCCATCTTCGTAAGAGTTTTATCGTTTACACCGATAACGACAGTTTTTACCCGATCCCCTTTACCTGGAGCTGAAATGATGACCTTTTTTGCGCCCGCTTTTAAATGTCCTTCCGCTTTTTCATCCTGGGTAAATAAACCCGTAGATTCAACAACAATATCCACCCCAAGGTCTTGCCATGGCATTGCCCCTGGCCCTTCCTTTATGGCCAGGCATTTTATTTTATGTCCATTCACAATCAAATTGTTGTCAGCATCGGACACAACATCGCCTTTAAATCGTCCTTGAATTGAATCATATTTCAACAGGTACGCCAGATTATCGGCTGTAACTAGATCATTTATCGCAATGACATTTATGTCTTTTCCAAATTTTCCAGAATCGATTAACGCTCTAAAAACCAAACGTCCAATGCGACCAAACCCATTTATCGATACATTTATTGCCATAATTTTCTCCTAAGCTGAAGGGAGAATAATCATATGCGTTAACTTTTTCAAGTTTTTTGGCTAAAAACTTGAATTTGACCAATTTTGTAAATGCCGTTAATTTTCAATCTCGCGTAAATCTGTATTGACACACTAAAAATCAACGGTAGGGTGATTAAAATCATTGTTGGGTCGGTAGCTCAATGGTAGAGCAGTGGCCTTTTAAGCCATTGGTTCAGGGTTCGAGCCCCTGTCGGCCTACCATATTTTAGTTGAGTCCAAAAAAGTCAAATTGAACGCGTAACTCAACACAAATTAGAGGAAATAATAGGCCCATGGGTAGCATCAAAAGCTGATTGTGGAGGTGCCATCACTTTTGTTCCATTGATTGAGATTCGCCATGAGATATCAGATGCTGATTGGAATAGTAGAGATATTCCAGCAAAGGTAATAGCTAGAGAAAATCAGTAAAACGCAATGGCGACAAAGACAAAAGAATATAGAACGGTTTTTCAGAGAGCTAGGGTTTGACGGAAGCTTCTTACGCAAATTAGAAACCTTAAAAAAGCCTAGTTTTCATGGGATAAACAATGAGAATTGTACTGCCTTCCCATCCGCTTTTGAGGACTGGTCTAATGCCCCGTATAGGCACTAATCGATTCGATTTGCCATGTTTCTTTGTGGTTTTCAGAAATACTTTCAACAATTTCTTTTTCTTTTTTCCCAAGTAATAATTGGGCCATGCTTGTTTTGTATGAAATGATATTTTTGGAAGGATCGCCGTCCCACGCCCCCAAAATAGTATACTCGACTGTTTTCCCTGAATCTATTTGGCGAATTTTCACAACGGACCCAATGGAAACCATTGATGTATCAATGTTAACAAAATCTATGACATGGGCCATTTTTAGCTCTTCTTCCAGTTGAGCTTTCCTGGATAATAGTGTATCTTGATCCTGCCTTGCCATCTTATATTCGGAATTTTCACTCAAATCACCATGTTCACGGGCAAGTTCAATGGCTTTTTTATTGGCTGGGATTTTCTCTTTGATCAACAGATCATATTCTTTACGTTTATTTTCCAAGCTGGACAATGAAACTTTTAGAGAAATGTCCTGTGGCAATTTTGCCTTATTGGCACTCAAAACAAGTTCTTGTATACCAGGAAATACTGCAATAAATCGCGCCAAGAGAGATTTTTTCGAAAGATTATCAATTCCCTGATTGATGAGTAAAGTTTGTGCCAAGTCACTCGCTATTTCTTCCGTAGCATTTGATAGCAAATCGCGGATCAATGTCCTGTCGTTGTTTAGCAATTCTACTAGGGGAATTTTTCTCAGTTTTCCGACTGACAACAATGCCTCATTATCAATTGCCCAAAATATTGCACGCAATAATTCGCAGGACATCAAATCTGTCGAAAATACTTCTTCAAATTTTTTAGCGTGGCGATTTTTTATAATCCATTGCAGAAGCACCGCTCGTAAATTTTTTTCTTTTAGCCATTTTACAAGAGTTGTCCGTATGACATCTGCACAAGAATTGTCTTTTAGGTAAACAATACACTCATTGGTCAACCTTTCGTTACAATTTTTCAAAATATTAAAACACAGTTTCTCCCATTCGTCCGGAAACACGCGCGTTATTAATTCCAAAAACACAGTATAGTAATTCGATTGCAAATTACCACAGATTTTTGCCAGATTGGGACATTCGCTGATTAGGGCTTCCAGTTTTGGGCTTAATGAATCAATGTTGACCCCGGACAATTTTGCCAATTCATCTCTGACAACACATGCCTGGAACTTGTCAGCGGCAGTAACTCTTTTGACCTTAGCTGAGCATATTTCAGACAAACATTCAATAATTTTTATGCCAAAATCTTTCAAAGATTCGTTCGTTTTAAGCAATGATAAAAACTTTTCCGCAATGGTTATTTTCTGGTGTATGTCACGCACGGATTCAAATTGTTGTATCAACTGATCTTCTTCCAAAACAGGTTCATCGCAAAGCTCTAAGTATGTAACATTACCTTCTATCAGGGTTAATTTTGGTTCTTTTGCTATTAGTTTTTTGGTAACATTCCACCATCTTTTGAAATTTTTTTCTTCCACTATTCTGCCAAATGTTTTTTCGATGTCGCCAAGGGAAGCCTTGTGGTTTTGTGTTTTTTCTAAATATTCTATCAATAATGCAATTGATGATTTTTTCATCTTTTGGCGAATTTCCGCGGGATTATTGTGGAATTTAACTAGCATATCATCGTCCTGCAGAATCTCTAATTTTTTTATGCAAAATATTGGATCCATTAGGCGAGATTCAGTGTTTCCTTCTCCGAAAACAATAATAAGTCGCTTTTTTTCTCTGTCATATCCCTTCAGTTGTCCTATCCCAAAAGATCCATGGAGGCAATAGGCTCCACATGTCATCTTTTCTAGATCAACCCTAGATTTCTCCAACAAAAAGTTTTCTTCAATTAAGCTTTCTATGTCTTTTTTTTCCATGATATCCCTTTGCCTCACTTTTATAAATTGGGATTTTGACTAAACCAATTTACTCCGCGTAGGTAAATGTTTTAACACTTCACTATCCTCAAAGAAAGACTAAAAACTGCGCACTTTGTCAAGTTTTTTTTGGACTTGTTTCAGAAGTTGACGTATCAAAATTAGGCATAGAATAAATGACTAAGCAATAATCTCAACCGTATATCTATTTCAAAGAATGTTGAAACTTTTTCTCGCATTTTTGTGAAAAGTCGGGAGAAATACCCCATGAAAATTTTTGATGACTTTGACACCATTGTTTGCGGAGGAGGACATGCTGGATGCGAAGCAGCCCTTGCTGCATCCAGGGTTGGAGCAAGAACATTACTGATGACGGGAAATATCGATACGGTCGCAAAAATGAGCTGCAACCCCGCCATTGGAGGATTGGCAAAAGGTAACATCGTACGCGAAATCGATGCTCTAGGTGGAGAGATGGCAATAAATGCGGATGCAACCGCCATCCAATTTCGGCTTCTCAATCGTTCCAAAGGAGCTGCGGTACAAGGTCCCAGGGCCCAGTGTGATAAAGGTATGTATTCCCTGCGAATGAAACAAATTCTTATACAAGAATCGAACAATTTGTCAATTTTTCAAGCAATTGTAACGGGAATAATTGTAAAAAATGACAGAGCGGTAGGAGTCTTTACCGACTCAGGAATTGAAATATTTGCCACGACGGTAGTCCTAACCAATGGGACGTTTTTACACGGATTGATATACATAGGAAATAACAAAATCCAGGGAGGGCGGCTTGGGGATTTTTCCGCACAAAACCTGTCAGCTAGTTTGTTTGAACATGGCATCAAAATTGATAGAATGAAAACGGGAACCTCTCCACGAAT
Organism: Puniceicoccales bacterium; assembly: GCA_031284015.1. GTDB lineage: Bacteria > Verrucomicrobiota > Verrucomicrobiia > Opitutales > JAIRKQ01 > JAIRKQ01. Next base: position 10,407 of record JAITAS010000039.1, on the reverse strand, counting down.
TTTGGGAACATCGATTGATTTCTCCATGTGTGAAGAACAGCCTGGAGATACTGACCCATGCCTATTTGCTTTCTACGACACCCGAAACCGGGAGATATTTGATGACATGTTTAATACAAAATTTACTGGAAATATAAAAAATTGTGCCATATTAAGCTCAAATTTTCATGGTCAAAAATCATGTTGGATCACCCATACCACTCCTGCCACGAAGGAAATAATTTTGAACAATGTTTCCCGTTCACCACTCTACTCTGGAGAAATCAAAGGGATCGGTCCAAGATATTGCCCGAGTATTGAAGATAAATATGTAAAATTTCCTGACCATGACGAACATCGATTATTTTTGGAACCGGAAGGATACCATTCGAATGAGTGGTACATAAATGGCTTGTCATCCAGTATGCCATTGGATGTACAATTGAAAATATTAGAAAGTATTCCTGCATTGAAAAAAGCTAAGATGCTGCGACCGGCCTATGCTGTGGAGTACGATTTTGCCCCACCAACGCAAATTAATGCCAACCTACATTCGAAAATTATAGAAAATTTATTCTTTGCAGGTCAAATTAATGGCACATCGGGATATGAAGAAGCGGCAGGACAAGGGCTTGTCGCCGGGGTCAATGCCGGAAGAAAAGCACTGGGGAAGGATATGATGGTATTGGGCCGGCACGATGCTTATATAGGCGTATTGATCGACGATTTGGTGACAAAAGGAACATTTGAACCATATAGAATGTTTACGAGCAGGGCGGAATATAGGCTTCTCCTAAATCATGGGAGTGCCGACATCCGGTTGCTTAGTTTTGCAGAAAAATTTGGACTAATTGATAAAACTAGAACACAACTAACGCGCGAAAAAGTCGACAAAATAAATTCGTGGATAATACGCCTACGTTTCGAAAAATTTGAAACAAAGACTATCGAAAATTGGCTCGTACAAGCACGAAATTGGGACACAATTGTTTTTCCAAAGGATTTTTATGATGAAACACATTCCGTACGAGATGAGGTAATTTATAGAATCAGTTATTCGGGCTACCTCGAGCGAGAACGAAGAACAATAAAAAAATCTTCAGAACTAGAACATGTCAAAATTCCACCAACCTTTGACTATGGATGTGTAAAAAGCCTAAGCAATGAAAGTCGCCAAAAATTACAGCTTTACCAGCCGCAAAACCTTGGTCAAGCTTCAAGAATTAGCGGCGTTACTCCCGTTGACATTTCACTAATTCTAGTAACATTGGAAAAATTCAGGCACAGCGGAATTCCCTGCTAATTCTCCCCATTATCCAGGCTCAGTTTTCCTTAATTTTCCCTAGGCTCAGAACTCAAAAACTCAAATAAAAGAGGAAAGATCAGGCAATGAAGATGGAAGGAAGAAGGTGTGAGTGCCGCGGCGAAGCCCCCTTGTTCAGGCTCGCTGCCGTTTCGTGAATTTTCAAATGGGTTGCGTCGACCATCAAAATTTCGTCCCCTTCCTTGAACAATTTTTGTAGAATTTTCGCAAACAATCTTTTCTTGCTCCACCTTACAAAGCGATTGTAAAGCATCTTGTAGGCCCATACCCCTTCGGCATATCTCGCCATTTTAATCCATTTCGGAGTACATACTTTATCCCGCCGATCACTCTCCGGTTATCCACTCGCGACTTCCCACGCGATTTCGAAAAATATGCCCTTATTTTTTTTAAAGCTTCTTCTTTTATTTTCCACTCCTCCTTTTTCTCGCTATGTCGACCCTTTTCTTATGAGTCCTGAGCCTAGAGTCATTGCAACTGAAGGTACAGAATCGGATTGCAAGCGAGCATTGGAGCTGGTCTCATCCGTAGATACTGATACGTCCTCACCGACGAAGCTGACGACTTCGGCGACATAATCCTTTTCCTTTCCTCCTTCGGCATTATCCCAGTCATCACTCCCTAGATAAACAGAAATTTTCAGCGCTGCTGCGATAAAAATATTTACAAAAAAACCATGTCATCGAAAATTCTTTCCTCAGAATGAAGAAGTGGCGCTCCTTTTTCTCTCGATATTTTTAAAATATCAATTCCTTTGTCTCTGCCTTCCTCGTCCGCTCCTTCTCATTTTTCGCTGCTTATTTTGACGACTGACTCTAGGTTTGTTTGGCAAAAATATTTCATTTATTTTAGATTCAAAACAATTTCGTTTGACTAGTCTTACAAGAAAGATCATAATGTAAATCATTTGAATAACAACGGCCTACGGGGTTGGTAGATGAAAAGAGATTTACTATGAAAAAAAATAGCTTTTATAAAAATTTATGGCTGCTTTCTTCCTTGCTTATGGTTTTGGTATTGGCGGGTTGTGGAAAGGTTGATTTGTTGTCAAATCTGCCGGAAGAAGAAGCAAATGAAATTGTTTCTTTGATGCAACAACATCACATTCCTATTGCCAAAAAGCCTGGTCTGGAGTTAACATGGACCATTGTACTGAAAAACTCTGACGATTTTGCTAAGGCGGAGAAAATTTTGAAAGCCAGCGGATATCCCAAGGTACAATATAACACAATAGGGCAGGTTTTTCAAAAGAGCGGGTTGGTATCTTCTCCTTTGGAAGAAAAAGCAAGATTTATGTACGCTTTGTCGGAAAGCATTGCTTCAACGTTGAACAAAATTCCTGGTGTCCTAACATCACGTGTTCACATAGTGCTACCGGAAAACGACCCTTATTCCGATGCAGATACCGAAGCATCGGCCGCCATATTTTTAACCTATAGGGTTGGTTCAAATTTGGATGAGTCGGTGCGAGAAATCAAATATCTTGTAGCAAATAGTGTCCAAGGTTTAGACTATGATAGGGTATCAATTGCCCTGTTCCCAGTAACATCCGAGGAAAGTGCGATAACAAATAATAATTTTGATACAAATGTAAGCGTTCTAGGGCTTCAAATGGCAAGCGATGCGGCAACAAAATTCCTTGCCATAGTTGTGGTCTTAGGTGTATTACTATTATGCAGCATGGGAGCAGCTATCTTTTTCTTCTTCGAATTCAGAAAGAGCAAAAGAAGAACTACAACACCCAAACCCGCTCAGAATACTCCGATAGTAGTCCAAGATGATATACAGAATGTGAGCGACCTCGATGAAGAACCGGATAATGCATCAAGGGAAAAATAAGCGAGGATTACAATGGCCATAGAAACTGAAAGTCTAAAAAATGCCATAACGACCGATTTCCAATACTTCAAAAATTGGTATGACTTCAGCTTTAATATAGAAAAATATCTACCGGCCCAGGAATTTGAAAAAGTTTTTAGCGTATATGATAAAAGTATTTTTAACATTCTCTTGAGCTCGGGATATGCTCAAACGGGCATTCGAAGAAATTTGTTAAAAATATTGGGATTGAAAGATTCTGTAGACTACGATATTTGTGCAAAGCCGGTAAAATTGGTAATAAACCATAGAGATCGTTTAGTTCGTGCCATGAATGTTGCTGGTGCCATATTTCACCACAAAGATATTATAAAAATAATTAGTAAAAGCGAATTAAATGTACTGGTAGAGTTTATAGGGCAAAAGACTCATTCATTTATAATTAAAAGAGGGATGGTCCTATGGAAAATGCTCCCAAATTTGAAAATTAAAACAACGAAAATGCCTACCATAAAAAAGATTGTTTCCTCGGGCAGGTGCATATTGAGCAATGCTCTAGTTGGGTTGCCCGATGAAGTAAGGAAAAGGCTTGAATTAATGCTCGGAGAACATTTTGACATTCCATCTGGGTGTGATGAGGCTGTAGCAAGTAAATGTCTAGAGCTCATAGAGTTTTCTTTAGAAAAATTAAAAGACGAAAATCACAACGGATAATTATCATGGGAATCGCAAATATTTATGAAATTTCTATTGGTAGCTTTGACTTAAAGCAGTCAGGAAAAATCCTGAAAGCCAAATCCTATGCCAAGTTCATAGAAGGCAAGAACATACTTGTCGCAACGCAAAAGAAATGCGATGAAATTTTACAAGAAGCTCATAGGGAAAGGGATCAAATCATCAGCGATGCTAAAATAAAAGCCGATGAAATAATTGAGCGAGCGAAACAAACAAAAAAGCAGGAGGAAGAACGAGGATATTCCGAAGGATTTGAAAATGGGAAACAAGAAATTTCAAATGAGATGATGAGCTTTGTTTCGAAGAGTGCGAACAGTTTTTCAAGACTTGAGGAAGATGTTGTCGAAGTCGTTAAATCTGCTCTTAGGAAGATTATTGGAAAAATTGACAAAACTGAGCTGATTGTAAGCGTTGTAAGGCATGCGTTACAAAAAATTAAGACACAAAAACAAGCAACCTTGAAAGTTGCTCCTGGAGAAGCACAAGTGTTGCGCGATAAAGTACAAGAGTTAACCAAAGATACTCCCGTTTTAGAATTTTTAGATATCTGTGCCGACACACATCTCCAACCCGGCTCATGCATTTTAGAAACTGAATTGGGAGTAATAGATGCAAGTATTCCTGTTCAGTTGGCTGCCATAGAAAATGCTTTGTCAAAGGCAAAATCGCGATAGTTATGGATAATGAACAAGACAACTATAATCCTTTTGGATACATAGCGGAACACCTTGAGCAAGAGATAGAAGATTCTACGCTTATCCAAATCAAAGGAAAAGTCATTCAGGTTGTTGGCACGATCATAAAGGCGTCCGTACCAGGCGTAAAGATAGGAGAGCTTTGCATTTTAAAAAACCCCTGGGAAGAAGCGGAACTAATAGCTGAAGTGGTAGGGTTTTCCCAACAGGCTACAATTTTAACTCCGATCGGAGATATTCGCGGTGTTTCATCGACCACGGAAGTAATTCCAACCGGTAAAGTTCATATGGTTCCCGTAGGAGATAATTTGTTAGGCCGGGTAGTAGATGGGTTAGGCCGGCCCATTGATGGAGACAAAAAAGGGCCTCTAGAAACTACGGATTTTTATCCGGTCTATAGTGATCCACCTAATGCAATGCTAAGAAACCCAATCAACAAACCACTGGCACTGGGCGTACGAGCGCTCGATGGACTTTTGACGTGCGGCGAAGGACAAAGAATGGGTATTTTTGCCGCCGCGGGTGGAGGTAAAAGTACGCTTTTGGGACAAATTATCAGAAACACTGAAGCGGAAATTAACGTCCTTGCACTAGTTGGAGAACGTGGTCGTGAAGTGCGAGAATTTGTTGAAAAAGATTTGGGAGAAGAAGGATTAAAACGGTCTGTTTTGGTAATTTCCACATCCGACAGGTCATCGATGGAACGTTTAAAAGCTGCCTACGTCGCCACCGCCATAGCTGAATATTTTAGGGATAAGGGAAAGAGGGTATTGCTCATGATGGATTCCGTCACACGTTTTGCCCGTGCACAACGTGAAATCGGACTTGCGGCAGGTGAACCTCCAACCAGACGCGGATTTCCACCGTCCGTTTTCGAAACATTGCCTAAATTAATGGAACGGGCGGGTCAATCGGAAAAGGGGTCTATTACGGCTTTATATACCGTGCTTGTGGAGGGTGATGACATGACAGAACCAATAGCAGATGAAACAAGGTCCATATTGGATGGTCATATTATTTTGTCAAGAAAATTGGCAGGTATGAATCACTACCCCGCGATAGATGTTTTGTTGAGCGTTAGTCGTGTTTTTAATCAAGTGACCGATGAACGACACAGGAAAATTGCATCTAAATTAAGGACCATCTTGTCCAAATATCAAGAGGTTGAACTGTTGGTAAGGATTGGAGAATATAAGCGCGGTGCGGACAAGGTTACCGATGAAGCAATTGATAGGATCGAGGCGGTCAATAATTTTTTAAGGCAGGGATTACATGACCGTGATGATTTTAAAGCGACGATAGATAAAATGGCACAAGTTGTTGGACTATAATGGCGAAATACATTTTAGAAGAAATGTTGCGGGTGAGGAACTTTCGCAAGGATGTTGCTGAAAAGAATTTAAAGCAAGCACAAAGACTAGTTGAAGAAGCAAAAGAAAATGTGGAAAATGCAAAAAAAACACTGGATGAGTTTAAAATTTTCATAGAAAAAGAAACCGAACGACTATATAAAAAAGTCATGATGCAAAAGGTAAAAAAAGAAGCCGTAGACGCTTTGCATTACGCTATAAAGGTTTTAAAAAGTAAATTGATAACGCATGAACAAAACCTGGAAACGGCCAAAGATAATCTAATTAAAGCCGAAAAAAATTTGGAAGAGAAAAGAGAAGCTTTACAAGAAGCAAATAAAAATGTAGAAAAAATAAAGTCACACAAAGAAGAATGGTTAAAAGATGCAACGAAAGAAGAAGAGCTCATCGTAGATAAGGAACTAGAAGAATTTGCCAAGAAAAAGGAACAAGAAGAATAAATTTTAATGAGGAACAACTATGACAGATAAAATCAAACATCAATCCACGGAAAAAGAAAGTAGGGATTTATTTGACAATAACGCTCTTTCCCAAAAGGAAATTGCCGAAGTAAGTAAGAAAGCAGATCCGAGAAATGCATCACTTTTTATGGAAAAACTTATGAACGGCAAACATGTTCGAAAGGAAGGCGATTTTGAAAAAAATAGCCTCGATGATAGTGAGACAAAAGGGGCGAAATCCTTACCAAGACCAGATCAACCACAAAAGGAAGGCGATTTTGAAAAAAATGGCTTCGATGATGGTGAAGCAAAAGGAACAAAATCCTTACCAAGACCAGGCCAACCACAAAAAGAGGTTTATCTGCCAAATAGGGTAGGGGAGTGGCCGAAGTCAAACCAGAGAGATATTTCAAAGCCGCAATGGCCAAATGACCCAGCAGCTACAGAAATAGAAATAAAGGATACATCTGCGATAAGTGGAGCTAAAATATTAGATAATATTCAAACTCAGCACATTGGGCTAAAGATCAATGAATCAGCAAAGGTTATTACAAACTTAGCAATACAGGTGGCAGAAAAAATCATAGCCACCAATGAAGCTCTAAATGCCAGGCAGGAAGTAAGGATTACCCTACAGGATGGTGTTCTGAAGGATACAGACGTTGTTATTTCGAAAGAAGGAAAAACATTAAGCGTTGTTTTTTTTACCGGATCTAGTGATTCTGTAAATCTATTGCGGGATAATAGCGACGGTTTAATGCGACAGTTGCAAAACAACGTTAAAGATATAAGTTACGTTGAAATTGAGATTGAACAGCAAAGCGCAAGTGATAACCAGAATAATGATGGCCGTTCCAGGAACAGATTTGATTATCAGCAACAGGAAGATGAAGAAAATCAGAACGAGCAATAAAAATGATAAATAGTAGTGTTTTAGGCACAGAGAAGAGGTCTATGGGAATTTTTAGTGTCATCTTTCTCTGTTACCATGAAAATGTTGCCGTGTAGCAAAACACTTAGAGTCTAACGCTCAGAGTCTTTTGCTTTGGATCATAAGTAATTTTATAATTGATTGGCGCATTTGTTGATTTACAAGAGGAAAATTGTCAAGATCATCCATGGTTACCCAGCGAAAATCTACATGTTCTCGAGGATCAATTTTTACTTTAGCATTTAGGTTTGCTTTGCATGCAAAAATAAGACCCGGAATTATGATTTCAGGATTAATGTTTGTCTCAAAACATTCTAGCATTTTCCATCTCGTTGCTGTTATTCCAACTTTTTCAAATAATTGTCTTTTTGCCGCCTTTTCAAAACTTTCATTTTTTTGGACCGATCCAGAGCAACATTCCCAAGCATTGGGATGCAATTCTTTATTAGGGAACCTTTTCAAAAGCAATATTTCGGGTTTTAGCGCTCGATTTAGCCTATAGCAGTAGGCAGAGACAAACACTTCAATTTTATTAATTTCTTCTTCACTGGCAGCTTCAACGTCATTATAGCATACAACGAGTAGCAAGATCCACATGAAAATTTTCACAGTTGTTAATTTATATTTATATTTCATATCTATTGCGAATATTTATAAATCAAAAGTAAAAATTACTCCATCAATGTCAATAAATTGCGAATCTATTTGGTCTAATAAAAAATAACTTTGCATCTTTTTATAGATTTTTTGGAAATATTTTTTATCTTAAAGCCAATGATTTTTTCAATTGAAAACAAAATAAGTCATGAAGTTATAAAGAATGACGCTTCTCCTATTATTCAATTTTCGCTTTTATTGGATGGAAAAAATATATCGTTTAATTCAATATTGAAACTTTTGATAGCCGAAGATGTTTCTATTTTAGCCGTATCATTTTTGGAAAATGTTGAAACTACAACTATCAGATTTGTGGTCAATTACCCCGACGAAGTTCGCAAGGTTTGTTTAAAAAGTACAATTTCCTACCATGAAACCAAGGTACTAGGAGTGGAGGTTAATAACATAGGCGAAATGGCGCAAGTGGTAAACACTATTTTTTCGGCGGAAGTAAAAATGCACTACATGTACCCATTTCTAGTCCGACCAGGTGGAAAAATTGGAATAATTTTGCAGACGGAGAACAATGAATTTGCCACAAACATTCTCCATCGCACAGGTATAAAAACAATTTCTCAAAGTGAAATTGGAAGATAGCTAGAATCTTATTGAGAAATCCTTCGAATGAAGTGAAGGAATTTTTCTTTTTGCCCGCTATATATTGCCGTACATTTTTGCCATACATTTAGATTTCTGGTTTCGAAAAATTTGCAAAAAAATAAATCATTTGCAAAAAAAATAAATCATTAGACATAATATATATTATGCGAAAAATAAAAGCGTGTCACAACAAACGCTACTAATAGCTAACCTTTGATCTAAGGCACACAATATAAGTTCTTTTTATCTAGGACAAAAACTCTTTAGGCAAAGACTTACCCGCTTCGAAGCGTGCATCATTTCTCCGGTTAGCAGCGTCGAACAAATGGTTTACAACCCTTACAACGTTTGAACTGTTCCTACACTTTAATTATACGATAAGATCTGCCTTTACCAACCCAATTTCTTCCGCTTTCTTGCGATATTCCCGTTTCGTTTCATCTATAAGATTCTTAGTCTTGGCGATCAAATCTTGAATTTCCTGCTCAATCTGTTCCCGCGACACTCCATCGCGCGGAGTCAATATCAATCGGCCCTTGGCATCTGTTTGAAGGGCATCGAGATACTTGGGATCGTATTTAAAGCCAATGCGTTGAATTTCTAGGCAGTCAGCCTCATGGAGCAAGATGGCAACGGGATCCTTTCCTTCTACGGGAGCATCTTTGTTTGATATCACATTGCCACACCGGCTGCATTGGTCATCTGAAACACCCATTTCAGCTAAATCCTCGCGTGCTTGCATAGCACTCAAATCATCAAAAACATCAACTTCCTCACCCTGTCGACCTGAATCATGATATGCAGCCGCTGCGGATGCCAATCTGATATTTTCTTCACCTATGTTTTCAAATTCTTTAAAAAGACGACGGTAAACCTGTGCTGTTGCTTCTGCAACCAAAGTCGCACGTAGGCAATGCTTTACTCCATGCACTTCAGCTATTGCACCGGGATTTACTCCAAGTACCTTTTTCGGAGAATAGGGAAAAAAATTCCATCCTTCAACCTCTCGTTTCCATCCACCCCGTGCCCCTTCTTTGACCATTGCCAACTGCTCTTGGGGCGATAATTCTATCTATTTTTTTCTTTTCCCTTGGTGGACCACAACAATGTCCTCATACGCAGGTAGTGTTTTTTGGTAATACCTAAGGGCACGCTTACAAACCGAAGCTGGCCCAGGTAGTAATTTCGCCACTCCTCCAGGTGATAACACCACTTCTACTTCCTGTGTCTCCTGTGCCGGCCTAACTTCCGTTACTACCTCCGTAGCTGCTGGCGGCTGTGGCACAAACTCTCCTGCTAGTTTAACAGGTTCGTCTTTGTTCACAATTAAAAAGCATGCTAGGAGATTTTGGGATAACCACTCACTTACCAATCCCCACCTCACTAACTTGTCCAAAATCCATTTTATCATTGTTCCGATGTAACCCAGGCTTACAGCCTCACGATCTTTTACGGATGTACTTGGTGTACCCGGACCCGGAGCAGATAAATTTGACATGCTACCAACTGCTCTATTCACGGGGGAAAGCTGAACGTTAACAAATTGTTCCTCTTCTTCTACCCTACCCTCTTGTACTCTCTGCACACCCAGATTTTCATCGGCTATCGAAAAATGCTCATCTTTCATATTGAAATTTTATAGACCCCTAGTATGACTCAAAGGAGTCTAGTCAATACAATTTTTCAATATTTTCAATATCCAAGGAAAAATGCTATGAATTTGGAAGCTTCTGGTCTGTTATACTCATTTCACTTAACAAAGGCGCACTGAAGAGCGGAAAAGAAGGAAGGAGAAGTTGGCAAAATATAGCAAAGCATCTTTTTTAGATGAGCCCAGAATTTCTCAATGGGGTTTAGG
>JAITAS010000014.1 GCA_031284015.1 Puniceicoccales bacterium | reverse complement strand
ACACCTTCCTGCGAGTGAAAGAATGGCGCTCCCTTTCTACTCGATACTTTAAAAATATCAGTTCCTTTGTCTCAGCCTTTCACATCCGCTCTATCTCCCTTTTTGCCGGTTAATTTGACGACATTCTCTAGTCTTAAAATTTGAGGTTTCATATTTTTTCATAAGATTTTTCTTTTGTTATCACTTTGTTTTCGCTATTCGCATTGAAAATATCTATGAATTTTTATTTTCCAGCTGGACATTTCTAAGGTAAAAATTATTCATGGTCGCCCAATGAACCTAAAGGATACTTTAAATTTACCCAAAACAAATTTCCCCATGCGGGCGGATCTGGTCAACCGAGAGCCAATCAGAGTAAAAAAATGGCAAGAAGATCGAGTGTATGAAAAAATACAACAAAAAAATGCCAATGGAAAGCCCTTTGTCCTGCACGACGGTCCTCCTTTTACCAATGGATACGTACACATTGGAACGGCCCTGAATAAAATCTTAAAAGATGTCATTGTACGTTATAAAACGATGCGTGGATTTCGGACCCCTTATGTGCCTGGTTGGGATTGCCATGGATTACCTATAGAGCATAAGGTTGTCAAAGAACTGCGTGAAAAAAAAGAAAACTTCGATGCCGTATCGCTACGCAAAGCATGTACGGAATATTCCAAAAATTTCATAAAAACACAACGTTCCCAATTTGAACGCCTGGGCATACTTGCCGACTGGGACAACGATTACCGTACTATGGATCCTGCTTACGAGGAGTGTGTGCTTAATTTTTTTGCAGATTGTGTTTCCCAAGGATTAGTTTATCGCAGTAAAAAACCAGTCTATTGGTCAATACCATGCAAAACTGCACTAGCAGAAGCCGAAGTTGAATACCAAGAACATGTCAGCCCGTCAATCTGGGTAAAATTTAAGCTTACCGATCAGGCTCTTGCATTTTTAAAAATTAAAAATTCGACCCACGTGGTAATTTGGACAACCACACCATGGACAATTCCATCAAACCTAGCAATCGCCGTACATCCAAATTTGAAGTATGTCATCCTAAACTGTGGCCAAGAAAGCTATTTGATCTGTGAAGATAGGATACAAGATTTTGTTCAGAATTGTGGCATTGGGCATTTTGGCATCATCGCGACCTTCCAAGGATCACAGCTGGAAGGAATACAAACCAAACATCCCATAATCGACAGATTTAGTCAGATTGTATTGGCAAATTACGTAACAACCGATTCGGGAACCGGATGTGTTCACACTGCACCGGGGCATGGCCTCGAAGATTATAATACGGGCATTGAGTATAAATTGGATGTTTATTGTCCCCTCGATGACGATGGGAAATACGTCAATGATGGGCAAGTTCCCATGGAGCTGGTTGGCGTGAGCGTTCTGGATAGCGATGGCAAGTGTGAAGCAAATGACAAAGTCATTGAAATGTTAAATTTAGCCCAAGCGCTATTGGCAAAGAAGCTTTACAAACACCAATATCCTCACTGCTGGAGGTCTAAAACTCCGGTGATTTTTCGCGCAATGACACAGTGGTTTATTGCTCTGGATAAAAATAACTTGCGTGATAAAATGCAAACATCCGTCGGTGGAGTAAATTGGATTCCGGCGTGGGGTGAAAATAGGATAAGAGCCGCCATTGCTTCTAGGAACGATTGGTGTATTAGTCGCCAACGTGCTTGGGGAATCCCTTTGCCAGCATTTTATGATAAAGATGGCAATGCATTGCTCGACGAGCAAGTCATTCGCAATGTGGCAAAAAAAATTGGTCAATGGGGATCCGATTTTTGGTTCGAGGCCGATGAAGAAACTTTATTGGATAGGATTAGATTGCCGAATGGTTTTATTGCCAAGAAACTCAAAAAATGTATGGATTCCCTGGATGTATGGATAGATTCTGGAAATAGTCACCGGGCTGTTTTAAAAACAAAAACCTCATTGGTGTGGCCTGCAGATATGTATCTGGAAGGGAGTGATCAACATCGCGGATGGTTCCAATCGTCAATGTGGACAAGCATAATTTCCGGAGAAACGGTTGCTCCATTTAAAAATGTTTTAACCCATGGGTTTATCGTAGGAGAAGATAAAAAGAAAATTTCTAAAAGCGATGGAAAACCTCAAACTGCCGATGACTATGTGAACAAATTTGGAGCAGACGTCATAAGGCTATGGATTTCTTCGGAAGATTTTCGTGACGATATAACCATTTCAGATGACATAATAAGCCACGTATCTGCCACATATCGAACTTTTAGAAATACACTGCGATTTCAAATCGGCAATTTGTTCGATTTCAATTTTGAAAAAAACCACATCGAGCAAGAAAAAATGACATTGATCGATAAATGGATATTGCAGAAAACAAAAAATCTTGTCAACATGGTCACCGCGGCTTTTGATTCCTATGAAATGCATAGGGTTTATCAACTGTTAAATAGGTTTTGTTCTGTTGAGTTGTCCGCCACATATCATGACATTTTGAAGGATAGGTTATACACATTTGCACCAAATTCCTATGAACGTAGATCGTCCCAAACGGCAATTTGCATAATTTTTAACATGATTCTTGCTTTACTTGCACCAATAACTACATTTACATGCGACGAAGCAATGGCATACATGTTGAATGACAGTGATTTTGGGGCAACCTACGTCCAATTGATCGGCTGGCCAGACGTAAGCACAATAGGAAATTTTGCAAACGAAGAACGGGAGTTTGACACTTTGTTATCATTTAAAACAAAAATCAATGAACAGCTTGAGCGAGCTAGGCAAAGCAAATTAATCGGGCAATCTTTGGATGCCAAAGCGATTATTGAAATTTCTTCGAGCGATAAGATATTTCCTGTGCTAAAAAAATATCAGGAAATGTTACCTGAAATATTTATAGTTTCTCAAGTTGAAATTAGAGAAATGGCCACCGATGGACATTGTTCGGTTGAAATAACTACCGCAAATGGAGAAAGATGTCCTCGCAGCTGGAAATGGGTTGATCACCTCGTTGATGCCGGACCTTTTGGTAAAGTATCTCAAAAGTGTTTTGAGGTCCTTGCCGAAAAATATCCAGATCTTTTAAAATAACTTTTACAGCAATATGAATGTTCTAGAAAATATTAATCGGGAATCAAAAAGCAGACATTTTGCCAGAATTAGAAAAAATGACGATTCCTTTTTTTCCGTAGATGATGCGCGCAAGCTAATAAAAGCCAAGAAGGAAAAAATCGAGGAAGAAAAGCATGAAGAAGTTATCGAAAAGAAAAAGGATATTCTAGCTCAGCAAATTAATATGCCAGCTCAGCAAAAGGTAGGAGCTGCGTCCATAGTAGATATTTTGGGATTCGATCCAATGCATTCAAGCCAAACCAATATTAGGGATAAAAACCCCGATGAAATTCCTCAAAAATATAGAAAATACTACAAACTTTTGTTGAAACTGAAAGACGATCTCAAAAAAGAGCTTTCCAAGCTGACATCCAATAATTTGGCCATTTCCGTTGGCGATGCTAAACAGGATGTTGTCGACCATGAAATCGAGTCTTTCAATTCGGAATTTGCCATAGCCTTAATGTCCAATGAGCAGGAAGCACTGACCGAAGTGGAAGAGGCTATCCAGAGAATTTATAATGGAACCTATGGCATTTGTGAATTAACGGGTAAGCCTATCGAACCCCAACGCCTATTTGCGGTTCCATTTGCTAGATTTTCGATCGAAGGGCAAATTGAGAAAGAAAAGGAAAAAAATAAACCGGTAGAAGTTTCGGGTAATTCAATCTTCCAGATTGATCAATCGGCCGATGAGTTAGCAGACTTTGAAACCAAAGATGATGAATAATTTCACTAGGTGTATTGGTTTTGCCATCGCATGTTCGACCATCTTGATTGATCAAGTAACCAAGATACTTGCCAAGACTTTTATAAAAAATTATGGGATCAGAGTAAATTCATTCCTATCTTTTACCTATTCTGAAAACACGGGGGCAGCTTGGAGCATGTTTAGGGGACATCCGCTTATTTTAGCTATGTTAGGGGTTATATCAATGGTCATTCTAGGTCTTGCACACAAACAATTTGAAACACATTTTCAAAAAATATTGGCAGCAATGGTTTTCGGTGGCATTTTCGGCAATACACTTGATAGAATCTTTCGTGGATACGTAATCGATTTCATAGATGTCGATCTAAAATTTTACCATTGGCCGGTATTTAATATTGCCGATGGAATTATTTGTGCGAGTATAGTAATTTTACTATTTACTTTTCAACGAAAAGCACAAAAAGCGAAATAAGATTGTGTTTCATTAGCTAACAGTTTTAAAAAAATGTCCGATTGTTCAAAGCCTTTAATTAGTATTTCGAATCTTTGCAAAGATTATGGCGAAAATAGGATTTTAAAACATGTATCTTGCCAAATAGAAAGTGGTGATTTGGTTTCGGTAATAGGACCATCCGGTTGCGGAAAATCAACATTGCTGCGGTGCTTAAACTGTTTAGAGGTGCTTGACGCTGGAGAAATTACCATAGATGACGTTTGTCTGCGTGCGGTGGATCATGACAAAAATGAGGATTGTTTTTGGCAGCGAGCCCATGAATTACGCCAAAATGTGGGAATGGTTTTTCAATCATTCAATTTGTTTCCACACAAAACATTACTGGACAATGTAACCCTCGCCCAAATAGTTGTTAAACATGAAAAGCAAGAAAAAGCTAAGGCTTTAGCGATGTCATTGCTGGAAAAAGTCGGGTTGGGAAATTTTAGTGGACGTTATCCTTGGAGTCTATCCGGTGGTGAAAAACAGCGGGCAGCTATCGCACGGGCATTGGCAATGAAACCAAAAGTAATGTTGTACGATGAACCCACCTCTTCTCTTGATCCGGAAATGGTAGAAGAAGTTTTACAGGTCATGCGTGATCTTGATGTAGAAGGAATGACACAAATTATCGTTACCCATGAAATGCGTTTTGCCAAAGATGCCTCCGACTATATAATTTATATGGAAAATGGTGAAATTGTAGAGATTTCCGATGAGGATGAAATTTTTATAAACCCACAAGATGACAGGACCCGTAGATTTTTAAAGCGATACATGTAATGAAAACTTTTTATTTTATCATATTGTTATTGTTTGGACCTGTTTTATCGGCTGATGAGTCAGTATTGCACTGGGCTGCTGATGCAGAAAGTGGCGCTCCAAATGTGTTTTATGAAGATGGAAACTTGTCAAAACTCGTGGGATTCGAGAAAGATATCATGGATCACATTGCAAAACATCTTGGACGCAGGGCAGAATTTCACCAAAATGATTGGGATAGCTTAATTTCCGGCCTTCAGAGGGGTCTATATGATGTGGTAATTAATGGTTTTTCGCCCGAAGAAGGAAAAGAAAGCAGCATTATCTTTTCGGATCCATATTATGCCTGTGGTTTGTCACTTATCGTTCGTGCGGATACCAATAAAATTAAATCCATACTCGATTGCAATGAAGCTGTTGTTGGTGTTTTACGAAGTTCTAAGGCAGAAAGCACTTTGATGAGCAGTTTAAAAAATGTCAAAGTAATTGGCTATCCAAATGAATACTGTGCCATTTCTGACCTAAAAGACAAGCGTGTTGATGCAATACTACTGGATGGACAAGTTGCAGCGTACTACACCAAAAAATTATCTGGTCTAAAAATTATTGATGAAGTTGACGAAATAAAATATTCCATAGTATCAACTTCTAACAACAGTAAACTCATGGCTGCAATAAATGATGCCATTGAGCATATGAAACGGGATGGGGCTCTCGATGCACTCGTATCGAAATGGGATATATGCAATACCTTTTACGTTCAGTTACGTGAAACATCCGGCAAATCAAAAATGAATCCGCCATGCTTGAATTCAGAATCTTCACAGAGAAATAATCAAGAAATTATCAAATATCTTCAAGCGTTCCCATTTTTCATGAAAGCTGCCTGTGTTACCCTCATGATATCAATTTTAGCAATGTGCGTAGCTATAGTTCTGGGACTTTGTTTAGCAATCATGCGAGTATACATGCCCAAATGGATAAGTTTTTTGGCCATTTCAACGATAGAATTTTTACGAGGAATTCCGCTTTTGATACAGTTGTTTTTCGTATTTTATGGTCTCCCATGCATAGGAATAACCCTACCTCCTTTAGTCGCTGGCATACTAACCCTGGGAATGAATTATGCCGCCTATGAAGCAGAAAATTTTCGTGCGGGAATGGTAGCAGTTCCCTATGGTCAGATGGAAGCTGCAAGGGCATTGGGTATGAACCAATGGCAATCCTTACGTCATGTTATTCTGCCGCAGGCATTTACATTTGTCTTGCCACCGCTTACGAATGATTTCATTGCGATTTTAAAGGATTCATCTCTCGTTTCGTTAATTACAATAGTGGAATTGACAAAAACTTATATGCTAATTGCTAGCAACTCATTTAACTTTTTCGGAATGGGTGCAATCGTTGCTATTATTTATTTTCTAATCGGGCTCCCCTTTGCTCAGCTTGCTAAATTGGCGGAAAAACATCTAAAACTTGAAAAGCGTGCTTATTCTTCACGAAAAATAGGTAGAAGATATCGCTAGAATCGCTTCCTCTTAAAAAAAATAAAAGAAAATTAAGAAGTCGCAGGAAAGACAATGTAAAGTAAATTGCAATGTTTGTGCTATTCTGAAGCTTTGCAAACGAATGGTCGATCTGTGGCTGAGGAATATACGGAGGTTTGGAATAGCGGGCCTTTTTATGGAAACTGAATCTGCCTCAGAACATAGAGTAAGCAAAAGGCGAAATTACTTCCCTTGAGCTTTTTTATATATTTCCAAGAGAGCCATAAAATCTTCATCCCGAGAACCACTTATGAGAACATGGTCATACATTGAAGCTTTCTTTATTTCATTTTCCGCCGTTTGAAGGCGTTTAGCTATCGATTCTGCTGTTTCGGATCTCCGACCAACGATTCTTTGTTTAAGCTCATCCAAGTTTTTAGGTGCAATAAAAATGGTAACAATCCGAAAATTGTTTTTCTGTTTTAGAATTTGTTCAACGCCCGCCACATCAATTACCAAAAGGGCATTAGTTCCCGACGATAGGGTTGATTCGACGTCTGTCCGCGAAGAACCGTAATAGTAATCTCCGTGTACATTGGCATATTCCAAAAATTCTGATTCTTTGATCCGCCTAAAAAATTCCTCTTTACTAACAAAGTGATAATCTATGCCATTAACCTCATCTTTTCGTGGCAATCTAGTGGTAGTGGTAACTATTTTTTTCAGACTTTTATCTCCGATTTCTTTTAACAACCGCCTAATAACAGTATCTTTCCCAACCCCAGAAGGTCCGGATAATATAAATAGTATCGGAGAGACGTTCCGTGCCGAATTATGCTTGTTTTTCAACGGTAGCAAAAACACAATAACTAATACGACTAGTGCGATAATTAAAACCATGTTTTTTATCTTTTTGTCCAATCAGCAGTTCTGCTTATTTTTTAATGAAAAATTAAGCATCAAAAGTTGATGGTAAATTTTTGAAGAAATTTGTAAATAACGTTAAGTAACATTTTTAACTTTTGAGAAATTTACCAGTCAAATCTTGACATATGACAAATTTACTTTTTCTTGGCAATAATTAAGATCAATAAGGGAAACTATGCAACCGACATATCATCCGTCGAATTTGAAAAGAATTAGAAAATGTGGGTTTCGCGCCCGTATGGAAACGCGGGGCGGGCGTAAGGTATTATCAGCACGCAGACGCATTGGACGTAAAAAAATCTGCGTGTGCATATAAAATTCACATCAAATGTTCCGGCTATTTAAAAGCCAACGACTGAAAAAATCTTCCGATTTTGCAAAATTTCGTTCCAAAAATACGAGAAGTATTTATTGCGAAATATTTGTACTAAAATCCCTCGAACGGGCAATGCTAGGTATGTCAGCACCACGAATTGGGATAATTACGTCACGGAAAATTGGTCATGCGGTGGCAAGAAATCGAATCCGGAGGGTAGTCCGGGAAACATTTCGACTCAATGTGAAGTGTTTCAAGCAGTTCCATGACTATTTATTTATTGCGCTCAGTGGGATTGATATAAAGTCGAACAAAGAAATAACCAATGCAATTTTGAATGCGACTAAAACGCTCTGACGTTAGCATTGCCTTAACTAAGGGAATAATGTTATACTTGTCCATCGATTATCAAGTTTAACAAATGTTTTTTAGGATTTGATTTTTCAAGGCCTTCTTATATGTTGCGTTATCCTTAGAGTTTCATTTTTCTAAATTATGAGTGGCAATGTTACGATTTTTATAGCGGGGATGGTTGTGGTTCTGCTATCGCTGCTTTCTTTTTCTAGTAACTGTCTACAAAGGTTCAACGATTGGTTACTTTTTTCAAAATATGCCCCACTTGTGACCTTGGGTATTGGTGGAACAAGTTTTTTAATAAACGTGTTTCATTTAAGCACGGCAGATTTTGGGGAACATAAATTCGCATTACTCATTGTGTTTGGCATGGTAATTTTACTCTCATTTTTTCAAATGAGAGAATTGCTGTCAATGCGCGGGCTAGCTGTCCTATTGCTTGTCTGTTCAAAGGTAATGTTGGATAATGTCTACTGTGAGCCGATTTTGTGGAAAAATTGTTTCATTTCTTTCATCTACTTGATAATTATTTTTTCAATGTTAATCGGTTCCATGCCATATCTTTTCCGGGATTTTTTAGATTTTTTGATAAAATCTAAAACTTCAAGAATAATACTTGGAGCATTTTCGATGACATACGGCATAGTATTGGTATCCATTCCATTGAGAACTGCGAGCCAATATTTATTCCGATAGCAAATCATTGAATTTAATAATTCCATCACATATGGATTGGGCTAAAACATCCCGGTATGCAGGAGACGTGATTTTTTTGCATTCCTCTCTATTCGATAGGAATCCACACTCCACTAAAATTCCCGGGCATTTTAGATCTCTTAACACAGTAAATGTGCTATGTTTTACTCCACGATCGATGGCTGATGTTTGTTGTATCAATGAGGATTGTAAGCAATAGCCGAGGACTATGTTTAGAGCGTCAAACGCGTTGCCAACAAAACTCCTACATATATTTTTTGAAAAAGCTTCATAGGATGATGCCTGTTGCGAAGGAGTCAGGACAAATGTTTCAATGCCCGATGCAGATGAAAGTGGGGCAGAATTGAAGTGTATACTAATAAACAAATCTGCCTTTGCTCGGTTGGCAATTTGTGTTCTTTCTGGTAAGAGAATTTTTTTGTCATGAAGCCTGGTTAAGATAACCTTGTATCCATTTCTGTCAAGCAGTTTAGCTAGCCGAAGGCATACGTCCATTGCCAAGGACTTTTCTTGCAATTTATACCACTTGGCAGTAGTGCCATTGTCTTCTCCGCCGTGTCCCGCATCCAAAGCGATCACTCTTATTTTTTTATAATTATGTTGCGTAGTAGGGAATAGTGGCTTGATATGGGATTTGTAGTCTGAATTATCGATATAATATCTGCCATATCGTTTGATAATTGGGAATCCCAGTGGCATCAGGATCTTTTTAAACATAAAAACCCTAGAATTTTCTTTAAATGCAAATACAACATCCTTCGTTCCGAAGGAATTAGCAGAAAGCATTTGCAGTTTGTTAACTTTAGCAACCTTAGCCAGTGGGATTTCCGTCGCCTCGCTTGTCCCAATGAGACCAATCCCCATCATAGCAACTACAATAATTAGCAATCCAATTCCTCGTTTAATGCGTGAATAGCTGAAATATTCAACAGCCTCATTGGAAAACGTTCGTATTTTGCTAGCTTTAGTAACCTGAGTCGATAAGCCTTCCATCGTTTGACATGTCAAATCACAACCCATAGCTTCTTTTCCCGGAATACTTGCAAGAATTAGAGATCTGTGTTTGCTCCTTCGCATAGTTTTACCTATTTTAGCTTCAATAACTCGCTGGAATCTAATATTTTGGGCACTGTACTTGGCTGTTGTTTGGATTCTCCGGCCGACTTTAATCCTTTCTTTGCGCAAGGAGAGAGGGTTACAGAAATTATTTTCCCAAATAACTTAGGTTCGCAATCCAAGATTCCATAGGGTTTAATATCACCAATAAACTTTCTAACAAGATCAAATCCCAATTCGGGGTGTGTCAACTCACGCCCGCGGAACATCAGTGATAACTTCAGCTTATTGCCATGCTCCAAAAATTCAATTGCATGGCGCATTTTTGTTTTATAATCATTGGACTCAATGGCAACATGAAGTTTTACTTCTTTAATTTTTGTCGACACCTGTTTGGAAGAGCTTTTATTCTTCTTTTCGTTGTACTTGAATTTGCCAAAGTCCAAAATTTTACATATTGGAGGATTAACATTAGGAGAGATTTCTACCAAATCCAACCCTTTTCCTTTGGCAATAGATATAGCTTCCGCCACTTGCATTATTCCTAGCTGCTGTCCATCGCTACCAATCACGCGAACCACTTTAGCTCTGATTTTTTCATTTTTCCGAATGAAACTTTTTCCGGAGTTTCCGAATTTCCTATCAGAGGAATAATTACCTTTTCTGGTTGAAGCTGGATTAAACTGTTGATTTGTCATTACTTATTGAAATTATTTAATTTGGGCTAGCTAGCACCAATGCTACCCATGATAAGCTTAAAAAAAAAAAAACAATTATTTTGTTATGAAAAAAAGAGTTTTGACTCTTGTGCGCAAACGGTCAGCAGATAATGGGCAATTTTTCAAATGTAAAAAAATTTCGCTGCGATCTTGAACGCTGTCGCGCTCGTGAAGATTGACATTTCGCCACGAAAAACTAACATTATTCCTTGGTTCGGTAAGGTATATTTTTGAAATACGGAGATTTGCTAAAACGTGGTTCGTATGGAAAATTGCAATTTCAATCCCAAAGAGAAAAAAATTTGGACCATGGGACCACAGCATTTCGTGTAATTTTTTTATGTTAATGAAGAAATGAATCTAGAAAGGATGCGAAAGTATGGATTAGGAGATAACTCCGTTGCGGAAGAACTGATAGGAGGTTGCGAATATTTCGAAACCACCCATCGGGTGAAGCATGGTTGATGAGTACTTACAATGCCGTTCGGATGGACTGTGCGATGACTACATGGTGGAACTGAAGACCCGCCGCAGGGTGAATAGTTTTGTTTCCGACTTTTGGAGATACAGTTACCATATCCAGGCGGCATGGTATAACTACATGACTCGGGAGTGTGTATACCGTCCATAGGACTTCGAGTACATTGCCATGAAAGGTGACTACAAGTGTGTCCGTGTTCAAACCTTCCATCCACAATCAGGATAATACGTAAGAACAATCTTATCCCACCGACACAACACAAGAAAATTCTCAAGCGGATACCAAAAATTCCTTACTCCAAAAGTCCATAACCTCTTATCTTTTTCTTTCTAAAAGTTTTCTAAACATCATTTCTTCACTGTAATACCAACGACTAGTCGCATATTTTTTTTCGTTTCTGGCATTTTGGTTGGCAATAGCCAATTACTGAATGGGTGGCTACATATGGTGATCCTTTTCCAAATGTTCCACATCTTCTCAATGATATTTTGCAATTGTTTCGGTTGGTCGGTTTTCCCTCATCCGATGGTTCTCCTTTTCATCTTTCCTTAGTCGCTTACCGAAAAAAGTTTATAGTTTCATAGTTGATACTATCGCCATTGCATTGATATCCCTTCCTTTTTTCGGCAAAAATCAAAGACGGATTTCATCAATATTCTCACGGGGTCATTGGCCAGCTGCACATAGATTGCCGTCAACTGTGGTGATTTGTGGTCCAAATTTCCCTATTATGGTAAGGATCGTTCCTGCTATCGCCTGGTAGCTCTCCAATGTCCTTCTCAGGTTATGGATACGTAGGTTTTTCAAATCTGCTAGATCTAGAGTTTGTCGTCAAATAAGGCATAGACAAAGGGAGAAAAGAAGCCAAGAGTATGAGGCATGGACGCGAAAGCATACAGGAGACATGGTATGGCGGATGAATTATGGAATAGGATGGAATGGTTGTTGCCCGGAGGGAAAGGGAAAGTCGGCAGACATGGGAGAGATAACCGTCGGTTTATAAATTAAACGCCGTGTTCTGGATTCTTAGGACCGGGGCATCGTGGAAGGATCTTCTCCCGGATTTTGGGAACTGGAGGAACACACGTCGCAGATTTAGCCGCTGGAGAGATCGTAGTGTGTGAGAAAGTTTGGTTGACAAGTTGTGTGGAAATCCGGATCTGCAGTAGATGATTGTGGATTCCGCCTACGTCAAGAGGCAGCAGCACGGCACCGGAGCAAGAGGAGGCAACCAGGCGGCTTGCACGAAAGGGGGCTCAACAGGAAATTACATCTGGCCGGAGATAGGATCGGTCATCCGCCTAAAGTCATTGCAACTGAAGGTACAGAATCGGATTGTAAGCGGGTATTGGAGTTGGTCTCGTCCCTAGACACAAAATTTGTTCTCGCGAACAAAGCCGACGATTCCGACGACATAATTCTTTCTCTTTCCTCCCCAGCATTGTCCCACTCATCCCTCACTGGATAAACAGAAATTTTCAGCGCCGCTACGATAAAAGCATTTACAAAAAAAACCATGTCATCGAAAATTCTTTCCTCGGAACGGAAGAATGGCGCTCCATATCCTCTCGATACTTTTAAAATATTAATTCCCTTGTCTCCGCCTTCCTCATCCGCTCCTTCACTATTTTCACTATTTTCACTACTTATTTTGACGACTGACTCTGCGGAATTGCTCATGCCCTGCGCAGTGGATTAAAGCGAAAGGATGTCCCAGGAGAATAGGCGCCTAATACAAGACATTGAACAACCGCTCATCCGGTGGAGTGGGAGGAGATGTGCGTCAAGATCCTGCAAAAGCTACCCAAGCGCAAAACGGAAATCCTGATGGTCGACGCAAAAAAAGGAACTTCCCCCGACATACTGAATGGAAAGAAAAGTGGACTCGGAAGCAAGCTTCATGCCGTTTGCGGTGGCCATTGGCGACCGGTGGAGTTGCTGCCGACGGCGGGGAAATGTCGAGGGATATCATCGGCACCAGGAAACTACTCAAAGATCCATCAGAGGCGGATTATCTGCTGGCAGATAAGTGTACGACGCCAGCTGGTTTCGGGAAGGGTTAAAACGCCGCAGGATAGCACTCTGTATTCCGTCCATATGCAGTCGCAAAGTTCAATGGCCCTACGACGTGGACTTGTATAAACGACGCCATAAAATTGAAAACATGTTCGGCAGATTGAAGGATTGGTGCCCAATCGCGACCCACTACGACCGCTCTGCTCGCATCTTCCTCTCCGCCATTCGTATCGCCTGTTCCTTTTTGTTTTATTTGGTTTTTTGACCACTGACCCTAGGCTAAACTCTTAACCTTCGATTCAAAGTCTGCCAGCTGCAAGGCATCTATTAGTTCGCCAATATTTCCTTCCATGATTTGTGGTAGGCTATACAACGTCAGCCCAATGCGATGGTCTGTTACTCTACTTTGAGGAAAATTATATGTTCGTATTCTTTCGGACCGGTCACCGGATCCCACCTGGTCCTTGCGCGTTTGGGCATATTTGATTCGTTCGTCTTCTTCTTTCTGTTGCAAAAGGCGGGACCTAAGAACCTTCATAGCCTTGACCTTGTTCTTTTGTTGTGATCTTTCATCGGCACAATAAACGGCCATTCCGCTCGGTTTATGCACAATTTGAACGGCAGAATCTGTGGTATTCACTCCTTGTCCACCTGGACCACTGGCACGACAAACTGAAATTTCTAAATCTTCGGGAGCAATTGTTATGTCGATTTCTTCTGCCTCAGGCAAAACAGCAACCGTGGCTGCCGACGTGTGAATTCGTCCGTTGGCTTCTGTTGTTGGTACTCTTTGCACCCGATGGACCCCACTCTCAAATTTCAAAAATTTATAAACATCCTCTCCTGAGATTAGAAATATTATTTCTTTGAATCCACCTGTGTCTGATACGCTCGTTGACATCACCTCTATTTTCCACCCCCTAAGTTCTGCAAATTTAGCGTACATTCTATAAAGATCTCCGGCAAAGAGGGATGCTTCTTCTCCACCAGTACCTGCCCGAATTTCAACGACAGTATTGCGAGAATCACTAGGGTCGGGAGGAATCATGAGCATTAGCATGTCCTGTTGAAGCTGTTCAATGATATTCTGTGAATTTTCAATTTCCTGTTTCGCTAGTGCTTTGAATTCATCATCTAAGGAGGGATCATTCAACATTTCCTTTGCAGATTCGAGGTTTTCCAAGGCTTTTTGCATCTGTCCTTCCTTGGCGATTAGAGTTCCTATTTTTTGATACTCCCGCGATACGGCTGAGGATGTCCTGCGGTCGGAATAAAAATCTGGCCGACTCATTTGTTCTTCAAGGACTTGATACCTGGCTTTGAATTTTGCAATATCAGGGGCATTTTTCATGGCAAAGGGTATAACGCTTTTCAAAGAAAAACAAAGCATTTTCAATGGGCGATTAAAAACACGGTACATACATCAACTACCGCTATTTTCCAATTGTTCCAACCAACCCTTGCACATAAGAACTTGTTTTTACAAAGTTTAACCTCTTGGCAATGGACTGCTCACGTTTTGCGAGATTGATATGTGATTGTGCAATATTATTTTTTTGGAATTTGCTAAAATTTTTCACATACTCAAGTCCCTTTGAGAGGTGTTCGATTTGGGACATTTGATATTTTTTTAATCGATCCATATACCACTCGCTACTAATGATATTTTCTCTGGAAAACATTGCCCTAAAGATTTTATCCCGCAGAGTCATCCCCTCGTATTGACCATCGACGGCAATATGTAACAAAGCCCGTAGGGGAGGAATGGCATTGTTAAATTCGAAATTATCGACCACTAACAGTGCGGCACGTCTATGGGCTTCAACGATAGTATCCATGCTATCGGCAAAGATATCCATATCCTGCGTTTCAGGACGAAGCATGCGGTCTGAAAATATTACATCTGGAAATTGAAATACACGCCCAGCAAACACTTTGATAAATTTTCGCGTAATCCTATATCCCAGGCGTTCCGCTTGCACTAATTTACCATTGTGTCTAAAATTTTCACAGCGCTCAAGATATTCGTGTTCGATTAAAAACTTGGGATCCCGTTCTTCCTTCGTCATTCTGCACCAAATTTCTGGCAATAGGTAAGTGATGTCATGATCAACTTTGAAATGTGGACCCACATATCCAGCCGCCGACAGGAATCCAGAATAACCCGTCAGGATAAAGCTTAAAAGTGCATTGTTTAAATCATATATACTGCTTAGACAATTAAAGGGACCCTTTGTCATTGCTCCCTCTAGTCCAGCGCCCGTCGTCGAAGGGGACTTTCCGGTTACGCTCGACATGTATTCCAAAAAAAGCTCCGGCAAATCCATGTAGTGCAATGGGCCATAGACACACAGTGGGCTGACTCCTACTTCCGGTAGATTATTCCTTCGTCCCGAAAGAATATCGCTAACCGGTGTGCTTCTCACATCAAAATCGTAGTTATATTTTCGCCATAACTTGGATGAAACCGTTGTCAAATAGATATCAAACGCATGGCAAATGTCATTTCGATTTTGCAAGTATCTTTGATTCTTGCTTATGGTTCCATTTGACATTATTCGCAATTCCGATGGGCAAACAATAAAATTTGGTGCATTTTCGTCGTGCACAAAATTTTCCAACATCTTTTTCATGGGGATGGAGTATGTTTCGAATTTTATGCGATTGTGCATCATTTGTTTCACGTCATCCCGTGTTAGTGCTTTGAAATTGCATGTAAAAATGTTCTTCAGCGTCATGTCATACTCACTTCCCGGGTCGTAGCCTGGAACAATCGCTTCGTCTGGACGTTGGTACAGCCTATATTCACAATTATGTACAATTTTGACGGATGAATTAGCATGGTCGGATTGTAAATATGGAATATTTTTGGCGGGAACGGTTGTGGTAACCGAAATATCATCCGCAAGTTGGAATTTCATGGATGGAACAAAGTCATCACGCAACGAAAATAGGCGCCAGTGGTTTGAAAAATCAAAACCAATTCTCAGGTAATGCTCGAAAAGCTTTTCACCGTTGTACCGCAATTCGTTACCATATTCCCCATTAATTTTATCGACGGTAAAAAATTGCTGCCAGTCGAGTTCACTGAAGTTTTTGCTAAACCGTTTTATGGTAAAGATTAACTCTAATATGTACCGTGGGATGCTTTTGAGCCAAAAATTATATTCATCCGTATAGTAATCGTTTGGAGTTAACAATTTTATAACACTTCCGAGACTTCTATTGGAGTCTAATAGGGACCTACTATCTATTTTGCTGTTGTCCCTAAAACGCTTTGAGAAATCCTTTAAAATTATTTCCTGTGCCAATTTACAATCTTCATCATAGTTAAAAATAATGGTTGGGCCTGTTGATATAAATTCGTCGATTGGCTTTGCAATTTCCGATTTGCCACCACCGGAAACCGTCGCTGGCTTATAACAAAAAATTCCGCGGGCTGATGTTCCTATCATCTTCCACCTGCCATTTTTCCCATCAGGCTTTTCAAGTGCAATTCTATATCCGGAAGGTAAAATATAGACCTTTTCAAATTCAAGCGGCAGTTTTATGGTTTTTCCTCCGGCAACCCATGAAATTGCTAATTCCGGCAGGTAAAAATTTGCGTACTCTGGTAGGTATACGATGTTTGGAAAACGCTTATCAATGGCAAAGCCACCCTGCAGCTTTAGGGACTTGGAACAGCAAGTTATCGTATTTTCAAACCGATGGTCATCCCCAAAATCTTTGCTATAGTTAAATTTATCCCCCAGGTCGTACCTTGGGAAAACCAACGTTCCACCCGAATGTTCTTCCTCACACATACCAAGCATATTGGCCACGTATGACATTTGCGACTTTATTTCTTTTTTGCCGTACCCATTATAGCTATCAGCAACTATCGAAACCACGACATTGTTACCATCGCGAGCCATAATTCTAAACGGTTTTCCGTCATGGTATAATTCATCTTCATTTTCCCAGCACATTCCGTCTTTTTTTTGCCGTTCGGATGCTTCACTGACATGGGGTAATCCTAGAAATTTTTTAGTGCATTTTCTTAGCTGTGGCGCGAATACCACACATCCCGTATGTCCTGTCCAGGTCACTGGATCTAGGGCGGCGTCATTTTCCGGAAGAAATGGAGACCCAGCATTGCCAAAAATACTTTCCGTGCAGTCCAAAATGCTAACCAGACTTCCGGGAACAAAGAATCGTATTTCCATTTTTTTTTCTTCTTGAATACCTTCCATTTTTGGACAAATTATCGGCTTCATATAGTTAGAAACAAACAATTTAACAGGATTACCATGGTCAACGGTGAGTGGTACAATCAACATTTTACCGTTCGGATTAAAGGCTATTTGTAACATTTTAGCAAATGTAACCTTAGGAACTTCCTTCTTGTCGGAAGGGACGGAGGGTCCACCCTCTACAATATGAAAAACATCCTTCGTTGTTCTTTTATCCGTGGATGGATTGTGCAGAACGCCATTGTATGTGCGGTAGGAATCTACGTAATCGGAATGAAATTCATCGGAATTTTCTGGTAATGATAGGATCCTTGCAATACCACATTTGTCGCAAATAAAATCGTTCAAAGGAAGATAGGGACCGGAATAATTATGGTCTCCCAAAAATTTTTTACAAAACTCTTCCACACGTTCATCAACTTTACATTTGCAATTGAATGAATTACTTTCTTTCGATTGCCATTGGTAAGTAGTAAATGAAGATGTGGGAACTTTTGTATTTCCAAATGATAGGAGCCGCGTTTTTATGTCGCCTATTTCTTTGCCTTTTGGCAAACTATTTATCCCTTTTTTAGTAACACCTATACTTGCTCTTCTTTCCATATCAACTCCTAAGAAGTGTAAGAACACTTTCGTACATAACAAGCAATAAAATGTTTTTACCCTATGGCCATAGCACAAACCTTCAATTTTCGCAAAGATATCTAGAGGGACACTTTTTAAGTGATTTCGAAGGTTGTTTTATAACCTTTATGGGGGATTATATCCTTTACCAATGAATTATTTTACCGCCATCCAAAGGCGCAGACAATCGGAAATTATTTGTGGAAAATCTTTGAGAGCAATTTGGTTGGACGCGTCGCAGGTGGCCTTTGCGGGTTCGGGATGTATTTCAAAAAATAGACCATCTGCACCGCTTGCAATGGCAGCCTTTGCCAAAGTGGGGACAAAGATCCTATCTCCGCTCGTACCATTTGGGTTTGCACCGGGTAATTGGACGCTATGCGTGGCATCAAAGATAGTTGGGCATCCATTTGATTTCATTATTATGAATGAACGCATGTCGACAACCAAATTGTTATATCCAAAGGTCGTTCCTCGTTCAATTTGCCAAATTTCTTGTGTTTTCGATTCTTTAAGTTTATTAACAACGTGTTTCATTTCGTAGGGAGAAAGGAATTGTCCCTTTTTAACGGAAACTATCCTCTTGGTCTTAGCTGCCGCCATCAAAATGTCCGTTTGCCTGCATAAAAACGCAGGAATCTGTAATACATCACAAACTTCTGACACTGGAGCTGCTTGTTCCGGTAAATGAATGTCGGTGGTAACAGGCAAGCCATAGCGGCTTTTGACCTCGCTAAGCAGCCTAAGTCCTTCCTTGAGGCCAACACCACGTTTACTATAAATAGATGTTCTGTTGGCTTTATCAAAAGACCCTTTGAATACGATTTTAAATTTTGAGAACTTATGTCGAAGTGCTACAAGACATTCGGCACTAGAAAACGTTACTTCTTCATTTTCTAAGGAGCAAGGGCCCGCTATTAATAATAATTTGTTTTCTTCGAAAAACATCAATGCCTACCAAGGTTGAAAATTTTTGACAACGAATCAAGTGGTAAAATTTGTCCGTTTATCCGCATCCATTTTTAAAAATCTTTTTATCCTCTCCAACAGTAAAGATGTCATTTCTTTCGCTTGTGAAAGCTGAAACTTATCATCAATTTTTGTTTCTGCAAATAGATAAAATTTAATTTTAGGCTCAGTTCCACTGGCACGTACTGCAAATTTTACGCCATTTTCCAATGTTACGAAGAAGAATTGTTGTGGTAAAATAAGTTTTCCATCGGCATCTCTGATCGTTTGCTTAGCAAAATCAATAACTTCCGTTACCCTGCTATCATTTATTAATTTCGGCGGATTTTTTTGGTAACTGACCAGGATATTTTTAATTTTTTGCGCACCATCAGCTCCCTCGTAATAAATATTCAAAACCGATTCGCCGAAGTAGCCATATTTTACGTACATGTCATCGCGGAGATCGGTCAGCGTTTTGCCAAGGGATTTTGCATAGGCAGCTAATTCACAGGCCATCAAACATGCGGAATTGGCATCCTTGTCGCGAACATTGTTTGCCGACAAACAACCGTAGCTTTCCTCACATCCAAAAATGAACAATGTGCTATTCTTTTGGAGCAAATCATTCCGCTTTTCCGTTAGAGTTTTGTCGTAGTTGATCGAAATTCCCGTCAATTCATATTCTTGTTTCAGCATGCTATTTTCATAGTCAAATATTTTTTCTCCGATCCATTTGAACCCGGTCAGTGTATTGATACACTTTATCCCATGTAAATTGGCAATTTTATCGATGAGAGGCGTCGTGACGAAAGTTTTTATTATTGCTACATTTTTCGACCCTTTGGCGGGAATTTTTCGCAGGAGTTTTAGCTGTGAAATTCTATATTCGGCAAGTAAAGCTCCCGTTACATTTCCTGTAAAAATTTCAAATTCATCTGTATTATTTTTGGCCGCAATTGCTAATCTATCGCCGTCGGGATCAGTGGCTAAAACGAGATCTGCATTTTTCCGTTTGGCTAAGGCAATGGACACATCCAGTGCTTCCTTGCTTTCGGGATTAGGAGATTTGACCGTTGAAAAATTTGGATCCTGGTCATTTTGCTCATCCACAACGCTATGGCTGATTTTATTGACTTTCAAAAGTGGAATCGTAGCCACTCCACCCGTCCCATGCAGCGGAGAAAATACGACATCTATGGCATTGTTTTTCAAAAGATCTTCGCGCAGAATTGTCTCCCTAACGGCAGACTGGTAGCACTCGTCAATGGTCGAATCTAGAATTGCTATGCCCAACAAATCCTTTTCACAAAACCGACAAATGTCATTCATGGCCACATCATTAAATTCCGATATCACTCCAGATGCATGGGGATCAACCATCTGTGCCCCATCGGAAAAATAAGCCTTAAACCCATTATCATGCCATGGATTATGACTTGCGGTTATCATAATGCCAGCGGTACAATTTAAATGGCGTACACTAAAACTCAATTGCGGGGTAGGTCGTGGAGATGCATAAAGTATCGCATATCCTCCCAGTTTCTGCCATGTGGAAGCAACTAACTCTCCGAAATGTTTGGAGAAATGCCTCACGTCATAGGCAATTACAACGGACGGTAATTCGTAAGCTCGATTGTTGTTTTTCAAAAATTTTGAACAATATTTAAATAGTGCAATTGTTGCTCCGATGATATTGAAATCATTCAAATATGCCGTTCCTACGGCAGCAAAATCCGGCTTATTGGTCTTGGAATTTCCACGCTCGGGACCGGTAACCACGTCCGCAATTGTTCGGCTGCGCATACCACCGGTTCCAAATTCTAAGGTCCTAAAAAATCTATTATTAATTTCATCGGCAAGCTGCAGGCTAACAAGTTCGTCCATGGATTGGCGCGCCCAAATTGGTAAGTTATCACAATCGTAAATGCGTGTCCAATTTTCCGCCGCTGTTGCAAGCACATTGTTTCTTAGAAACCTTTCCATCGCAGTGTTATAAGGAAATTACTTTTTTTCAAAAAAGAAAGTTAAAAATAAAATGTTTGGTTAGTTCTAAAAATTTTATTTAACTGTTTTCCATTAAATCTCATCCGAACCTCATGAATGATGATGGCATAAAAAAATTGTTTGATAGAGTTGACGTTTTGGAGGTCGCAGATTTGCGAAACCTGGTAAAACATCTGTGGAAACAACGGGAATTTTTTAAAAAGACATTCGATATTATTCGTGATAGTATTGTTGTAATCAATACCAAAGGAGAGGTCTTTTACTGTAATCAGTCGGCGTGTGAGTTATTGGGAATTAGTAACCTAAAGCAGTCAAACATTTTATGGAAATATATTCCGGAATTCATTGTGTTTTCCGACTTGGATATGGCATCTATGGACACAAATAATTCGTTCTTTTCCAAAGAAATCAAAGTTTCGTATCCCCGTAAAAGCATATTAAATGTGACCATTGCATATAACTATAACAATTATGGCAGCGATGAAAAGCTGTTCGTTCTGAGGATCGTTGATATTACGGAAGAACGTGCCCTCTCGGAAAAAACATTGAATGATGAGAAAATTTCGTCGGTAACTCTTCTCGCCAGTGCCGTTGCCCATGAAATTGGAAATCCATTAAACGCCATTAGCCTACGCCTGCAACTGATGCAACGCCAGCTTAGGTCTTTGAAAAATGTCGACGAACGTATGAAATTGGAAGCATCGGCTGGAATTTGTTTGGATGAAATTGCGAGATTAGATGGCATTGTTAGAAATTTTCTACATGCGATTCGTCCCCAAAAGCCAAAATTGGCTAGCCTTCCGCTGGGTAAGATTTTGGATGATACCATTAATTTGATGGAGTCTGAGTTTAAATCATTAAACATAGAAGTTATCAATCGTACTGAGCCTTT
Organism: Puniceicoccales bacterium; assembly: GCA_031284015.1. Classification (GTDB taxonomy): domain Bacteria; phylum Verrucomicrobiota; class Verrucomicrobiia; order Opitutales; family JAIRKQ01; genus JAIRKQ01. Next base: position 2,712 of record JAITAS010000014.1, on the reverse strand, counting down.
ACCTCTCATTCTTGGGGATTATGCCCAAGTGAAACAGGTTTTTTTCAATGTTTTAAAAAATTCTTGTGAAGCAATCTCGGGAGGTGGCACCATAATAATTGAGGGGTCCGCCAATGACAATGATGTCGTGTTAACATTTACGGATAATGGCATTGGAATTTCCTGCGACCTGTTGGCTAAAATTTTTCAACCATATTTTTCTACTAAAAAGGAAGGAAATGGCCTGGGAATGGTAATCATTGAAAGAATTTTAAGGGAACATGGTGCAACCATTGACGTCGCCAGTGCTAAAAATGTTGGAACGAAAATTTCCATTAATTTTCCAAGGAAGGATAAATGTATGCCTCTCTTGCACACAGATAATGATTTTCAAAAACCTTGTGTGCAAAATGTATCGCCATAGCCAAAATTTTCATTCACTAAAAACATGCTCTACCGATGATATTCGCCAATTTAATATCCCATAGAAAATATGATTTTATCTCCTTGCTAAGTGCTGTGGTAATTGTAACTTTATGTGCCTTATGTATAACTCCAGATGAGGTTGTTCATTTGAAAAAACAAACAAAAGTTCCGTATATATCTGTAGTGCAAGATAACGTACACATTGAACAAAGTTTTTCAGCCGGATTTTTTTTACCAACGAGCCGCAATGTCAATTGCCATGCTACAATACCTGCATTAAAGTGTAACGTAGAAGTAATCGATATGAGGAGCATAAATGTTTTCAATGGCAGGGAAAAATCATCCATTGTATATGCAATCGATTTGCTGCCAAATACCATGCCCTACAATATTCTCAGCGAAATACACATTTCTGAAGTGAATAGGCTAGCTGATATGGATCTAAATGTTATGGCCGATAGGACATTCTGTGAAAACATTCTAGCAGGGGATAAGTATAACGTAAATTATCGAAACATTGGTAGTGAAAGTAGCGTTTTGCTGTGCAAAATTGGAAACATGGCTTTTTCATCTCCGAGTGAATTTTTTCAAGTTTTACCGGAACCGGAAGGAGAGCAATTCTTGGACAATGGGCACGGAAATACAAAGTTTTTACGATTAAAACCCTTTCAACGGGAGCGTTAACATGGAACAGAAAACAAAAACCTGGTTACTGATCGATGGGCATAACATGGCATTTCGATGCTTTTACGGTGTTCCGCAAATGACCACTACCTATGGATTACATGTTAATGCGATTTATGGATGGGTTCGATCTTTGTGGAAATTGGAAGATGTGGTTCGGCCTAATGCCGTTTGTGTGTTTTTTGATTCGGGAGGTTCAACCGCTAGAAAAAACATCCTATCCACATACAAGGCCAATCGAAAAGTTATGCCCGAAGAGCTCAAACAGCAGCTGGAATACATGAATTTGTTGTCTGTGGCTCACGGACATTACATAACTGTGAAAGAAGGTATTGAAGCGGATGATCTGTTAGCCAGCTTTTCTGAAAAATTAAACAAATATGGGGAAACTGCATACATTGCCAGTGGAGATAAAGACTTTGCCCAGTGCGTTGGCGAACGTACCTTTCAAATGTTACCTCCAACTGCACAATCTAAGGGTACCTGGCGAATTCTTGACCGATACGGAATCAAAGAGAATTTCGGTGTTTTTCCGGAACAGATTGTTGACTATTTATCCTTATTAGGCGATTCTTCCGACAATATTTCCGGAATCGAAGGGATAGGGTCCAAAAGAGCAGAAAAGTTTTTAAATCAATTTGGTAATATTGACAATCTATTGCAGAATCTTGATAAAATTTCTTCCGAAAAAATTAGAAAAAATTTATCAAGCTCTCTTGAAATCATTAAGCGCAACCGCGAATTAATCACATTGCAGAAAACTACGGAATTCACTATTCCGACAACGACGATTAGTAGGAGCCCAGAAGACATTTTCACTTTGCTTCAAAATTTACAATTAAACTCGCTTTTAGCATTGGCCCGTAGAAGGTATAAGCTTCCCGATCAGGTGGAATTATTTGATGATACACCCTCCCAAAAGAAAAAGTAAAAATACAAAAGTCAGCTGTAAATGGAAAATGTATCAAAGTACAGAGTAATGGAAACTTTTTGACTTTCGAGTAGAAAAAGGCACATAGACAAAAACATGGGAAATATGAAGCGAATAAAGCTTTAGCCTATATCCGAGTCGTCTACAATAAGATGATAGAATAGAGATAGGAAAGGACAAACCCAGCCGCTGGTATACAGAAATTCAAGGAGCAGAAGAGGGACCGGGTCATATTGCGCGACGAACTGACGAAATTCATGGAAGCCCTGGAATTTGAACCAAATCGAAACATGAGGGATTTCTTTTTGATGTGACTGTACACGGAAGCTTACTGTGGAAATGTATTAAGCATGCGGTAGGAAGATGTGGATTTCTTCATAAATAAATGGAAAATCACTGATACAAAAAATGGAGAACCCATAAAAATTCCATTGATTGAACAGACTCTCGAAATTCTTGATGACCGTTTATATTTGAAAGAATTAACGCCATGGGTATTTCCAAGCGAGAAAAGTAAGAGTGGGCATTTGGAAGAACCTATGGTAGCATGGAAGAGGATACTGGGATGTGTCATCAAATTAACCGGCGAAAAGAGAGATAGAACGGATGTGAAAGGCTGAGACAAAGGAACTGATATTTTTAAAGCATCAAGTAGAAAGGGAGCGCCATTCTTTCACTCGCAGGAAGGTGTT
>JAITAS010000071.1 GCA_031284015.1 Puniceicoccales bacterium | reverse complement strand
TTTCCACTACCTCCGGATAGCAGCCTCTCCATTTTTCTCCATAATTCATCTGATATGTTGTGCCTTCCGTGTGCTTTTGCGTCCATGCTCCACGCTTTTGCCCTTCTTTTTCATTTTGTTAATGTTTTATTTGACGACACGCTCTAGGATTTTTCCCCTTTTGGCCTCCTTTATTTTGAGATTTGCGTAACTATCTTTTTAAGATGGAAAAAAAGGAAGTTGGTTGTGGCAGGGAATAGGGTCCGTAAATCCAAAAATTAGCCTCCGAGGCATTAGGAAAAGCGAGATTAGGATATTTTCAATTTCTATGACCTTCACACCTCTTCCCAATTTCAAGTAGGGTCTATTAAAAATCCCTATCTCTCCAGGGAATTTCGCACATAAAGATAAAATCTAAAACCAACCCATTGTTTTTTTATACTTGCAAAATTTTCGATCTTTCTCGGGAAATGGCAAATTCAGCTATTCCGGTGAGACAATTTATCATGGCTCTCATGCCTTATCACATGCGTCTTTGCCTATCGTTTATTTGCCGATAGTTTTAGGGGATTGGAAGTTTAACAATGCTTTTGCACTACCGGTTCACATTTAGTAAAAATTCTGTGTTTGTTTTTGTTTTTTTAATGCGCTGAATTAACATTTCCATGGCATCGGCCGGGGGAACACCTTTTATGGCGCGTCGCAATGCGTACACTTTTTCCATTTCCTCGGGATGATAGAGCAACTCTTCCTTCCTTGTTCCACTTTTTTCGATATTTAATGCCGGGAACATACGCCTATCGATCAGGCTTCTATCAAGATGCAATTCCATATTCCCTGTTCCCTTAAATTCTTCAAAAATTACTTCATCCATGCGACTCCCTGTTTCTACGAGCGCGGTTGCTAAAATTGTCAGACTACCTCCACCTTCAATATTTCTTGCAGCTCCAAAAAATTTTTTCGGAGACTGAAGGGCATTCGCATCGACGCCGCCAGACAATAACTTGCCACTGCTGGGTTGCTCTGTGTTATGAGCTCGCGCAAGCCGCGTAATCGAATCCAGTAATATGACCACATGTTTCCCTGCTTCTACTTGCCTACGGGCTTTGTCAATTACCATATCCGCCGTATACACATGATTATCCGTGGATTCGTCAAATGTTGAACTGATGATTTCGGCATTTGCGACCTGCCGGCGAAAGTCTGTAACTTCTTCAGGTCTTTCATCGATTAGCAATATAATCAGTTTAACATCTGGACGGTTCTTCGAAATGGCATTGGCTATTCCCTGCAATAGAACGGTTTTTCCGGTCCTTGGAGGAGCAACAATTAGTCCTCGCTGTCCCAATCCAATGGGTGTTAAAATATCGATAATACGCATGGAGACATTATCCCACTTTGTATCGCTCATACATTCCAAAAACAGCCTTTCGGTGGGATAAAATGGTACCAAGTCTTTGAACTTTGGCAAATTGTCTACCTTGGTCGGGTCACAATCCATTACACCGCTAATTTTTAGTATGAAGGGACAAGTAGAATTTTGGGTAGGTGGATGCAAGTAGGCGACAATATCCTGTCCGCGACGTAACCCATATTTTTGAATCAAAAACTTGGGAATGAATGCGCTCTGCGGGCGAATTCTATAATTATCATTGGCGTATACCAACAAACCATCTCCCCCTTCTATGGTTTCTAATACTCCCTTCGCTACGATGGGTATTCTTTCTTCGAACTTTTTTGTCATCAGGATTTCGAAGAGTTTGTGACTGCTTTGGACATCTCCCTCTACTGTGTTTCCATATGCTGAAATGTCTTTTGCCGACAGTGTTGCACGAATCTCATAGGCTCTATTAAAATCAAAATGTGTGGTATTAAAATTGATATTTTCATCGGCGAATTTCATAAGCGCATCGAATGAACTCAGACACTCCATTTCCTTAATTAACCCACTCGATAGTTGACCAATTTTGACTGTCTTAGCAAACCGTTGCCGATTTTGACCGTTGTTTTGCTGATGTTTGAAATTTTGATTATTATTTCCATGGCTATTTTTGCCATTGTCCCTACCAGAATGTCCTCCACAGTTCTGGGAACGATTTTCGTTGTTTCGTAATTTATCATTGTTGCTACGGTAATTTTGTTGCTTTTGTGATAATCTATGTGTTGCATTTGATGACGATTGTTTTCCATTTGGAGTAGAAAAATTTTGTCCATTGGCGTTTCTCATCTCGACATCACCAACGGGTATGGGAGATAAGTCATCTTCCATTACGGCATTTGAAGATCTAGTCGCCCAAATTTCACCGGAAAGGGTATTGCTATCAACACATTTCCAGCTTTCGGATTCATTGTCATCGTCCAAATTGGTTGAAAATTTTTCGGGAATATGGTTGTTTTCCATGTTCGAATTGGCTGGTTTAACCATTTGGGATGCATTTTGTTTGTGTCTTATTGATTTGGCGGATGTTTTCCGCTTAGGCTTTTTTATTTCATAATTTTCGCCGTTAGTAGATTCAGTATCCATAAAAATTTAAGTTTTTACAATAATCGAAAGCCATGCATTAAAAGTTGAGAACATATTTATATATCAAGAATATATTAAATCCTTGTTCTATCTAGCGAATATAGACATACATGGGGATAGTGCTCACCTTGCACACTTGTATAATGTTGTCGAGCATTTTTTGAAAAATTTATGCAACCCTAGAATCATAAAAATCTTGCCTTTCCTAGCTAAGAGTATTTACATGCTCGCCGTGTATTCTCAATGTAAACAGTATGATTTTGATGAAATAGAATTATTTTGGCAAAAATTTTGGGATAAAAATAAAACTTTCTGTGTCCAAGAAGATTTTTCCAAAGAGAAGTACTACGTTTTAGACATGTTTCCCTATCCATCGGGAGCAGGTTTACACATTGGCCACCCTGAAGGGTACACTGCATCTGATATTTTAACGAGATATAAACATGCGAAAGGATATAATGTGTTACATCCAATGGGCTGGGATGCTTTTGGACTTCCGGCGGAACAGCATGCAATTAAAACGGGTATCAATCCAGCCATTAATACTGCCAACAACATTGAAATCTTTAAAAAGCAAATGAAGCGAATCGGATTTGCGATTGACTGGGATAGGGAAGTTAATACCACCGACCCTGGTTATTTTAAGTGGACCCAGTGGATATTTTTGCAACTTTTTAAGCATGGGTTAGCGTATGTGGATGAAAGTCCCGTTTGGTGGTGCGAAGAGTTAAAGTCAGTCTTAGCAAATGAAGAGGTTATAGGTGGACGGTCAGAACGAGGTGATTTCCCGGTTATTAGAAAAAATTTGTGTCAGTGGATTTTAAGAATAACGCGCTATGCTGATAAATTGCTTGAAGGGTTGTTTGATATCGACTGGCCAGATTCGACAAAGCGCCAGCAAACAGCTTGGATAGGGAAATCGGAAGGAGCAAATATTCGGTTTAAAATTGATGGTTACGACGAAGAAATTTGTGTATATACTACGCGTCCAGACACTATTTTTGGTGCGACATTTCTTGTCATTGCGCCGGAACACCCGCTCGTTGAAAAAATTGTTGCTCAAAAATTTGTGAATGACGTAAAAAAGTACGTTGAGGATAGTAGAAAGAAAAGTGACCTGGAACGAACGGACCTAGCAAAAACTAAAACGGGAGTACAGACGGGGGCCTATGCCATAAACCCTGCCAATGGTGAAAGAATAGAAATTTGGATAGCCGATTACGTATTAGTTAGTTACGGAAGCGGTGCAATTATGGCGGTTCCGGGACACGATAAGCGGGATTATGACTTTGCATTAAATTACGGAATTGCGATTACCCAAGTGATCAGCGACGTTTCTGGAAATAATCAGTTGCCATATGTTGGCGATGGAATTTTGGTGAATTCTGGAGAATTTAATGGAATTTCATCCGAAAAAGCCAGGGAGAAAATTATATCCTGGCTACACGCAGCCAAACGGGCTGATTTTGCGCAGAATTACAAACTACGAGATTGGTTATTCTCTCGTCAAAGGTATTGGGGAGAGCCTATCCCAATAATTTGGATCAAGGAAAGTGATTACCAAATGGCACTTTCAAATGACAAATTTTATTTCAAAGAATTTTTACCGAAGGAACCCGTTTCTTACAACAAAGGTGGCGTACCCTATTGTGCTTTGCCGCTTTGCTTAGATCATTTACCATTAACTTTGCCACCAACCGACAATTATTTGCCTTCCACGGATGGAGAAAGTCCACTTGTAAAAATAAAGTCTTGGGTGAATGTTTATGTAAATATTGAAACCGGACAAATTGTTTCTGCGGAAGACTTTAATGAGAAAAATGCAAGTTTTCCTTGGGTTTTAGGGCGCCGAGAGACCAATACGATGCCCCAATGGGCAGGGTCTTGTTGGTACTATCTGAGATACCTTTCGCCACACTGTGAAACCAACATTGTTGATCCAAAAGCGATAAATTATTGGCAAACGCCGGATTTCTACATAGGAGGAGCGGAACATGCCGTTTTACATCTTTTGTATGCAAGATTTTGGCATAGGTTTCTATTCGACATAGGAGCCATTAATACAGGGAAGGAACCATTTAGGAGACTATTTCACCAGGGCATCATTCTCGGTGAAGATGGAACAAAAATGTCTAAAAGCCGTGGAAATGTTATCAATCCTGACGAAATCGTAAAACACTATGGCGCAGATGCGCTAAGGCTATATGAAATGTTCCTTGGACCATTGGATATGATGAAGCCATGGAGTACAAAGGGTATCGAAGGTGTTTCTCGGTTTTTGAAAAAAGTTTGGAATGGATATGTGGACAAAAATGGAAACATTAAAAGTTTCCAGAACAGCGTATCCGACACATGTCGAACGGTTATCAATGAGACTATTAGAAAGGTTGGAAATGATATCGAAGAGCTAAAATTCAACACTGCAATTTCACAAATGATGATATGTTTAAATTCTGTGCAAAAAGCAGGAGGATTTGATGGTGCTTCCGCAAGGAATTTTCTAAAAATTTTAGCGCCATTTGCTCCTCATATTTCCGAAGAACTGTGGGCAAGGATTGGTAACAATGGGAGCATCTATAATACAGATTGGCCAGAATATGACGATTCAAAAATGATACCAACTTCCCAAAAGATTATTGTTCAAGTTAATGGAAAAATGCGAGCTGAGCTTGTTGTTAGTGACATAAATAATATGCAGGCAGATGCCATCTTTGAACTTGCCATGCATGATGGGAATGTTCAAAAGTATATTTTTGATAAAAAAATAGTCAAAAAAATTTATATTAGAGGAAAAATTGTTAACTTTGTCGTAGAATAATTTTGGGCGTGAAACTTTTTAGAAGATACGTTTGGGGAGAAACCCTTATTGTTTGTTGCACAGCGACTGGTTTGTTTGTCGGCGTATTACTCGTGGCAAACGCCATGCGTGATGTGGTGGAGTGGATCACCAAAGGACGATTAACATGCCGGGAAGCTTTTCAGTTGCTGAGTATTCTTGCACCATCTACCATTTCCTATGCGCTCCCACTTGGGATAATGGCAGGAGTATTAATTGTCATAGGCCGCATGTCATCCCAAAACGAAATACTTGCGATGAAAAGCATTGGGATGGACTTGTTGGAAATTACGTGGCCAATATTCGCCCTAGCGATGATATTTACTCTTTTTGCCACATACATCAATCTGTATTACGCCCCTGATTCTGTCAGTAGATACAGACAGTTTTTTGGAGATCTTGTGCGGAAAAAACCAATGCGCTTTATTACTCCTAAGACATTTAATGACTATTTTCCAGGCTATACGATATACGTTGATAGCCTGTCAGATGGTGACTTTAGCAGAATGAAGCTTTGGAGATTCGATGAAAAAAATTCGTTGAATACCTATATTTCTGCCAAAAGTGGACGCATAACATTCGATGAACCGTCGAACATGTTTTTACTAAAGTTAAACGATGGAAATATGGAGAAATTCAACACCAGTAACCCTGAAACTAATGTTCAAAAAGCTCCACAAATTATTTTCTTCAAAAACATAACAATTAACTTGCCAACAAAGGAATTTTTGGGGGTTCCAGTTCATATTTCAAAAAAATTTCATAGAATGACCTTGGATGAATTACTAACCGCCAAAAGGGATTTGAACCTTAGGAAAGATATGATCTCCTATGAAAACATTCGCCATCAAAAAACACTTATAAATGCACAGATTAGCAATAACATTGCGAATGCATTCGGCATATTGGCCATGACTTTGCTTGCTATTCCTCTTGGAATAAAAGTGCATCGAAAAGATACTGCATTGAATATTGGCATAGCGTTGTGCTTAGGCATAGGATATTATTTCATAATGGCAATGTTTTCTCTGTTCGGGGAATATCCCCACCTACGACCTGATGTTTTAGTTTGGCTACCCAATGTGACATTGATGGTATTGGGTGTTTCTTTATTTCATCGTGCATCACAGCATTAGTTATTATGGCAACGAAAAATTTGGGGAAAATACAAAAAAAAAATGTGGTTGTCGGATTTGACGGTTTCGTCGATACGATAGTTCATGCCGTTGACGTGCGTAATGGTGAGAAATACACAAAAATTGAAACAATTTCCGATTTTGGAAAAAGGATAATATCAGCCGCAGGAAAAAGCTCCAACATAGAACTTGTACCACAGAAAAAATTGATTGGAGGCAATGGCCCCCTACTGGCAGAAACGTTATGCAAATTGGGAGTCAACGTTAGATACATCGGTGCCCTTGGGGATTGTACGAATAATCTGTTCAAAGATTTTGCGGCCAAAACATCGGCAATTTCTACGGGAGACTATGGTGAAACTCGAGCGATAGAATTCTCCGATGGTAAAATTTTGTTCGGGGAAATGTTATCATTGCACAAAACGACTGTCGATAGTATTTTGGCAAAAATATCTCCGCAAGATCTAGTCGCCACCATCGACCTATGCGATGCTTTCGCCATGACAAATTGGACTATGATGAGGCATATGACAGATATTGCTCAGTTTTTTGTTACAAAAATTTTGCCGCAATGTGCCCAAAGCGATAGATTGTTTTTCTTCGATTTGGCTGATCCGGAAAAAAGGAAACGGTCCGAGCTTGTGGAATTTTTACACGTAATTAGTTCCTACGAAAAATATGGGAGGTCCATCCTGGGTTTAAATGTTCGAGAAGCGCAGCAGGTACTACGTGCCATTGGCCGGGACTTTCAATTCGATGAAACGGAAGATCGCATGGAAGAAGCTGCCAAATTGCTACAAAAAGCTTTAGAAATTGAAGTGGTATTCATCCATGGCGTCAAAATTTCTTCCGCTGCCACAAGCAAAAAATCGGCAATCGCAAAAGGATATTTCGTGGAAAATCCAAAAATTTTAACCGGCGCAGGTGATCGATACAATGGAGGATTTTTGGCATCATATCTGTGCAATGATGATATAACTTTTGCCATAAATTTTGCGGCAGCGACATCGGCATTTTATGTAAAAAACATGCTTTCGCCAACCATAAATGATGTGGAAACTTTAGTAGTATGAGTGGAATATTCGTTACGTTTGAGGGAATTGAAGGTTGTGGGAAGAGTACCCAGCTAAACATGCTAGCTAATTGGCTGCGCGAAGAAGGGAAAGATGTCATTGTAACCCGCGAACCCGGAGGGACAAACTTAGGGGAGAGAATTCGCGACCTTCTGCTAAATGGCAGCAAAAATGATGTTTTTTCCGCACGGGCCGAAATATTGCTGTTTGAGGCTAGCCGAGCACAGCACATAGATGAAAAAATTTTGCCAGCCATCAAATCTGGGAAATTTGTCCTATGCGATAGGTTTTTTGATTCAACCGTTGTTTATCAAGGTGTTGCACGGGCAATCGATGCTCGCACCGTGCAGTTTTTAAATGACTTTGCCCTGTCCGGATGTATCCCCGATATGACAGTTTTTCCAAACATAAGTGTCGCTGAAAGCTTTAGGCGTATTGCCAGTGAAAATGGTTCCCGTGATAGAATCGAGCAAGAAGATGAAAGTTTCTTTGAAAAAATCCGTGGTGGCTATTTGAAATTAGCAGAAGAAAATGATAGATTTTTTATGGTTGATGGCATTGATGATGTGAAGATAATCCATAAAAAAATAAGGAATGAATTTACAAAAAGATTTTTTTAAAATTGAAAACCAGCCGGGATTCACTTCGCTGCTAGGATCATATGAAAATGGAAATCTAGCCAATTCAAACCTTCTGGTTTGCAGGGATATTGAGATTTGCAATGCAGTAGCATTATTTTTTGCTACTAAAATCCTCCGATGCCAAAATCTTGAAACTTGCGTAGATTTCCTACAAGTCCGACCAGCCGGATCCATGATGCAAATTTCTGTCGACCAAATTCGTAAACTGTGTTCGACCATTTATTTATCTCCAAAAGTCTGCGAAAAGAAATTTGCAGTGATCTATGATGTTGGAAGAATGCATAATGCAGCAGCAAATGCATTTCTAAAAACTCTCGAAGAACCTCCCAGCGACACGATAATTTTCCTAACAACATCGAGATTGCACGCCATTTTACCGACAATTGCAGGTAGATGCTCAGTCACACGACTATCCTCCGGCAGCGAATTTCTTGGAAATGAAGAAATGCAGGTTTGGCTGGCAAGCTACTCCGCATGGTTATCATCGTTGTTCGACATCAACTGTGAAAAAAAGACCAATGCTATTATGCAAATGTATTTGCTATTGACTCAATTTGAAGCCCTTCTAGCTAATCTTATTGGAGTGGCGGAAGCTAACGATTTTACGGGTTCACAAGTAAATAAGCAAGGGATTTATGGGCTGATTCTTGCTCGAATTGAGAATGAAACGGCAAAATTTTTTAGAAACAACTTGGATCTCATAAAAATTTTCCCGAAAATTATTTCAAATTTAGAAGACAAAACGTACCTTGTGACACTTAATGTGAATTTTATGTCATGCATTGAATCATTTTTGATAGAAATTTTTCAAATGATTATTAAATCTTCTTGCTGAATTCAAATTTTAAAGGAAAGTTTTATGGAAGCAATTTTATCGAGGCATAGCGTAAGGAACTTTAAACCCGGAGAAATCTCCAAGGAAATTCTAGAGAATTTAGCCCACGCTGGGATGTCAGCACCATCGGCTATGCACTCTGCTCCCTGGCACTTCGTAATTGTCACGGAACGGGAAAAATTGGATGGCGTGGCAAAAATTCATCCCTATGCAAACATGTCATTGCAAGCATCCGCTGGAATTCTTGTTTGCGGTGAACCTGGAAAAGAAATGCTCAAAGAATTTTTCGATCAGAATTGCGCAGCGGCCGCCGAAAATATTTTAATTGCCGTTAGCGATTCTGGTCTTGGAGCTGTTTGGGTTGGACTATATCCAAATAAATCACACATTGATAACTTTAGAAACTATTTTCAATTGCCGGTGCATATCGTTCCATTTGCGTGGATTCCAATAGGATACCCCCAATTTCCATCTAAACCAGATAACCGCCTTGACTCGTCGAAAATCCATTATAATGTCTGGTAGCAAGAGGATAAAACATATGAAAATGCCGAAAGATCTTGAAAAACTAATGATCGAGCAACTTCGGAACGAGCTCGGGTCCGCTTACATATACTTGGGAATGTCGAGTGCAATGGAATCAATGTCCTTCATGGGCATTTCCAAATGGATGCGTAGACAAGCAAAAGAAGAGGTCGAGCATGGTATGAAATTTTATGACTATTTGATATCCCGTGGATCCAAGGTTGAATTATTACCAATTGACCAAGCCATAACAGACTACAAATCTCCACTGAATGCCTTCGAAGTTGCCCTTCATCACGAAAAAAGTATTACTGGCTTTATCCACAAAATGTATGATTTGGCCGTTTTACTAAAAGATTACGAATCCCAGCATATGCTAAACTGGTTTATAGCAGAGCAAATCGAAGAAGAAAGCCAAGCCCAACATTTTGTTGACCGATTAAAATTCGCTGGAGACAATGCCTGTGCCGTTTTACGTATTGATAAAGAGGCTAATAAGGTTGTAAGTTGAAAACTTTGCTTCAAATAGAAGCTCAGTTCAGTGTTTGAATATCCGTTTCTTAGAGCGTGTCGTCAAATAAAACATTAACAAAATGAAAAAGAAGGGCAAAAGCGTGGAGTATGGACGCAAAAGCACACAGAAAGCACGACATATCAGATGAATTATGGAGAAAAATGGAGAGGCTGCTACCCGGAGGTAGTGGAAAAACCGGTAGACATGACAAGAACAACCGCCAATTTATAAACGCCGTGTTCTGGATGCCGGTTAATTTGACGACACGCTCTAGTTACTCCCAAGGCCAACGGCGGCCTTTGTCATATTACCTTTTTTCTATATATAATAGCCAAATTTTTAATCAAAATCTTCCCTACGCTCCAATTATGAATTCGGGCATAATGTTCGCGTTGGTCGAATTGGCCAATGCTCCTTCGCCCGCACTTTCGTTTGTCACATCTTCTCCCTTCGGCAAGGTTCCTTGCATATAAAGCACCATCTTTTGTTTCCAACGATCTACTTCGTCCAAAAACACTTTGAAAAACTCCTCGAATTTGTCTATGTTTAAAAACCTTAATGGAAATTGATACCCAATGGCAGCATTGTTACTTTCTGCATTATATGATAAAGTCATCCCTTTACTCTCTTCTGGGTCATTGTTCATTCGAAGCAGGTAACGCAATACTTGTCCAGCATTGGTTTCTGGAATCTGACCTATTTCAGCGATAAATATCATAGAATCACGCTTATTTTCATGTTTGATATGAATAAGTGTTCCCTGGTCAACATCCAAACAACAATACCCAGACGAATCAACTTGTAATCCGGATAGGTTTATTTTGTTCGCAAACTCATAGAGAATATTTGTAAAAGTATCTATTGGCATGATAAAATTTTCTTAAATGAATGATGAACATACTATGGAGATACACCTTTAGTCAACCTTTATTTATCTACAATTTATTTGCCTATAAATGGAAAATCCCTAGGGGAATATTCCCGACCGCGAGGGTGATAAACTTTTCGGGATTTTAATGGTTTTCTAAACTTTCTAAAATCTTTTGCCTTGCGTTCCAAAGAACTTGGCACTCCTATTTTACCGTTCGAATCTTAAATTCCCCTATGTGAAGCTTACCAAAGTTGACTATGTCATCCAAAACAATCCTGTTTTGGGGAGCAAAAACCGAATTGTCATTTGTTAAATTTTTATTTATTGTATGCGTGGGATCAAATTCTTGCAAAACAAATCGTTTTGCTCCGGACAACTGTAATATTATGCCTTTTATGTCATAGAGAGAATGAAATGTTGAAACAATTGTTGTACGAAATTCATAGTCCACACCACTATTTTTAATTAAACCTACGGATCGTTTTATACTTTCAATATCCACCACAACATTGGAAATTTCGGCATACATGTCGAATCTATGTTTTATGTCCATGGCAACGTAGTCCAGTAAATTCGCTTTGTATAAGCTATCCAAGACATCAGGTCGCGTACCATTTGTGTCTAATTTTGTTAGAAAACCAAGTTTTTTTATTCTTTTAAAAAAGTCTTCAATGTCATTGTGCAAAGTTGGCTCTCCCCCAGATACAACTACGGCTTCAATTTTTCCCCGTTTGATGCCTAAAAATTTAAATATCTCATTTTCATCCATTAGCCTCCCAAATTTTTCAGGCAGAACTAACGATTCGTTATGGCAAAACTGGCAACAAAAATTGCATCCCTGTGTGAATAACACACATGAAATTCTTCCAGGAAAATCTATCAGTGAAACTTTTTGCATGCCTCCTATTTTCATATGTTATCCTTACGTAGAAATTTTGAAAATCATTGCAACGTTAGTGTGATTTTAAAAATTATACCTAATTCTTGTTGAATTTAGCGTGCAGTTTTTTAACATTTTTTGAAAAAGAAATGTCTGATAGGATTTTAAATGAAATTAGGCAGGAAATTGCAAATTTGACCTGCAAGACCGAAAAAAAAAACACGGGTAAAATTTTAACTCTTGCCGATGGTGTCGCTACCGTCGATGGGCTGTCCAAAGCGATGTATAACGAAATGATCGAATTTCCCAATAACATTTTTGGGATTGCTTTGAACATTGAGGAAGAACTCGTAGGTGTCGTTTTACTTGGAGATGGCTCATCGTTGAAGGAAGGAGATGAAGCTCAGACCACCGGTAAGCTATTATCGGTGCCGGTTGGTATGGAGTTGCTAGGACGTGTTATTGATGCACTTGGAAATCCTATCGACGGCAAAGGTCCTACCGGCTGTAAAAAGTTTTTACCGGTAGAACGAATTGCTCCAGGCATTATGACTAGGAAAGCTGTCAATCAACCATTACAAACCGGAATTTTGGCAATCGACTCAATGATCCCCATAGGGCGTGGACAAAGGGAACTCATCATTGGGGATCGTTCTACGGGGAAAGGAAGCATTGCGATAGATACTATTATTAACCAGGCAAATATAAACCGCAGAGGACTTGCCAGTGGTGATCCGACATTCCGTCCGGTATATTCGATATATGTGGCCATTGGGCAAAAAAATTCCACCATCGCTCGCATGATTCACACATTAGAGGAGTTTAATGCGCTTGAATATACAATTATTGTGTCATCTACCGCTTCCGATAGTGCTTCGAACCAATACATTGCTCCCTATGCGGGGTGTGCCATTGGAGAATGGTTCATGCAAAACGGAATGGATGCGTTGATCGTCTATGATGACCTTTCAAAACATGCGGTGGCCTATCGCCAAATTTCATTAATTTTAAAGCGTCCTGCGGGGCGAGAAGCATTCCCGGGAGATGTTTTCTACCTGCATTCTCGGCTTTTGGAACGGGCTGCCAGGATGAATGAAAAGAATGGTGGTGGGTCTCTTACGGCTTTGCCATTCATAGAAACGCAGGCCGGTGACGTGTCAGCATATATCCCAACAAATGTAATCTCCATTACCGATGGGCAAATATTTTTGGACACCGATTTGTTCAACCGCGGCATACGTCCTGCAATTTCCGTGGGAATTTCCGTTTCCCGTGTGGGATCAGCTGCCCAGGTAGAGGGATTCAAACAGGTTGCTGGGCAAATAAAACTGGAATTGGGTCAATACTATGAGTTGTCAGCGTTTGCCCAATTTGGCTCTGACCTCGACGAAAAAACAAAAATTAAATTAGCCCGAGGTGCGCGAATTGTGGAATTGTTTAAACAAACATCCCTACGTCCAAAATCCGTTGAAAACCAAATCATGTTGCTTTGGATGATGAAAAATGGCTATTTTGATGCAATTCCGGTGGAAAAGATTCCCACCATTACCATCGAATTGGAGGAGTATGCAAATTTACACTTCGCTAGCCTTATGGCTGCCATTGCATCTAAGAAAATGCTGGAAGAACCGGAAGAAAATAAACTACACACATTGGCCAAAGAATGGCTAGGAATAAAAAATGTTGAATAAAAAATGTTAAAACACAATGAAGGGCGTAAAAGAAATTCGTAGTCGCATAAAAGCAGTAAATAACACTGCTAAAATTACGCGTGCAATGCAATTGGTCGCGTCTTCTAAGATGAAAAAGGCTCAGCAATTGGCACTGCTAGGGCGTCCATATATGCTTCTTCTAACAGAAATTGCAGAAAATTTATCTAAATTGGGACCTTCCAAATTGCGGCACCCTTTTTTTGAACGTCGGGAAGTTAAAACCCGAGGAATTGTTGCCATAGGAACGGACAGGGGCCTTTGTGGCGCACTAAATCAAAATATTTTGAAGTTTATAAATGCCAATATTGCACGGAATGAAAATGTAAAATTTATAACCATTGGAAAGAAAGCAATGCAATTAATTTCATTGGCCAAATGGACAATTGTCGCTAATTTCAACGTAAGTGATCGGACGGATTACTGCGAGTTAGTCCCCATTGTAGAATTTTTAAAAAATGCATATTTGGCCAATGAAATCGACTCTTTGGAGGTAATTTTCGCACAGTATATAAATCCACTGATCCAGGAACCTATCAACCAACACATTTTACCAATGCTAGATTTTCACAGTGAATTGGAAAGATTATGTAAAAATATGCATATTAATTCGGGAGAAATTACCTACGACCAACGTCCAATGCTTGTGGAGCCCAACGTTGGTTCCGTGGTTGCCATGCTATCCCAAATGTTTCTTAGTCAAAACATCTATCGTGTGATTTTGGAGGCCAAAGCATCGGAACACTCTTCTCGGACAATGGCCATGAGAGGAGCTACGGATAATGCAGAAACATTGTCGAAGGAATTATCCTTGGAACATAACAAATTGAGGCAAGCGGCAATTACTAACGAAATCATTGAAATATCAGCAGCAATACAAGGTTTGTAACATGGAGAATATTGGAAAAATTGTACAGGTCATCGGAGCAGTAGTCGACGTGGAATTTCAGGCAAAAGTAACTCCCGACATTTACAACGCTTTAATTGTAAAATATGATGTTGAGGGGAAACAGGAAACTTTGGTTCTTGAAGTTCAGCAACACCTAGGAAAAGGCATTGTTCGTTCCGTGGCAATGTCGGCAACGGATGGTTTGCGTCGTGGATTAGAGGTAATGGACACAGGTAAGCCCATCGAAGTTCCAGTTGGTGAAGAAGTTTTGGGAAGAATTTTGAATGTCACTGGTGATCCAGTTGACAACAGGGGAGCAGTAAAAACTGCCAAAAAATATCCTATCCATAGATCAGCCCCAACACTACTTGACCAGGATACTGGATCCCAGATTTTGGAAACCGGTATTAAGGTAATTGATTTAATTTGTCCATTCATAAAAGGTGGTAAGATTGGAGCTTTCGGTGGTGCCGGTGTAGGGAAAACCGTAGTTATTATGGAACTGATTCACAATATAGCAACCGAACATGGAGGATATTCGGTTTTTGCTGGAGTTGGGGAGCGTTCTCGCGAAGGGAATGATCTATTTCACGAAATGTGTGATTCCAAAGTCATCAATGTGGATGACCTTGCAAAATCAAAGGTTGCTCTCGTTTTCGGTCAAATGAATGAGCCTCCTGGAGCCCGTATGCGTGTTGGTCTGACAGGACTTTCAATAGCAGAGTATTTCAGAGATGAGAAACACCAGGATGTTTTGTTATTCATTGATAATATATTTCGTTTTTCTCAGGCAGGATCTGAAGTATCCGCCTTGTTGGGGCGTTCCCCATCTGCCGTAGGTTATCAACCTACATTGAGTAAAGAAATGGGAGATTTCCAAGAGCGTATTGCATCTACCAAAGAAGGCTCCATCACATCGTTCCAAGCCATCTATGTCCCCGCCGACGACTTGACAGATCCTGCTCCTGCAAATACCTTTGCCCATTTGGATTCCACCATAGTTTTAGACCGTAAAATTTCCGCACTTGCAATCTACCCCGCCGTCGATCCCCTAGCTTCTACGTCAAAAGCCCTAGCACCTAACATCGTTGGCGAAGAACATTTCCGTGTTGCTCGAAGTGTTCAAGCATTGTTGCAAAGATACAAAGATCTGCAGGATATCATAGCGATTCTCGGCATGGATGAACTTTCTGAGGAGGACAAACTTACGGTCTCACGGGCACGAAAAATTCAAAAATTTCTGTCCCAACCATTCCATGTCGCTGAAGTTTTTACTGGGTTTCAAGGAAAATACGTCAAAACCGAAGACACAATTCGTGGGTTTGCAATGGTTCTCGATGGAAAGGTCGACCACATTTCCGAAAACGACTTCTACATGAAAGGAACCATCGAAGAGGTCATTGAACGGAGCAAAGCATGAAACCGAAAAATATGACTCAAGCTACTAACCATAAAAAGAAAACGATGCCATGGCTTTGCTATTAAAAATCGTAACACCCATCGGGATAACATTGGAAAAGGAAGTGACTTCCGTGGTGTTACCTGCATCGGATGGGGAAATAGAAATTTTACCGGGACATCTTCCCCTCCTAACGATTATTCAGCCCGGGGAACTTGTGGCCAAAGGCACCAACGCCCAAGAGAATTTTGCAATAGATTTTGGGTTTGCCATGATTTCTAACGACACTGTTTTTGTTCTTACTGACGAATCATTAAACATCGACGAGGCTGATTTAAATGAAATTGAAAAAGCCGAAGAACGTGCTCAAAAAGCTCTTGAGGAAGCTCGCACCAAACGCGAAATCCTCGACCCCGCCGAAATTGAAAAGCTCGATGCAAAGGTTAAATATCAAATGGCCAAAAAACTCGCTAAAATGCGGCATTAGCCATTCTCTTTTGCGCGTTGGATTTGAGGCCATCCGTTATATGTCCTCGAATGGAAATCTAAGTTAATTTCATACTATGGAATTAACTGAATAGCTTCTTCAATCGTAGTTAACCCTCGGCATGCACGCATGAAAGCATCATGGGCAAGAAATGTCATTCCATCGTCGATAGCAATGGAACGAATTTCAGACTCTGGTGCATTATTTACGATAGCTTCGTGAATTTTTTCGCTCATACCAAGCATTTCAAAAACTGCCATTCTGCCCCGATATCCAATGCCGTGGCAGTGTTCGCACCCCACAGGTTCCATTAATTTTACATCGGCAGGTAGTTCTGAAATATTAAAAAGATGGCGTAATTTTTCCAGTTCAGCAGGCGTATTGAATTTTGTTGATTCCTTGGCACAGTGTGGACATAACCTGCGAACGAGTCTTTGAGCGCACACCATTTCCACAGCAGATGCGATCATATAATATTCTATGCCGATATCCTTTAATCGAGTTATGGCTCCCACGGCATCATTTGTATGCAATGTACTTACAACCAAGTGTCCTGTAACTGCAGCACGGATTGCAATATCACCAGTTTCGGAATCTCGAATTTCTCCCAACATAATAATATCAGGGTCCTGACGCAATATGGAACGCAGTATGCTGGCAAAAGTTAGTCCAATTTCTGCATGTACTTGTGATTGGTTAGCTCCTGCAATTTCATATTCAACAGGATCTTCTACGGTAATTAATCGGGTTGTTGGGGAATAAATATGGCGCAGAAAAGCGCTAAGCGTCGTTGACTTTCCAGATCCCGTTGGTCCGGTAACTAAAATTATGCCATGTGGTTTACTCAACGCCTTTTCCGCCACTTTAAATTGACATTCCGACATGTCTAAATCGCGCAAGGAAACTGGAGCGCCGCCACCTTGTAATAACAACCTTAAACTAACGCTTTCTCCATATACAACGGGTAGCGTAGATATGCGAATATCGACGATATCCTTGCCATCTCTGAATGAGATTTTTCCATCCTGCGGACGGCGTTTTTCTGAAATATTTAGCGATGCCATAATTTTCAGGCGTGAAATAATAGCTGCCTGAAATTTTACCAAATTCTCAGGTACACGTACAGCAACCAAATCACCATCTATGCGATACCTTATATGTACAGAATTTCTTTGTGGCTCAAAATGAATATCCGTAGCCCGTGATTTCAATGCTCGGCGAATAACATCGTTTACAAATTTTACAACAACTGCTTCGGTTTCATTTTCGGTTTCATTTTCACATTTATTTGAGGTTAATTCAACAAAACGTTCTTCTTCGGATTCAAGACCAAAATGAATACCCAGTTCTCCTGTTATATCGGATGGTACTCCTAAACATATTTCCGGATAACGCCCAGAAAACATCTCTATTTGTCGGCAAACTTTTTCTTCCATCGGCCAACAGCTTATCACACAAAGTTTATTTTCCTTAGTCACATCATAAATCGGCAATATTCCGTAAGCACTCAAAAGTTCTGAAGGTAATATGTCGATATATGCTTTGTCAAATTGAAATTGTTCGACAAATGGAATTTCTAAATTTTCAGACAACCAAATCACCGCCTGTTTTTCATTTTCACAGCATAACGCTTTGGCTAGAATTTCCATACGTCTTTGGATGGGGGCAGACATAATTTTATCAAAAATTTCTGGTCCCAATTCGGACAATTTTTCAGAAAGAATATCCATAAAATTCTAATTCTCCATTACAGTTTGCAGGTTATTTAAAAGTAATTCCCAAATTTAAGTCATTTAAAGCACTTTTCAGTCGAACTGCATAACACTGATCTCCGGGCGTATGAAAGTATAGTGTTTTACTATGTTCATCGAACGAATCTATTATTACTTGACCACGACTATCTCCTTGCTTAATCCATTTATATTTATTACTTACCGGGTTATATATGTTGAATGCTTTGATACCATCTTTGATCAATATTCCTTTTAGTTCGTAATTGATTTCAACGAGGCCATCTGCCTTTTTTGATCCATGGGTAGCCGATTTTGATGCAGTCTGCCCCACAAAAGGAGAGTTTGCTATGAGTGACTCAAAATTCTCTCCCATAAGACATAGAGGAACAAATAATACCAGCGCTAATATTAGTCTTATTAATTTCATAGTATCTCCCTATGGTATTCTGGCATGATGCTTTTTGCCATTTTGCTTTTTGCCTTTATCGATCAGCGGTTTCTCTTGTTTTTCAACAATATTTGATTTAGGTTTGGTTACTTTAACGGCACTGACTTTCTTCTCAGTCTGAATTACGGCTGGAACAGGTTTTTCTTCTATCTCCCTCCGATGACGTTTCTTCGCATGTTTTGTGGGGTGGTCATTGAAAGGTTTAGCACTTACCGGTTGTTTAACGGCACTGACTTTTGTGCTGGATGATTTCGCGGGTAATACTTGCTCTACCGGTGCCGAATTTACAGTACATTTTGACGTTGTTTTTCCTATTTGACTCCTGCTCTTACACTTTTTTGGACCATTGCTTCGGTGAGGAGCTTCACTGTGATCAACGGTAGGATCGCCCAATGTTCCTTTGGGAAATTTCATACCCGGCAAAAATTTCCCAGTTCTATCATAGTGCTTTACTTCCGGCTGCAATTCTGATCCATCAAGTACCCATTTAGCAAATGTTTCTCCATTTGCTGGGTTCGAGACAATGGTAGGTTTGATAAAGATGATCAATTCTGAAGTTTCCTCATGGATACCTTTTGGTGCAAACAACCAATTTCCGATCACAGGGATATCTCCCAACAGCCACAATTTACCATTGTTTTTCGTAACCTTCTTTTGTTGCAATCCAGCTAGTACCACTGTATCTCGGTCATATACACTTACAAATGATACGGCTTCACTTTTTGACATCGATGGCATAGCATTACCATTGACGGTAACATCCTCTTTTTTATCTTCAATTGTTTGGCTGATTTCAAGCTGTATTACGCCATTTATTCCAATCAGTGGCTTAACCCTAAGTTCTATGCCAATATCCTTATACTCAATGTTACTCTTTATTGCTACACCGCCATCGCCATTTGAACTGGAAATGTCAGATTTTACGATGGGATATGAGTCAACAATTTTCACTAGCGCTAGCCGATTATGAGTTGTGACAATCGTTGGAGCGGATAAAACTTTCACGTTGGTATCGCTACGAGCTTTACTGAAGATCGAAGCCAATGCAAAATTCTTTATGGTTCCGTTTAAAGTGAATGGGGACCCACCATATCCTATCGAAGTAACTTGTGTGGCTATTCTTGGATTATAATGTTTGTATGTAGCTCCTGAATTGTCCAGTCCTAAAGACTCTAACCCCGAAGCCTGTCCCTTTGTGAGCGTAACTTTTGCAATGACTACCTCAATTCTAACCTGATCTAGCAACACGTCTATTTGGTTGATTATTGATTCGACAAGTTCAATATCTTTTGAGGTACCACAGGCAATCACAGCGTTACTACGAATATCATGCTCAATGGTCAAATTTTTCGAAAACTGGAAAGATGACATATTTTCTAGTTCGTTTTGATATCCTGTGGAACCGTCGGAAGCACTCCCTGATTCCTTGTTCCGTGCGTTTGATTGCCCCTTTATAACTTTATTTAAAAGGTCGGTAATTTCCTTGGCATCGCCATGTTTTATGCGAAATATTTTCGAATCTAGAACGGAATGTTTTGGAATATCAACCCTAGTAAGTATTAGCTCTATGCGTTGTAGATTGGCGATAGAATCTGTTATTAGCATGGAATTCGAATCACTAAATACTATGGCCGATGACACATCCGGATTTAATAGGCGGGCTATCAATTTTGAAAATTCATCTACGGACAAGTAGTGTAATTGAAAAATTTTGGAACAAATTTTTTCACTGGGAGTTACGTCTAGTAATGAATAATCCACAAAAAATGGTGACTGTGTGAACACAGATTTTGTACTAACAGCTTTCAATAATCCATCTCCGAGCTCTACTATCGCAATATGATTTATAGCCAATACACTTTCAATGGCCCGTATTGCTTCTTCCCTGCTAATTTCTTTCCGAATTTGTAAGCTTATTGGAACATTCCCAAGATTGCTATCCTGTAAAACTGCTTTTCCCGTTAATTCCTCCATTATATATAGGACCTGAGACAGTGGAGCATCTGACAATGCAATACTTTTTACCATTGCCTCTTCAACCTGAAAGGTTTCTTCTTCTTCGGCATACACAAACTGCATGAATAAAATTAGGAAAACGAATGTTAATATGTTCTTTTTCATGTTTTTACCTATTTCGTATCTAAAATTGAGATAATACAATACGCATCCAACAGTTGTCCCTGTGCGCTTATTTGGATTTCTGATATGGCAACGTTGTTGTCCAGTGCTTCTATTTGATTAGAAAATTCAATCAACCCAGAAAGGGATATCCTGTCGAATGAAACTTTGTAGCGATGAATCGTTAATTGTTCAATGTCCCCTTTCTCTAGCTTTGTAAATGTATATTGAACACCAGTTTTGGCTGTTATTTTCTCAATGGCAGCCGTAACTTTTGGCAAATCTAGTTTTCCGAGTCCTGTACCCGACTCAGTGAATGAGCTTAATTCTTTTTCTATTTCGTCTGATTGTGAGAACCAGACCTTTTGTTCGTCGTATAGGGAATGAACTTGGTGTATTTTTTTGGGAAAGGATGTTATTAAAACTATTGATAAATTCAGCAACACCAGAGATGCTAGACACAATAATACAATAGAAATAGTTTTTTGTTTTATTGACAATGACTGAAAACGCTGTAAAGCACTGGTTATATCTGTTTTCACAATTAAAAATATTCTAGTTTAAGGTTAAAAGCTGTTTCTTTCGACGAGGAAGAAACCCGTGGAGTTGATACAACGCGTATGGAGGAGTCTTTTTTTAGATTTTCTATGAAGTCATCTAGTGTAGCGATCAAATCACATGTTCCAACGAACTGCATGACCTTTGGGCTGCTCATCGTAAACTGATTAAAAAATAGCCGAGCAGGCCGAATTTTATTTATTGCGTTTAGTCGTACGAAATATAAAGCTTTTCCTTCCGTAAAAGCACAAATTTCATCTCGCAATTTTTTACGTTCAATTATTCGACTGATTTTGATTTTGGATTGCCTCTTTTCTAATATCGAATGCCGAAATCCAATTGTAGAACGTATCGCCAATAAAACAATTACAAGCATGAACAAAACGGAGGTTGCGGAAATCAAGGGAGAAATTATTTTCTTATACCAGCTATTTATTTTTTCAACTTTTCTAGCGATGCTTTTTTCTTGATTTTCATGCATTTCAGCATTCCAGAAATTTTCGGAAAACAGATTAAGTTTCTTGTCTTGTTTTGTTAAACTTCCATCTTGATCGACCTCAATGGTGGTATACTTTTCATCGGGCTTAATTGTTATGTCTTTGTCGTTTATATTTTCGCGGCAAAACCTTTCTGGAAGCCAGTAGGTACAAGTCTTTAAATCGGGCATTTCTGCTAGCACTCGATTTTTGGAAGCGGCAAAGATGGTTACATTTCTTTTACTCCGATTTACAAAAAAGCCAGAAAGTATTTTCTTTTTTTCCACGGGAAGAAAATTTTTTATGGCTATCTGAACCATACTGTCAATTTCCTTGTTTGGTAACGATTCATTGGGTAGTTTGACTTCATCGAAGAAAAAATATTTGTCGGAAATAAATGCAACCACTGGCTTGTGCGTGGTCTTGCCATTGAACTTCCATATCTTGATAAAATCATTAAATGCGTATGCCATGCTATAGTGCAATTGTAATAAGCATAACAATTTGTCAACTTTTTTTTAAAAAATTAACAAACGTGAAATTCAAAATTGGACAATATTGCCCAACCCGTCCCAGTATATAAGATAATGCACAAAAACCTACCTTTTTGCAAACGTATACGTAGAATAGATAGGTAAAGATAGGATCCATAGGATCCTTTAGAAATCAAGCATTTTAAGGGAAAAATTATCTATACAAAGCCAAATTCTAGAGTCCTCACTATTCAGAACACGGCGTTTATAAATTGGCGGTTGTCCCTGCCATGTCTACCGACTTTTCCACTACCTCCGGGTAGCAGCCACTCCATTTTTCTCCATAATTCATCTGATATGTCGTGCCTTCTGTGTGCTTTTGCGTCCATGCTCCACGCTTTTGCACTTCTTTTTCATTTTGTCAATGTTTTATTTGACGACA
>JAITAS010000031.1 GCA_031284015.1 Puniceicoccales bacterium | reverse complement strand
CCCGTAGGACATTATTTCACTTCGGTCCATTGCTCAGAACATAAGCAATTCCGCTAAGCACCGGCCGATCATCCCCCGTGGTTTTCTCTCGCGACTTCGGAAAATACGTTTAGTTGTTTAAAATCCCCTTCTTCTATCAACCATAAGCCATGGACAAAATTCTCTCTTCCGTTTTTCATTAAAATGTCAACCCTTTTCTTATCTTATGAGTCCTGAGCACAGGAATCTCATTTGCCGTACTCGTACTCTGCACTTACGGAAGGATTGGCGATTAGATTTGCCCCACTTGAATTGTTATGCGTTATGACTGCCTTTAGTACGCCACTGTCCAGCCTTTGCTGCTCGGGGTCAGATTTTTCTAAATCTTCCTGTTTGTTTTCAAAGGCCTTTGTCCCCGGACGGGTCTCATCCGTCATTTCCCTACTGATATGTTGCGTACTGCTAACGTCATTTTGCGAAATATTTGGGTTTGCGACTGGATTTGTTTTCATATCTCCGACCACGCCTGTTGGCCCAGGTATGCAGACATTTGCATCGACCTGGCTAGTATTTGCATTAGAAATTCCTATGTTTGCCATTTGAATCCTTTCTATTAAAAATTTCTTTTAGGATAGTTTGTAAAAAAATTTTTTCAATAAAAATTTGAATATTTTGGGATACATCATTTTGTCCTACATCTACATGGGATTTTACCATTGCTCCATCAAAAATATACGTAATAGACGATAATATTTTTTAGAAAAGTATGGCGTTACAAATTTTTTGTGATAAAAAATAATCATGTCCTCCCTAATAAATAATACCATGGACCTGCGTGGGTCTGGCGATTTAACCATGTCAACCCTCGAAATATGTAAATATTTGAATTTAGCTTTGTATCGAGGAAATTATAATAGCAACACAGACATTTTGAAAATACATTGGCTGGTAGATAATATTCACGAATGGATTGGAAATTTCGGCCATAGAGGCGATAATTACGTTGATATTGTTGAAAACAATGTACATCCGAATGGTATCGATTTAATACATACGTTGAAAAATAACCTTTTGGCGAAAGAATCATCGTTTCTTAGGACATATCGCTTGCTTACCGACGAGAATGGCTATCGGCCATTCGTTGAAAAAATTAAGATAACCGCAAAAAGTCAAATGACGGTAGATTTTGTTGGGTGTCTTTTTATGGCTCCAGAATGTGACGATGAGGCAGAAGATGGTGACATTGTCAAACGGCAACTTATCGAAAGTTTACGAAAAGAGCGAGAAATGAATCAGGTGAAAAGTCTATTCGTCAATATGGTGTCACACGAAATGCGTACGCCTTTGGCGATTATACAAGGAGCAGCTGATTTGATCGAGCACTGCAATGATAAGTTGAGCGACGGCGAGAGAAGATATTACATTCAATCAATAAGAAAAGCAATTTTGCGGATGACGAGAACAATGGATACGGTATTGATTTTAGGTAAAGTACAAAGCAATCAGCTATCATTTCAACCGTTGAAGACCGATGTGGTACTATTTTGCAAAAACATCATCGATGAATTTGAAAGTCTTAACGAAGGAAGAAAAATTATACTTCAGGTTTCAAAATCGTTCCCTCGGGGGCTTGATATAGATACAACACTTCTTTACCACATCGTTTCTAATTTACTAAGCAATGCGATAAAATATTCCAAACCAGAAACACTGGTATATTTAAATTTGGGTTATAAGCCGGAAACATTGGCCATTCACGTTAAGGATTTTGGGATAGGGATTCCCCGTAAGGAGTGGAAAGGGATATTCAAATTGTTTCACCGGGGATCCAATACGGGTGGCCGCAAAGGTATGGGAATTGGTATGTTTGTTGTTAAACATTGTGTCGCATTACACAATGGTATCATAGAAATTGACTCAAAGGAGCATGAGGGCACTACCTTTCGAGTGGTGTTGCCCATTGTCTATCGAAGTTAGATAATCTCTCAAAGTGTGGATTATCGCCGTGCTTTTTGGCCATTTCTATCCGCAAAGAGAAAATTGTTTAAAAGTTTTTCCATAGCGTTTGGAAACCCCATTGGACAAAATTCTTTTTTGTTTTTTGTAGCTTTGCTTATTGTTTTACAAGTGTCTTTTGGAGCTTGTTGTGTGGGTACTTTGTTTGTCGGGTTGACAAATGTAAAATCAACAGTGAAAAACATCCCCATTCCGTGGAGATATTTTTGATTTTTGATAAATTTTTCACACTTTTTGATAAATTATTGACATATTTCCGCCAATACATACTAGTCGCTTTGTCAGGATATTATGATGGTAAAGCAGAGGATTTTAATTGCGGCGCTATTCTTGAGTTCATGTGTGTTTTCTCCGTACGTTTGTTCTGCTACTACGACTACGATTATGAGTTCCGAGTCAACCCAGCAGTTGTGGGGATCTAGTGAGGATGAAAATGTTACTTTTACGGATAATGGTGCTTTAGAAGTAAACGGAGCTGTCGCCGCTACAGCTGGGGAGAATGCAGTATCCGTGTCCTTTGAAAATGACCCGAGCATTAATTCTGGTCTGATCACATCTTTCGCCTTAGATTCAGGGAATTCATATGTGACAACACAAGGAACGTCTTCTTTCCCTACACACATATATGCTTACGGCGATGGCAACGGTGTCGCCAGCATATCGCTTAGTAACGACAACTCGTCCCTATTATTGGCTGGTGTGGCAGAGGGATCATTACGTCCATACGCAATTGCGGCAAAATACGCACCACATTCCTATGCTGGCGCTGCGACTGTGGTAGGAAAATGCTCAGCGTCTACTAGTGTGGGTCAGATCGCATTGGTAGGCGCAACAATAAATCTCGGCAGTGGTAATGCCATTACAAACAATATTTTAGTGGCATGGGGGGGAAACTATCAGTCTGGGGCGACATTTTCGGGTTCTGCCACCGCCGTTGTTGGCACCAGCCTGAACGCGAGGAATAATACTAATTACAGCGTGCCTAATGCAGGATTGGGAAATTCTGCATCCATTAGCGGAGGAAAATGGACCGTGGGAGATTATAATACTTTCATAGCATATTCCGAGGGGACTAAGGACCTAAATGCAACAACAAATTATTATTTTGCCTCTTCTGCTGCCGTGCTTGGCGCTAGTTGTGTCAGCAGCTATAATCAAGGAGATTCTGGACATGGCAACACTACTCCATCCTATAACAAATGTCGAGCGACGGTGTATAACGTCGATTGGGACATCGGGAACCATAATCGTATGGAAGCCTATGCCGGTGGATATTGTACCCCTCTTAATTCATGGAACAATGCATATTATTATGGTGCTACCGCCACCGTGCTTGGTGCCAGCTGCTCACTGGGAGGAGGTGGTGGTAGTGGCCCGGCAGAAATAGCAGACACAACTGTGACCATGGGAAATTATAACAATCTTGTTGCCTATGGTTCCGCCGCTTCTGCCATAATCGGTGCCAGCTGTGATAGCGTGCACAAAGGTTGTGCAGCAATTGTTACATTGCAAGGAACAGGAGGGTTAGCCTCACCAGAACAAAAATCCCTTGTTCCTTTCGTATGGACTATGGGAGATTATAACACATTCAAATCCTATTCCGGATTTTCCGCCACTGTGATTGGCGCTAGCTGCAACAGTGGAGATCCCAGCAATTGGGATCAAGCGGTTGTGGTTGGCGGGCAATGGAATATTGGAAACAATAATGTCTTCGAAGCCTACTCCGGGTCTGCGTCTGCTGTCCTTGGTAGTTCCTATAAAAGTGGCAATGAACATGGCTTCGCGGGTGTTGGCGCTTACGCACAAGATGGTAGAAGTAGTAATGGTAATGAATCCACAACAACAAGCGCAGATACCTATGTAGAGTGGAATGTCGGAAATAACAACATATTCATATCCGCCACCAACGGTCCTGCTGTTGTATTTGGTAGCAGTGCAAATGACTCTAATAATAGTACAGGTGGAACTTGGGCCATGGTGACAAATGCACTATGGCACATTGGAGGTAATAATACATTGGCGGCTTCAGCACATTACATGACAATCGATCCGGCGTATTTGCTTTTCGAAACAAAACCACAAAATAATGGACACCAGTATGCGATTGCATCCGTCCTCGGAGCCAGCTGCGATAGTTCCAATGGCCGTGCTGAGATGTCTAGGGTGGAATTAATGCTGGGTGATGGAAATTCACTGACCGCGTCCGCATCCACCGGCACTGTAGGAGGCTCCGTAGCATCCGCTAATGTGATAGGTGCCGCCACAAGAAGCGGAGGTGCTGTTGCAAACAATATTACACTCAATATGAATGGTAGCCAAACTCTTGCGGCGGTTGCCTATTCCTCAGGGACTGCTTCCGTAGACACCATCGGTGCAATGAGTACGGACAAGGGTACGAATGCTGATGATTTCGGTTGGCGAGTAGGGATATTCGCAGATGACAGTGTCGCTTCAAACTCAACGGTCAACATCTTGGGCGCAGTATTGGAAAGCGATTGGGCCATAGATGGCGGTACAGCCACGGCTACACTGAGTACACATTCTGAGGCTAGGGCATTTGCCATTGGCGATGACTTTCAAATTTATATTGGTGGAAGAGCTGATGCGGATAGCCATGCTTTTACTCCGGTTATGTCCAGCATAGATACAAATAATGTAGTGAACATCATAGGTATGATCACCGAGGCGAGGTCGCCTTCTACTACTAGAAAATATAGGGTGGGCAGTGGATTAACCGTTGCAGAAGGCTGGACTGCGAATACCTACGGGTCAGTGTCTTGTCTTGAGGCCATTACCGTGGGAAATGCTACCAGTAGCGGTAATTTGAGATTGTACAATACGGCTGAACATATTCACAAAATCGAACTTGTTAGCGGACAATTGCACATTGGACATAGCGGAAGTGGTGATTTTGATGCCATTATCGGCAATCTAAAAAACAGCATGGTGTACGTTGATCCCAATACAGGTATCAGATATGGTGGAAAATTAGCCGCAGATGCAGCATCAGAGACGAATCCAAATACCTTAGACATAAACGCCACAAGTTACACATGGAATGGAACAAACAGCAGTGGCTGTCTGACGCTAGAAAGTGACGAAAGGTTGATTTTTCATGTTGATAGTAGTCAACCTGATCCTGCCTTTGCAGGGACTTCATTTGCCGACCAATTTAGACTTGTTAAGGGATTTGTTACCGCTGATCCCGATATGATACGCATAAGGTTTTTGGGGGGTAAAATCGCAATAATGGACGATAGTCCTGCCAATGCCACGGGGGTATTGCCTGATAGTGGAAAATATTGGATTATTCGTTCGACGGATACGGAAGCTGATGCTACCGACGTGATTTCTAGCCGCAGTTTACTTGCCAAAGCCAATGAAGAGAATGGAATCGCATTGGACGCAGAAGAAGTCGAAGACTTAGGAGTAAGGGGTGCTGTCTACCAAGTTACCGGTGACGATCGTGAAGAAGTCCTTGATCTTGCCAAAAGCTCAGGAGCTGAGGATTTCGGTGGTGAAGAAGCACAGGCTGCGTCTGAAAACCCTTACACGGAGATTCCCGACATCTTTAACCTCTACATTTCTGATGAGGATTACGGAGGAGCGGTTAAAAATGGATACCGACTTGGTCGTGGTATATACCTGAGCCCTGCAGACCTCCTTTCCTATCTTGCGCCTGACACACCACCTGACGGGGGCCCTGACACACCACCTGACGGGGGCATTGGTGGTGGTGGTGACTTTCCTTCTGCCCCAACACTTCATTCAAAAACATCCCATGCGGTTGAATTGGCAAATATCAACATGGGAGCGATTTCCATATTCAGAGATACCCTTGATAATCGTATGACCGATGTCAAAGGTAATGGAAACGATCCGTTTCTCATTATGGGTGGTAGCTATGCGCGGAAAGGGATAGCCAACGGTGGTGGGTATAAGAATAACCTTGGTGGTATTGTCGGAGGTTTTGACTATGTATACCAGTTTGACGAAGAAGAAAATGACTATGACGATGAAGACGACCAAAAAAAGGAAAGCAAGGATCGTTACCTGCGTCTTGGTATCGCCGGTGGATATTTCAGGGGAAAATCAAATTTTACAGGGCCAATTGCCTACAGAGAGAAGATCTCGAGTGAAAACATATACGCAGCTGCAGTATTCGCTGCATACGAAGCCTTTAATAGCAAAAAGTTAAAAACAGATATCAACCTGTTTGCCGGTTTTGAATATGCAAAAAATGAAATTTCTCGTATCGATGAAAATGAAATATTCTTCCATGGTTCCGCCAAATCGAATATACTGTTTGCATATTTTGAATGTATAAAGAATCTATTTCGTCGTGATAACTGGCAGTTTGGCCCGTGGGTATTCATCAAATACCACTACGTTACACAGGATGGGTATGATGATGTATCGGATGATAATCCTGCAAAATCGCAACGCATTGGAGGTGTAAAGTTTGATTTCTTGGATACCATACTGGGTTGTAACATTGAATACGAACATACTAGCATCACCGATTATGAATATTTCGGAAACAAAGAACAGAACGGTAATAATGCACGTGGCATGCGATTATTTTTCAGAGGTGGGTTAGGAATCCAACCGATAAGAAAGTGTTCCATTGTCGACCATGAAGTAGATACCGGTGAATATCCAATGTTGAGGTATCCCCCGAAACGCTATGCTATGGTAGTAGCCGGTTTTCGGGAAAAATTCGATGAGCACTGGGAGTTGGCGGGTTCCTGGAAAGGGACTTTCGGAAAAAATTTCGCTATGCATGTTGTTACCTTGGGCGTTGGATATAATTTCTAATTAGGGAGCAAGCTTCCTTAGTGTACGTAAATTGCAAACAAGGAATGAAAAGAAATAAAAAATTTTCAAGTGGAACCTCCCCAAGATAAGTGAAATCTCTTGTTAGGATAATATGCTGCATAACTACGAATATCTCAGGCAGGCGATCCTGAGGCGATGCACAACCATCGGTTAGCCGATTCCTCCGAAAAATTTTGATTTAAGACTTTTACATGTTCGCGAAAATATTCTCTACTCCGCATTATTCGTCAGGTTCATATTTTTTGATAAAAAAGTTTTTGCATATATTTGTGAGATCTTGCAGGGTTGTTACTCGACGAATGTAATAGGGAAAATTTCCCAATGGATCTACGGAATCGGCAATTGGAATAACATATTTTTTTATGGATGAGGTTTTTTGAAAATCCGTCAAATTCCGACCTTCGGAAAAACTTTGTAATTTTTTTATGAAACTAAAATAATCTTTTCCAGTTGGAATGAAGGCTTGAGATTTGTTCGCTAATTCGCTAGTCTGACGAAATATCCATGGATTTGATACGGCTGCTCGCCCGATCATTACACCGTCGGCGTTAGTTTCTTTGATGACATTTATGGCCTCCTGGGCTGTTTTTATGTCGCCGTTGGCAATTACAGGGCAATCTAGGGCTGCCTTGGCAATTTTTACATATTCAAAATCAACTGGTTCACCATACATGCCTTTTACGGTCCGTGCATGTACGTATACAGTGGAAAGTTTGTGTTTTAGTAGATGGCTCAGAATAATATCAAATTCCTTGGAGCTTTTATACCCAATGCGAGTTTTTACTGAAATTGGAATATCGATGTTATTGGACAATATTGAAATAATGTCATCGATGATATTTAATTCTGTTAGCAAGGTTCCTCCTACGCCTTTTTTGCCGATTTTAGGCATTGGACATCCGCAGTTGAGGTTGATCGATTTGACTTTATAATGTTGTAGCACCTTGGCTATTCTTAGGAAATGTTCGGGTTCCCTTCCTAGTAATTGTATGCTTAAATCGGCCATACTTTTCCTATTTTCGACCAAATCTATTACGTCGCTTGTGACAGTTGCCGTTGGATGTACTCGTAAAAATTCCGAAATATATTCGTCAGGTTCTCCACAATCACACAATGTATCCATGAAATGGCGCGTGGTCAAACCTTTCATTGGCGCCAAACTTGTAAAAAATTTTTCCTGGTGTTTCCTTGGCAGCATATAATAATCTTGAAATATACCATTGATTCAAAATGATGTATTCCACATGTCAATTGTTAGAACCTTCGTTTTATCTATATATTTGCTTTTGATTGCAACGAATACCCACTGTGCCACAGCCACAAAATGTACTAAAGAACGTAACATGATGATTAAATATGTTTCCATTCGCCAATTTGATGATGGTGCATTTAAAACAATAGGAGAATATTTTGGTCGCAAAAGGGAACATCAATATTTTCGTTGCATAGGTAGGGATGACGAAAATGCCCGAACGGGTACCTATTTCATAGTTGGATTAAATAAATCCATTGCCAAATGTCCCAAAGAAATATTCGCTAAAATTTATGTCATAACGTCTTTGCGAGAAGAGGTACATTTGTTCAAATGCCGGGTTCCCGACGATAGAAGTGTTTTTGTGTCGGAAATCTACTGTGGCATAACATCTACACCATTAGATATTAGAAATATTAAAGCGTGGAAAGTGGAATTTGCCGACAAGAACAACAAAGTTCTTTGTGCGAAACAAAGTTATATGTGGCAGTAATTTCAAAAAATTTACATAAATGGTACATTAGATGGAAAAATTAATAGCCAAAGCCCTAGGTCAGTCCTCATAAGAAAAGGGTTGACGTAGCAGAAAAAAGAAGAAATAGAAATGGGCTCCAACAATGAAGCTAATAAAAGAAGAGGCCTTAAAAAAATAAGGGCATATTTTCCGAAATCGCGTGGGAAGCCGCGGGTGTATGACCGGAGAGTGATCAGCGGGATAGTGTACGTGCTTCGAAACGACTTAAAATGGCGAGATGTGCCGAAGGGGTATGGGCTCAAGACGCTTTACAATCACTTTGTAAAGTGGAGCAAGAAAGGAGTGTTTGCGAAAATTCTGCAAACATTGTCCAAGGAGAGAACCGAAATTTTGATGGTCGACGCAACCCATTTGAAAGTTTACGGAACGGCGGCAAGCTTGAAAAAAGGAGGGTTTCACTGCGGCACATTGGGCAGTCGAAAGGCGGACTCAGCAGAAAGCTATGCCGTTTGCAATGCCTTCTGGCGGCCGGTGAGACTTGTTGACGGCAGGCAATGTTAATGGCATCGTCGGTTCCGGAGAACTATTGAAGGGACCTACCGGAGGCGAATTATCTACTGGCAGATAAGGGATACGCTGCTAACTGGCTCCGCGAAAGATTGAGGCGGCAGAGGACAGAACCGTGCATACCCTTCATAGGCAGCCGCAAAGTTCGGCATCCCTAGGATGTGGACTTGCATAAGCAACGCCATAAAATTGAAAACATGTTCGACAGATTGAAGGATTGGCGCTCCACCGCCACCCACTACGACTGCTGCGCTCACACCTTCTTCTCTGCCATTTCCATTGCTTGTTCTTTCCTCTTTTATTTGAGTTTTTGAGTCCTGAGCATAGCCTTCCTTTTCATATTCAGTGTTTTCCTAACTTTCTTTCAATATTTTCGATGATACTTTTTCTGAGGGGCAGGGATGGCGATGGGGTGCTGGATGCACTTTCTTCCCAGCCGTTGGTCTTCAAACAGCGGGCAAAGTCGTTCAAGGCCAGTAGGCAGACGGACTGCCAGATGGACAAACACTCCTCGTAGAGGATAGTAAAAAATTGTACCTCGAAGGGCGGTTATTGGGTTACCATCCAGAATGTAAAGTTCCGCCGGATGGAGTCCTTCGCACCGATGAGGATGCCGGTGTAGAAACCCGTCTGAATATGGCAACCAAGAGCAAAGGCATGGTCCCGGAAAAATCAGCACATCATACCACTCGCTCATGGGCCACTTCCTGCTTATTATATTCCATGGATTATTATTATAATTATATTATATAATAGATGTCATATTATACTAGGACGTGCCGTCAAATTAACCGGCGAAAATGGAGATAGAGCGGATGTGAAGGGCTGAGACAAAGGAACTGATATTTTTAAAGTATCGAGTGGAAAGGGAGCGCCATTCTTTCACTCGCAGGAAGGTGTTTTCGATAACGTGTCGTTTTTTGTAAATATTTTTATCATAGAGGCGCTGAAAATTTCTGTTTACCCTGGGAGGGATGATAGGC
>JAITAS010000055.1 GCA_031284015.1 Puniceicoccales bacterium | reverse complement strand
CTAAACCCCATTGAGAAATTCTGGGCTCATCTAAAAAAGATGCTTTGCTATATTTTGCCAACTTCTCCTTCCTTCTTTTCCGCTCTTCAGCGCGCCTTTGTTAAGTGAAATGAGTATAGTACTCAAGCTATTGTGGGTAATGCTCCGTTGGCGGAATCTTTTGTGCGTCTGGGTCATGTAAGTCCGCGCATGTTTTGGCAAAATTTTAATGGCTTGAATGATACCAATAAAGCGCAGTTCAAAGGCTTAGTAGCAAGAACGCTGGCTTTAATAAATGTGCCAAATCCAGCAGAAGGTGAAGGTACGTGGCCGCTTTCAACCGCCAATAATAGTCTCTCAAATTTTTAATAAATATGCAGGGAAAGGAAGACCATTGTTTCAAGGTTGCTTCATTTCAAAATTCTGCAAAAACATACGCCATAATAAAAATAATATCGTAAAAATATGTTGACGATAAAATACCAAGTGAAAGATTTTTCAGGAAAAATAGACTGTATAAACGTTGATTAACCAGCTTTCATTATGGGCGAAATGGATATCTTGGAAAAGTTTTTTGGAAATTTTCCCAAAACAGCAACCTTTACCAATTGATTTAACATGCTGTGAAGTACATCCTACCATATGTAACCTAAAAAAGTGATGAAGGGAAAAGTCGCAGGAAGAGCTTTCCTTCGGCTATGAAAAATATTTTTACGCCATTATCTGCGTGGTTGCCTCTAATGTTTGGTATGTTCGAGATACTCCATAATTTGTACTGCATTTAGAGCAGCTCCTTTCCGAACTTGGTCTCCAACTATCCACATCGTGGCAGCATTTTTTAAAAAAGTATCTTTTCGGAGGCGTCCAATTCCGATATGGTTTTTACC
This sequence comes from Puniceicoccales bacterium, assembly GCA_031284015.1. GTDB lineage: Bacteria > Verrucomicrobiota > Verrucomicrobiia > Opitutales > JAIRKQ01 > JAIRKQ01. The sequence continues at coordinate 3,871 of JAITAS010000055.1, read as the reverse complement.
AGTTTGTTTCAGTGGAGTTGGAAAAGTATTGGAAAAATAATCGACGCTCTCATTTGTGGATAATATTCGTTCGGCTTCACCTAAATCAAAAGATTTTTTAAACCTGGCAATAATGGACATGGAATGAGCTCTTAGGATTGGTAACCTAACGCAAGTCGATGAAACTTTTAACCGTTGCAAGGATAAAATTTTCCTGCTTTCATTGAGCATTTTTAATTCTTCGGAAGAGTAACCATTGGAATAAAATTGCCCGATTTTTGGTATGGCATTTTGCAATATTTGTTCCCCAAAAACATCTTGGGACATGGCAAAGGTTCCACCAATATCCCGGTGAAGGGCTTCTATTCCCGAGTTACCAACGCCCGAAACGGCCTGATAGGTCGAAGCGCAAAAGCCCAAAAGTTCAAATCTTTTATGGAGAGGGAACAGCGCCATTAGTGCGATAATGGTTGAACAATTTGGATTGGCTATAACATTTTTATGATTCCGCAAGGCATGGGGATTGATCTCTGGAATGACAAGCGGGACATCCTGATGTAGCCGAAATGCAGCGCTGTTGTCGATGCAACAAATGCTATTTGCCACTGCCACAGGAATAAATTCTTTACTAATTTCTTCACTGGAACAAAAAAATAAATAGTCTAAATTTTTCAGTTTTGATTTTTCTAATTTTTCAACCACGAAACCGTTGCCATTAAAATATATTTGCCGACCATCGGATTTTTCAGATGCAAACAGACGTAGATCGGAGACTGAAAGTTTTAGTTCTTCCAATAGCAAAATAAATTCCGACCCAACAATTCCTGTTGCGCCAACAATTCCTATTTTTATGCTCATAAATGATAAGGTCTTAAACCAAAAAATTTGGGTAACATTTAGGGAAAATGGAAGAATTGGCAAAAGTTTTTTCTCCTGCTAAAATTAATTTGTTTTTTGCTGTTACAGGTTTACGTCAAGATGGATACCATGATATTCTATCTGCAAATTGTATTCTAAATTTTGGAGATGAAATCACAATTTTTAGGACACCTAATGGTTGCGATGAGATCATTTGCGACAAACCTTTTCTGAATAGAAAAAATAATACCCTCATCACTGCTTTGGACGTTTTCCGAAAAAAAACTGGTTTGGAGCAATATTTTTCTATCCAATTAAAAAAATTTATCCCCCATGCGGGAGGTTTTGGGGGAGGAAGTAGCAATGCGGCAGTGCTGTTGTGTGCGATAAACGAAATCTATGGGAATATTTTGACACAAAAGGAATTGATAGATTTAAGTAAAACTATTGGAGCTGACTGTCCATGCTTTATTTACAACATACCGAACCTAACGACAGGGATTGGAGATGTTTGCACGCCGATGGATGGAAAAGTAATTTCTGCTTTAAGAAACTATAGTCTATCGATTTTTAAGCCTGCATTTGGCGTAAATACAAAGATGGCTTATGAGATCCTTCGAAAAAGCTTTCAAAATTTATACCTTGCTGAAAAAGAGGCTAATCGGCGCCTTTTTATGTTGCAAGATGCCATCATTTCGGAGCAAATATCATTACCCCTATATAATACTTTTTCGGAGATATTTTTTTCAGAACATGAAAATTTTTGTGAGTTACATTTTAAAATGAAAAACACTGGAATTAATATGATGTTGACAGGTAGTGGAAGCGGCTGTTTTTGCCTGAGCCATAAATCTTTAGAGTATACAAATAATACATTTGAAAGCATGATCCGGCAATATTGTGGAGAGTCCACATTTATTGAACACACATCATTCGTCGCAAACAATCCCAATGCATTATCCCTATAAATTGTTCCACTGGGTTAAAAACTGAAGTTCTACCCTGACACTGAAAAAATATGTTGTCTATGGTGGCGAAAATTATAACTGCCTTTATATTAAATTGTCTTTAATATAAGCAGTAATGAAAGTAAAGTCATATTATTATTTTTCTAGGCTTAAGTCGAGGTTTGATAGTCTTCAAAGAAAGTACGCGAACAATGAAGTAATGGCATCCGTAAAACTATGGTGGTGGTCATTGCATGAAGCATTGCGTATATTATTTGGTTCTTTTTTCTATGGAATTTCTTATTGGATTCGTAGACCTTTACTAAGGTGTAATAACGATAATCATGATGAGCTTAGAATAGCAATTGTGCTTTGTGGAGGTCTAGGAGATTTCCTAATGTATGGATTGACGATAAAAGAGTTGTCAAAACGCATAAATCATAGTTATTCAATTGACCTATATACGCATGAAAGAGACAGAGGTATCTCTCTGAATTTTGTTTTTAACAAAGCTTGTTTTATATCCAAATTAATTAAAACTGAGCACCAATGTAGACCTACATATGATGTGACAATGGAAATGGACAGGTGTACACATGTTATATACTATGATTCCAAATGCATAGAAAAAAAATCCGAATGGATGAAAGATTTTTGCAAAAAAAATGAAGATTTTTTCACCAAATATTATAAGTTTTTTAAACATACCCCTCGATATCATACAATAGTTGGACAGTGGTCAATTTTGAACAACAAAAGCAGAATTCAACAATCGGACCAATGCGAACTGCTTGGCATAAAGAATTCTTCGCATACATTTTTAAATTTAGAGCCGAGAAACCTGGAGATTCTTAAAACTCTTAAACTAAAAGAGGTTCCATATATAACGATTCAAAGGGGGGTCAATGCTTACGAAAAGTTGTCCCAGAGTACACGAATGTGGCCAGTGAAACACTATGAAAAATTTATAAAGCTATTTCATCGAGCATATCCAAACATAAAAGTGATACAAGTTGGCTATTCCAACGAGTTATGTAAGTCAATGGATGATGCCGACGTGAATCTTACAGGTAAGACTTCGTTGGACGAACTGGCTGTGATATTAAAATATGCATTGTTCCATCTAGATGGTGAAGGTGGTATGGTTCATATGAAAAAATTTTTAAATGGCCGTTCCATTGTTATGCTAGGGCCGACTTCGAGCGAAATTTTTGGTTATTCGGAAAATATTAATCTTAGGGGGGATGGTTGCTATAGCTGGTGTGAATGGGTATCTGACGATTGGAATAGAAAATGTTTACGTGGTTTTGAAGAAGCTCCATGCATGACATCCATCTCTCCTGAAATGGTTATGGAAGCGGCACATAAGATCCTTAATAATAGAAAAAATTTTTCATATTTGGTAGAACGAAACGATGTTGCAGAGGATAAAATTGCCGATTATATTCTCGACAAGCATATCAATGGAAGGATCAAAATTGTTGATATTTTCAATAAAAGCGGCCTAGCCCTTGCCAAAACTTTGAGGAAAAACTTTGATGATATTACCATATTTGATCTAAATTTTCAGTTCGATGCTTTTGCGAAGGCAGAACGGGACGGACTAAAGTTAGAATATGGCTGTCTCTATAATATCTCTATGCCAGATGATATCAATGATGTTGTAATTTGGCAAAACAAAGACATGACTTTGATTCACATTGAGTACATTATGAAGGAGCTATTTCGCATACTGAAACCCGGTGGAATGCTTATTGTTTCCGGGGTCCCGTTCCGAGCATTAGATCTAGAGCCATTCGACATTTCACTCGAGCAGAGTATCTTTGGCCAAGGAGCTACCATTTTTTCAAAAATATTGATAAATTGAAAAATAGCATACTTGCGAATACGAAAGGAAACAGGAAACAAATCATTAATTTATGAATAGGAATAATTGATTATCAAGCGGGAGATAAGTTACCATTCTAGGGCGTGTCGTCAAATAGAACATTGACAAAATGAAAAAGAAGGGCAAAAGCATGGAGCATGGACGCAAAAGCACACAGAAGGCACGACATATCAGATGAATTATGGAGAAAAATGGAGAG
>JAITAS010000028.1 GCA_031284015.1 Puniceicoccales bacterium | reverse complement strand
GTATGTTTTACTTTGTCCCGACCGCCATACTTTTCTATCTCCCCATCCACGTACTTGGCGGTATCATCCTCTTCCATGGTTTCCCGTTCCTTTTTGTAATACTCTTCCAGTTCCTTGGTAAGTTTGTTCCCCTCATCCCCGAACAGCTGGAATGCCTGGTGCTGGGTGAGCCCCAACCGGTGGGCAAAGTCAGCATATGGCTTTTCCACGGCAGTTGGCAGTCCGAGCTTCCCAAGGTCATAGCCGGACGGGTCACCGGGGATGTCCTGTTGGTTCCTGGACAATGCCGTGCGGTAATGGTTGGCATCGCTGACAAGCTTTTCCAATGCCACGGATCCTTCCACCCAATACTGGTCAGGGAGAAAATCCGGTTTCATGGGACCATTGCCCGTTAGGGGGCCATCCGCCCTTCCCGCCACCACAACGGGGTCCAGAACATTTTCACCCGCAACCTCTTGATTTAATTCGCTCATTTTCCATCCCTCAGTTAAAAATTCATTCCCCACGCAGCAGTGCCCGTTTTCTCTCCTCCAGCCGTTCCAGTTCCGCCTCCGGGAAGAGAAAGATGGACAGCCCGCGCCGGTAACCCAACTCGTACTCGCAAGAGTATCCATCCCCGAAGATCCCATTCCCTGGTAAGTTTGTAAACTCATCGATGGTTAGTCGGTCAACTACCCGCCGGTAATCGTCATTACCAGTCTTCAGGGCGATCAGCGTGCGGCACATCTCTAGGGCAGGACGGAACCGCTTCCCTATCACATCATGGTAGTCTCCGTTGGGGTCCATCATTTTCTCCGGATTTCTTACCTTTTGGGGACCAGGTCAGTTCCTTGTCCATGCTCCCGTACACATTTTCGGGGATGTAGATGGGCTGTTCGAACACCTGGGTGACCAAAGATATGTTGGTAACCATGTCACTAAACCGGTATTCCAAAGCGTCGAAAAATGGGGAAAAGGTCTTCAACAAATACGTACCGAACTCACTGTCCCCACGGCCAACTTTCACAAGGATCTTCGACAATGCTTCACTCACAAGGCCAACGTAGGAATCTCGGCTACGGTACTCTCCCATGGGCAACCGGCAGGTCTCCTGGTACCGGTTCCTTTCCCCATTCCCGTCCACCGCATCTACGGTCCACTCCATCACAAAGTCATAGTGGTTACCATCCCCACCACTTCCCAGCGATAGGCGTTCGTAGGCAGACCGGGTACTAATTCCCCACAAAACACCTTCCTGCGAGTGAAAGAATGGCGCTCCTTTTCTACTCGATACTTTAAAAATATCAGTTCCTTTGTCTCAGCCCTTCACATCCGCTCTATCTCCCTTTTCGCCAGTTAATTTGATGACACACTCTAGAATAACAAGGGAAAATTTTTCTAAGCGTAGCCCTTTCCCTCTAAAAAGAAACATTGTGAAGTTGTTGGTTTGACATACGTTGAAGAACTTGTAGCCGAATCTGGAATCTTAGAAAACAAAGGATCAATAAAAATTTATCATACCCATTGGTAAATTTGAACGTAATTTGGATTTAGAACAAACCGTAATACAATCAAAATTTTATCGAAAAGTTTATTGACTATGGATTTCGAAATATTTCAATGCTGAACATGGCAGTAAGGGAAAACAGAATTGATGGGAATGTCTCTGGTAAGTTTTATGTAGATGATCAATGTATAGATTGTGATTTATGTAGAGAGATTTGTTCCAGTTGTTTTGGACGGGATGAAGAATCAGGAAGTTCGATTGTCATGAAACAACCTGAGACGCAAGATGAGGTAGCTTTGTGTGAAGAAGCAGTAAATAGCTGTCCCGTTGGTGCTATTGGGGATGATGGCGAATAATTTCTGCCTTGCCTCCCTTAGAACCTCCGGAAACATTGTATAATGCTTAGTGAAAGAGAGCTTTACACATAGGAGGGGATTTCCCATCCGAATATTTTAAGATACGTGAGCAAGCAGACATTGGCCAGATTAGATGTTATTTCCCATTACGAATTCTGGTTCTGATTTTTTATTGAATACGTCTTTGGAGACTATAACTTCGGAAATTTTATCATTTTGAGGCACCTTGTACATAATATCAAGCATCATATTTTCCAAAAGTGAACGCAATGCCCGAGCTCCTGTTTTCATTTCAACAGCCCGCTTAGCAATTTCAGGGATCACATCATCTGCAATCGTTAGGCGAACGCCATCCAATGCCAGTAGCTTTCTATATTGCTTTATCAATGCATTTTTCGTACTCAAAAGAATGCGACATAAGTCCTCTTCTGTTAGTTCATTGAGCATCGATATTGCTGGTAATCTACCAATGAATTCGGGGATAAGGCCAAATTTTACTAGATCTTCCGGTTGAACATTTTTTGTAATCTCTTTAACTTTTTCATATTCATTATTTTCGGACAGTACCTTGAATCCCAAAACGGTTTTGCCTATTCGTTCTTTGATGATTTTATCAAGATCTGCAAATGCTCCTCCACAGATAAACAAAATATTCCTCGTATTAACCATTATATACTCTTGTTCGGGATGTTTGCGTCCACCCTTTGGCGGTACATTACAAGTTGTCCCTTCAAGAATTTTTAATAGGGCTTGCTGTACACCTTCGCCGGAAACATCCCGCGAGATGGAAACATTTTCCGTTTTGCAACCAATTTTATCAATTTCATCGATATATATGATCCCACACTCTGCCTTTTTAAGGTTGTAATCCGCCGCCTGTAAAAGGCGCAACACGATATTTTCAACATCCTCTCCCACATATCCAGCCTCTGTTAATGTGGTTGCGTCGGCTATGGCAAATGGTACATCAAGAGCCTTTGCCAGTATTTTTGCCAACAAAGTTTTTCCACAACCGGTGGGACCAATTAGAAGGATGTTACTTTTTTCAATTTCAACATCCTGTAAATCCTCAGCGATTACCTCTCTTTTTTGCGTGCTGTCCTTAAAAAGGACACCGTCGCAAAGTAGTCTTTTATAGTGATTGTACACAGCAACGGATAATGTCTTTTTTGCGTGGTCCTGACCGACGACATTTTCGTTTAAAACCTCCATCAGTTTTGCAGGAGAAACCATATTAAAGTTAAACAGCTGATCTTCCTGCAACACAAGAGATAAACTACTGTCTGCGCCTTGTACATTGGAATTTTGCATGTCTGCCTTGGTAGAAACGCTGGTTTCTGAAGATTGAATCCCTCCCTTACCAAGGGCTTGAACGCATTTGGAAACGCAATTATTGCATATGAATATTCCATTGGGACCAGCAATCAACTTTTCTACTTCCAGCTGTGACTTCCCGCAAAATGAACACTTGATCAAATTTGGCATAATCCTACTTTGCGGCATTCAACTTCGAAAAATTTCCATGTCAAATCTATCCGGAGCAAATTTTCACATATAATGGAAAGAACTAAGTGATGCTTCGCCATGTACATTAACTAAAAATTGTCAGGATGTCAAAAACTAATCGGAAAAATCTGAAATACCAAGCTTCATTTGCCTTTTAAAATTTTTCGATGGTATATTTTGCTTGCTGTAATGCCGTTTTAACCGCATTTAACCGATTGAATACATCATTATCATTATTGGCATCATGAATCATTACATTAACTTCAGATTCATACTGCAAAATCTTATTTATTATCTCCCTGCGATAAATTCCCGACTTATCTTCAAGAAGATTTTTCTCCATATCTACCAAGATTGGTCGCTCTTTTTTCCCCGAATCCATTGATTATAATTCTCCAATTTTAAGAATGATAGTTTGATTACCTTTTGTTAGTACGATGTTTTCTGGAGTTATATCTTTTATCGCATAACCATTCGAGAGCGTTGCTCCAACCATATATCTCATCCCATCTTTAAATCCTATCCAGTTTAATCCGGTTTCGCTTATTGAAACACTGTTAACTTCACTTCCGAAGTATTGCTGTTTGATTACTTCTGGATCGCTTATTTTTACAAAGTTTTTTACCAAAATGTTGCTCCCAAATGTTTTTTCTATTTGCAACTTGGCCAATCGCCAATTTTCTTCTTCGTCGGTGGATACTAACCCTCCAATGGCTATGCCATCAACCTGAGGAACAATGCCAACTTTTCCAGTGAGTTTATATTTTGCAATTATTGGTTTTACCAGGCTAAACGCTTTTGACGGAAGGATTACTTCGTCTTGCAGGTCAACGATCCCAACAACGTCTTCAATGATTCGTTTGCGAACTCTGTTCCATTTATCTTTGTCATAAGCATAACCTGTTAGCAGGAAGATACCATTGGAGACCACTTGCACCTTAGGATGTGATTCTACATTGGCTAACAATGCGTTAATTTCAGATAGGATTTTTTCTTCGCTATAGACTTTTTGTTTAATGGTAGGAGAGATTGCGGTTAGCTTAGTACGCAAGTTTGATAGTTCTTCATTTGATAAGGTATATCCACTGGCAAGAAATCCCACCGGGGTTTTGCTGATAACTACATCGCCAGCTAATCCGCATTCTATGACCGCACTTTGCAGAAGAGAAAACACATCAGGTTTCTCGGGAGCCTTGGTTGGATCTGAAAACATGGATATAAAAAATAGAAGAGAAGCTGCAAATCCAAATATTATCAGGGCAACTCCGCCATATAACCATGATCGTTTACTTTTTACTTTGTTAATTGCCGTTGTGTTTGCTTGGATTTTATCTTCGATGATAACTTCTTTTGGCTCTTCATTGGCAACATTTTCCTCTCCAAGTTGAGGAGCATCTGCCGCCGATATGGCTGGCCATGTTTGATTTGCAGGACCAATTACGATATGAGTTGAGCCAATTGTGATAAACTGAAATTCCTCAACGGCGACCGTTTCATCCTTGACCAACTTACCATCAATAAAAACTTTGCTGTTCAACGGTTTAAGCTTAATTCCTTCTGCAGAAAAAGCAATTTCCACGTGTCTTGGCTCAATGAACGAATCCGATAGCACAACGTCGCTATTACTACTACTCCCTACCACCACCGTCTCGTATCCGAAAACAATTTCAGCTCCCTGATGATTTCCTGAAAGAACCTTTAATAAAAATTCAGAGTCTTTTTTATCCATTATAAGTCACCCATATATTGTTTTACTTCTAAGAATAGTCAAACTTTATCCTGAAAGTTCTCCATCGTTTAAAAAATTGGGTAAACCTCGTTATTTTTATCAATTGCAATGTAGTTTTCACCCGTTGACCAAATTTCATCATTTATAAGTACTTTAAATTCAAAACTTGTTTTGGCCCCATCATCCTTACATTCCCATTGCCAGCAATTGTCATCGATATATTTCATTTCTATGCCTTTCTTCCATGATAACCCACAGCCATCACCGCGAATATATAGACGGTTTCCAAATCCAATATCAATTTTCGCAGTGACTTTTACCGATACTTTGTTATTTTTTTTATCAGTATCGGAATTCGTCGCTTTTGTCGTACTTGTTTTAGATGTATAACCTGTGTTTGTTGCCTTTTTAATGGCAATCTTCTCGGTATTTGTTTTTAATGCATGCATCACACTGTCCCCATTCCTTTATTCCAAGTGATCCTTCTAGAAAAATTTTTTAAATTCCATAGAGATGCTATCTTAACATTTTTTAAAAAAAATAAAATGCTTTTTACTAAAAATTTTCAATCGTTGCCCTTGACAAATTTTATCGCTGGAACCATCATGCTTTTCCATGAAGAGTGTTGTGAATTTTGTAGTGTTTGGTATTTTACTTTTATTAATATCAGCCTGTAGCAGCATTGATGATTCAAATCCGAACAATTCACAACTGCCATGGGCAAGACCAACGAAATGGGAACAAAATCCCACACTCCGTCTAGATGATCTGTCGTATTCTAGTAGACGTAAAACTGATTAGAAATTTTCATTCACACCCATGGCCTGCTCCTTCAATGTTCCTTTAAATAAAATGCCAAAATTAGTAATAGTCCCAACGCCCATAGGGAATCTAGGAGATATTTCAGCTAGGGCCATCGATGCACTATCCAAGTGTGATATTGTCCTTTGTGAAGATACGCGAGTATGTTCTAAGTTGTTGAATCATTTAATGATAGATAAGAAAATGCTTTCCTACCGCGATGACAACGAAGAAAGGCAGGTACAAAAGGTAATAGAACTCATGGAAGGAGGCAATACCATTTGTTTGACGAGCGATGCGGGAACCCCAACGATTAGTGATCCGGGGTATAGAATTACAAATGCATGTCGGAAGCGCAACATTCCAGTTGAGTCGCTTCCGGGAGCTTGTGCACTTATTACCGCTTTGGCGGCATCGGGACTACCGAGCAATGGATTCCTGTTCCTTGGATTTTTACCAAACAAAACATCGGTCCGAACTAATATGTTTCAAAAGTATGCTGATTTTGACTATACTTTGATATTCTACGAGTCCTGTCACAGGATTTTAAAGTTTTTGAAAGACTTGCAAAACATAATGGGGTCGACCAGAGTGATTTGCGTGGCCAGAGAAATGACGAAATTGCATGAGACATTCCACATAGGCAATGTTGGCCAAGTCTATTGTGATACAGCAAAGGCTCCCATAAAGGGCGAATATGTCATAATAGTAGCACCCAAGCGATTTAAATTTAGCCTATGACCTTTCGTCTACAATTTTCTTGACCGTCGGCAGATATAGCATAGCAATGACAATTATGTTTCCCGAAGGTATGTCCCACAGGCGGAAAAACAGAATTTTCGCCGTACAATTTATGTATTCTTGGTCCATAAACAAAAATGAAGAGCTTATCCAAATCAGTGATATTATTGATGTTTTCCTAAATGCCTATTTTCCCGGCGAAAAGGATCAGTATAAATTTGGGAAGGAACTTGCTATTGGGGCGGTTGAAAACATCGACATCATCGATGATTTGATAAAAAAACACGCTGTCCATTGGCCCTTGGACAGGATAGCCATTGTTGACCTAGCTATTTTGAGGGTTGCTATATATGAAATGCTATTTCGCGATGACATACCACCCATAGTTGCTATGAATGAAGCAATAGATATTGGCAAACTCCTATCAACAGATGAGTCTGGTCGGTTTTTGAATGGCGTTTTGGATAGCATTAAAAAGAAATTGACCCGTCCATTGCGAGAAGCTGGGAAATGGGAAACATTTCCATAGTTTTTATTTGAAAAATTTTAATTCAAATCGGTGATTTTAGCTTGATTGTGAAATAAATCTCTCGGTATTTCTGTCTAATTTTCAACTTCAAAGTCCTGTCTGTTCTACGCTTGAATCAAAAAATAACACAACAAAGCAACCCCAAACATCCTTAATGGTTGAAGTTAATTTTTTCGTTTTCCTTGCTTTGTTTTATGAACATCGATTAGTTGCCTATCCAGTTTATTAATCATCGCATCAATTGATTTATATAAATCTTCCGTTGCTGCTCGTGCCTCCAAATCCGGACCACCGATTTCCACACGTCCATGGGCGATAAACTCATCTTGGTGGGCTTTATTTTTGGACATTTCAAGCGTTACCCGAACACGAATGATTTTGCCATCATGGTTAAACAACTTGTATACCTTGTCGCGGACAACTGACTTTAATGAATCGGTCAAGTCAACATGTACACCAGAAATAATTACTTCTTGATTGTTCATACAAATAAGCAAAATTAGCTATAGCCGCCTACTTTGCAACGTTATAATGTGTGAAAAATGTTGGCAATGCATTTGCTTTTTTCACAAGTGACATGCAAGTATTTTCCCCTTCCCGCATTCTTTTCGTTTCATTTTGCGAAATATCATTCAATCCATAAATATGCAAATATCCATGTATCAGATAGAGACTCAATTCTTCGGAAAACGTTGTTCCGTATGCTTCACAATTGCTAAGGGCATAATCAGGAGAAACACAAATTTCTCCGGCGAAATCCATTTGCCGGTCTCCTACAAACGTTATAACATCTGTTAGCATGCTATTATTTGAAAATTTCAAATGAAGATTTTGCATATTTTCTATGTCGAGAAATGCAACGGATAATTCTCCCTTCGAAATTTTAAATGGTGAGGAATCAAGTATGTTAAACAATGAAGAAACCTCCTTGCCATTAAAATCAAGCCATTCCACTCCATTAAAAATTTGGACCTCTCTATGAAATTTACTCACTTTTCCAATAAATATTGCTGTCCGTATCGTCTCCCGATAGGTTATATGAAATCCTAGTATGCATCATTGACAGGATAACGGATGCAAAAATCTTTCGTAATTCTTTAATTTCATTGAAGGTAATAGGACATTCGTCAAATTGGTGATCATTGAGTTTAATGTCAAAAACCATATTAACCAAATCTTCAATGGACTGATGGGTTACTCGCTTTAAGCTTCTGCTAGCAGCTTCGATGGAATCAGAAAGCATAACGATTAAATTTTCTTTGGTCCTTGGACGTGGACCATTGTACCTAAAGACGGAAGCATCAAGCTTATTGGTGATGAACATATTAATTTCTTCATCGGACATGTTTGCGGTGTCAACGCTTAGGAGAAGATCGTACTTGGCTTTCTCATAAAAATAGTGGATCAGTGTCGTTCCGTGATGTTGCTGTATAATGTCGATAATGGATGATGGTAATCTATACTGCTTGGCCAGGGCTACGCCATCTTTTATGTGGTTTTTTATTATTAGCGTGCTAATGTATGGAGTTTGTTGATCGTGTAAATTTATTTGATTCTTTTGATTTTCTATAAAATATGCCGCTTTTGACATTTTCCCTATGTCGTGGAACAAGGCTCCTGTTTTGCACAAAACCGGATTAGCATTTGCATTGGTAGCAACTTGTTCTGCAATATTAGACACAATCAGACTATGATTGTAGGTGCCTGGGGCTATAATTTGTAAATTTTTTAAAATCTGGTTGTTGTAATCCATCAATTCGAAGAGTGTAACATTTGAATAGACGGAAAAAAGTCTTTCGAAAAGAGGAAATAGCATGACAGTCAATAGGCCAGAGCTTGTGCACATTATAGCTAATGCCCCACTCTGAAATAAAATTAGCCGATTGATGGTCATTGGGAATAAATGTTCCGTAATCACAAGCGTTGCGGTAATTATGCCTGATAGTATGCCTGCCCACACAATTTTTATTCTGAAGTTTATATTTTTTAACAGGGCGAGGAAGATAAAATTAGATGTTAGTAGCATTAGAAAAAAATTTATAGACTTGGATACCATTAACGTGTAATATAAAGACACAAAGAAAGCTACAATCGTGCCGCCGGAGAGTCCATAGAGCAGCATTGCAATGCCAGATGCCCATAACATTGGGAAACAGAATGGCAAGGTATTAAGTAGGGTAAAGTATTTTAAAAATATTTCATGGTTTCCAATTTGAATAAACATTCTAAGAAATAGCAGCTGAGCTATTATTAGTATACAGCATCCAATTAAAGTTTTCAGATGCAATGTTCTATTTTTTTGCAAAATTCGTAGCAGGACCATTGCCACATAAAGTGCTATCGCCCCTTGAAACATTTTAGTGTAAAAATCCCTATAAATTCCATAGCCCACATAGTTTAACTGTTTCAGTGCTTTTTGATATGCCATCAGGGTTTCATGGATTTCGTCATCGATGACTGTATCACTATCTAATATTACGTCTTCCTTTCGTACTTTTACTCGCACCGGTTTGATCGACTTGCGAATCATTTCGATCCGTGCTTTGCTTTCTTCGGCATCAAATATTAGGTTGGGCCTAATGCCTTGTTTTATGATATTAAAAAATATGTTTGCAACATCTTGATCGAGACCCATTGACAGCAAGTGCATCCTTATGTAATGCAAAGCCTGTTCCAACGTACGAAGGTTGTGCTGTTTATTGTCTTTCAATTTAATTCCCGTATGACTTGCTGAAAATGGTTTCGGGTTGGCTGATATTTCTTCGGAAAGAACACCATCTTTTGCTACCTCCCGCAAAAGAGATATGCATTCCTGGAATACCTGCGTCCGTTCGATGGGGGCTAAAGAACTTATCAATATGGCGATATCGCGCCATTCGAGTCTTATGATATTGGTAACTACAAATTCATTAGTAAATTTCCTGATATCGTCACGACCTGACTCGCTTAGTGTATGTTCGTAAGTGAAATTTTCTATTTGTTCATCGAGCATTTTTAAAACCTCAATAAAGCTTTCATAGTATTTTTTATCTATGCAGAAAACATTATCAGCTTGATGTTTTTTTTGCTCATACAACCTTTCTGTTTTTATTTTGCTCTCATACTCAAAAGCCAATTCTGCCACCACTCTAGATTTTGATACATTCCCTGGTATGAACTGAATGCGTAAGCAATTATTCCCCAAAAATGACACAAGAGTGAATCCGAAAGAAAATAGTAAAAATACTAATATCCCAGCGACTTTCCTTAGCCAAATCGGGTGTCGACCTTCAATTTGGGCTATCGCAATATGAGAATTCACATCAAATATTCTGCTTTGCCATCCCTTTATTACCATGGAGACTCTCTACTAAAGATAAAAAAAACATCGATTGAAAAATTCAAATGAAAGTTTTTAATCGAGCAACCATTTTTTCTAACGCCTGGGGTAACACCTTTGTCTGTCCTATTACTGGCATAAAATTTGTATCCCCTTCCCACCTTGGGACCACATGGCAATGCACATGAACTGCTATACCTGCTCCCGCGGCTGTTCCTAGATTGTACCCAATATTAAATCCATCGGGTTTAAGAGCATCAATCAATATTCTCTGTATCTTTAAAATGGATTTGCAAACATCAATATATTCTTCCTCCGTCAAATCTTGAATGTCAGCGACTTGGCGATATGGTATCACCATGGAATGTCCTGCATTGTAGGGAAATTTATTTAGCGCCGAATAGCAAAACCGACTTCTAAATATTAGCAATGACACAGCTTCATCCTCTTTGGGAATTTCCAAAAATGGATTTTTATCCTTCGTTTTTTCCGATTGAGGAACTTCTACATACTCCATCCGCCAATAAGCGTGTAGATTTTTCATGGATACATAAAAATGAAATTTTATGAAAAATTCAATGGTAATGTATAACATACATCACAAGTACTTAATTTTTAAAGGAAACAACACCTGCCCTCTATGGATTTCCATTGGACGAATATATCTACCTTGGCAACAGGCTCGATTGTGTTAAGTGATACCTAAGCTATGAACGCAAGGCTTGTTTTAAAATCTTTGTTACGTGAAGAATTTGGTCAGTGGTCAGTTCTGGATAAATTGGTAAGCTTAGAACTTCTTTCGATGCTAGTGAAGCATTTGGGGTTAAATTTTGTCGATCAACGAATGGCTTGAAACATTCCTGGGCATCTAAAGGCAAAGGATAGTAAATACTACATCCCACATCATTTGCTTGCAAAGTTTGGTAAATCATATCACGCTTCCCATCTAAGATTCTTATTGTAAACTGATTCCAGGTATGAAAATTTCCTTCGATTTCCTTTGGCAAAATAATGTATTCCAGTCCCTCCAATGCATTCAGGTAGATTTCGGCATTCTTTCTGCGATTTGCTATATAAGCCTCAATGTGCTGAAATTTTACATTCAATAGGGCTGCTTGTAGCTCATCGATCCTGAAATTTCCTCCGATATATCTGTGAAAATACCGTGGCTTCATACCATGAACTCGCAAGATTTTTACCTTCTCGGCAATGGCATCATTGCCAGTACAAACAAGACCAGAATCCCCAAACCCTCCAAGATTTTTAGTGGGAAAAAAACTAAAACATCCAATTTCTCCGAAAGTACCACCTTGTTTCCCGTGCCGTTTGGCACCAAGAGATTGGGCACAATCCTCAATCACTGGGATATTAGCCTCACGACCAATTTTTACAATTTTGTCGATGGATGCAGTTTGCCCAAACAGATGGACCGCCAAGATAGCCCTTGTTTTGGCGGAAATTTTTTCACAAATTTCTTCACACGAAATGTTGAAATCGTCGAGGTTGACATCGACAAATACTGGTGTACCTCCAAGCCTTACCACCGAACCGGCGGCAGCAAAAAAAGTGAAAGATGGGCAGATTACTTCATCGGATTCTTGAATTCCAAGTGCCATCAATGCAACCAAAATAGCATCGGTTCCAGATGATACTCCGATTGCGTGCTTTGTCCCCAAATATTCTGCGATGTTTTTTTCAAAGTTCGTTACTTCTTTCCCCAGTATAAAAGTTCCCGAATCAAAAACTTCAGAAAATTTTTCCATTGCCTTGGCTTTGATTTTTGCATTTTGATCTTTTAAATCTAGGAGTGGAACTTTCACATTGCGCAACATTTCTTTTAACTCTTCTTTTTCAAGCAAAATTATTCATGAGTAAAGAAACCTGATCTTAGCCATTTTAAAAATTTTTCCAGCAAAATACTTTCTGATGTTGCTCCTTTCAATCCTCCTTTTCTGCCATCAGTTCTACTGTTATTTCTGCGATTATCTTCAGCTATTTTGCGATTCATGCTATAAAATAATTTAATTTCAAAAAAAACTTGTAAATTCAATAAAAGTGATAATGTTGCATGTCCAGCGCTAGGATAAAGAAATCCCATGGTTTTTGCTGAATCATGAAATATTGTGGTAACAGCAATCTAGCGGAGTTTGTGGATGATTTTCTGCTGCTCGAGTGTATATCATATGCTCCAAAATCATGAACATAAGTAAATTGATGAACAAAGTTGATGTAGTTGCCGAATTCGGAAAAAATGAAAGAGACACAGGCTCGAGTTGTGTTCAAATAGCTCTTCTCTCTCACAGGATCAAACATTTGACGGAACACCTAAAGGTCCACAGAAAGGATTTTCATTCTCGACGTGGTCTATTGGCGATGACAAACCGTCGCAGGAAATTGCTAGGCTATGTGAAGCTTAATGATCCTGAAAGTTATAAGGAAATAATTCAGAAATTGAATTTACGCAAGTAGTGTATGGGTAAAATTTTTACAACAAGACAGGTTTTTACTGGGAAACCAATGGCTGGGTCTTGGTAATGTCAAAGACAATGAAAACAATTAAATAAATATAAAGGAATAATAGATGGATCATAAATATGAAGTAGAGGTTGATGAATTTTCAATGAAATTTTCTACAGGGACATTGGCCAAACAATCAAATGGTGCGGTATTGGTAACTTCCGGTGAAACTACAATTTTAGTGACGGCAACGGCCGCAAACACATTACATCCCAATCAGGACTTTTTTCCACTGTCCGTTGACTATCGCGAAAAGTTTTCTGCAGCAGGCCGTATGCCGGGTGGCTATAACAAACGTGAAGGTAGGCCATCGGAAAAGGAAATTTTAACAGCTAGAATGTGTGATCGTCCCCTGCGGCCACTTTTCCAGAAAGGTTTTTTGAATGAGGTTCAAGTGATGGGAACCCTTTACTCGACAGATTTAAAAAATGAAGCTGATGTTTTGATGGTAAATGGAGCATCTGCGGCACTAACATGTTCAGATATACCATGGAATGGGCCGATTGGGTGTGTCAGGATTGGAGAAATCGATGGTAAATTTGTCGCAAGCCCAACAAACGAACAAATGTTTTCATCCACCCTCGATTTGATATATGTCGGCAATGAATTTAATATGATGATGATCGAAGGTAATGCCGACCAAATTTCAGAAGAACGTTTTATCGAAGCTTTAGAATTTGGGCAACAGCAGATACAACCAATTATTGCTGCTCAAAAAAAGTTGGCTGCCATGGTTGGTAAGCAGAAAAAGCAGTTCGATTTGATCTTTCCAAAGGAAGCAATTGTTAAAATTTGTACTACATTTGCCGACAAGCTGAGCAATGCAGTATTTCAAGATGGAAAAATCGAACGTGAAAGTGCAGTCATGGCAATTAAGGAAGAAGCCAAAACTGCCATAGTTGAAGAGTTAGGGGAGACAGAATTTTGCGAGATATCCTTCAACATGGCATTCGAAGAACTTCAGGAGAAACTATATAGAAACAATATTCTCGACAATGGTCGACGTGTTGGTGGTCGTGGTTTAACGGAATTGCGCCCCATTGAGTGTGCAACGGATGTATTGCCCATTGTTCATGGATCTTCTTTATTCCAGAGGGGAGAAACGCAGGCCCTGGTATCGTTGACATTGGGATGTTCCGATGGTTCCCAGGAAATTGATGCTATTACGGGTGGTGTCCAGTCGAAATCGTTCTATCTGCACTATAATTTTCCACCATTTTCCGTTGGAGAAACCGGAAAAATTGGAACCGTTGGGCGGCGTGAAATTGGACATGGTGCGCTGGCAGAACGTTCCCTATCGCCCATAATTCCATCCGAAGACATTTTTCCCTATTCCATACGCATCGTTTCTGATATTTTGGAATCGAATGGGTCATCATCTATGGCAAGTGTTTGTGGTGGTTGTTTAGCTCTTATGGATGCAGGTATTCCGATTACCGGTACGGTGGCTGGCATTTCTGTCGGACTAGTAACTTGCCCTGACCAAAATGGGAACATTTCTAAGCATGTAATTTTAACCGATATCATTGGGACTGAAGATCATTTTGGGGACATGGATTTTAAGCTCTCGGGTACCAGGAATGGAATTACGGGTGTTCAACTTGACTTAAAAATTCAAGGGTTACCGATCGAAATTGCCAAAGAGGCGATTGTGCAAAGCAAGCACGCAAGGATGCAAATCCTAGATATTATGGAATCCGTAATACCTGCTCCACGGGAATTTTTAAAACCAAATGCTCCAAAAATTCATAGCATGAAAATCGATTCGGACAAAATCGGTGCCTTGATCGGTCCAGGAGGAAAAAATATTAAACGAATAACGGAGATAACCGGAGCTCAAATTGACATCAATGAAGACAATAGTGGTAAAATTCTTGTGTTTGCCCCTAACAAAGATGCATTGGAACGTGCTGTAAAAGAGATTAGCTTGGTCTGTTCTGAAATAGAAGAAGGGCAAGTTTACAGAGGCAAAGTAATGTCAATCAAAGAATTTGGTGTTTTTGTTGAATGTTTACCAGGGAAAGAAGGTCTTGTTCATGTTTCCGAAATGGCAGATTTTCGGGTAGAAAATCCAGCAGACATTTGTAAAATTGGAGATGAGATTATCGTTAAGTGTGTTGGTGTTGACGACAAAGGACGTGTGAGATTGAGTCGTCGAGCTGTAATTTGTGAAGCTAAAGGTGTACCCTATGAAGCAACAATGCCCAAAACCTCCCACGGTGATAGATTTCAACGTTCCTCAGGTCATAGCAGAAATGGTCGACCTTTCGGTGGCGATCGGGAGAAACATTTCGGAAAAGATTTCCGAACTGAATGTGATAGACGTGGGTCATACGGTGATAGAGATAGAAGAAATAGTCGTAGCGACAGAAGAGGAAACTAAGATTTTTTACTTACAAAATCACAAAAAAAAGAAGTTTTCCATGGGTTGGCTGCGAAGTGACATACTGTCCTAAAAAATGTGAATTCGTAATTGAAAAAAGCTGCCAAGGTGTAAGACGGAAATCCCGGTAATCGACGCAATCCATTTAAAAATGTACAGGACGGCGGCGAGCCTAAAAAGGAGCTTTTTCTCGGCATATTTGGCAAATAGTAAGGTTACTGCCTGATGGCTGGGAATATCAATGGCATCGTTGCCACCGAAGAACTATCGTTAATCTTCTTTCGGCCCTTGTCAAGAAGATTAACTATGGGCGCGGTGTAAGCATGCACAATTTGCAGGAGTGGTATTGGACATGGGGTGGTCTTTGTTGAAAGTTTTTAATCATTGTGCTTGAATTGTGGATGTAATTTCCCAGGGTTTGTTCCAGTTGTTCTTTATAATGGTTTATAATGGTGCCAAATGGGTTGGCATCATGTTTATTAACCTTAACCCCCAATATTTGGGAAAATTATGGAATCTACAGTTATGGAAGAGCTTCTGGCGGCGTACCCTATGGAAAAGTTGAAGGAAGGCTCGGTTGTAAAAGGCTTTGTTACGGCAATTCGTGGCAATGAGGTCGCTGTTGACATAGGAGGAAAAGCGGAAGGAGTTGTTCCTGCCCTTGAGTTTAATGACATCGAATCCCTGGAAATAGGCAACGAGATCGACGTATATATCGAGCGATTGGAAGATAAATATGGAAATCCGTTGATTTCCCATGATAAAGCTCTGCAGAAAAAGAATTGGGCATTGATCATTGAAAATTGCGAAGAGGGTTCAGTTCTTCCCGGTCGCGTCAAAGGTAGGGTCAAAGGCGGACTGTTGGTAAACATTGGGGTTGATGCTTTTCTCCCTGCGTCCCAGGTTGATACGCAATCACCCATCAACCTTGACCAATACATTGGGAATACCTATGAGTTTAAAATTTTAAAAATCAACCAAGAACGAAAAAATATCATCATTTCGCGCCGTGAATTGATCGAAGAAGAACGCCAGGAAAAACGTCGACTGCTGCTCAGCGAAATTAAAATCGGTGATATTCGCAATGGCATCGTCAAAAATACAACGGATTACGGAGCATTTGTTGATATTGATGGACTGGATGGTCTTTTGCACATAACTGATATGAGTTGGGGACGCATTTCCCATCCAAGTGATGTTGTAAAGCCTGGACAAGAAGTTAAAGTCATGATCATTGGAATTGACCAGGAAAAGGAACGGTTTTCACTGGGGTTAAAACAAACCGTACCAAATCCATGGGATAATATTGAGCAGCACTATCCGATAGGGTCAAAGGTTCATGGAAAAGTAGTTAACATGGTTCCCTATGGGGTTTTCGTTGAGATTGAAAATGGTGTCGAGGGGTTGATTCATATAACGGAAATGTCATGGACAAAACGTGTCAACAAGCCGAGTGAAATTGTCAAAATTGGCCAAGAAGTGGATGCCATTGTCATAGAGGTTTCAAAAGATGAACAAAGAATTGCCCTAAGCCTAAAACAAACTGAAGAAAACCCATGGGAAATGGTTTGCAGAAACTATCCTGTTGGTGCGCACGTTCGCGGGAAAATACGCAATATGATGGCATACGGCGCTTTCGTAGAACTGGAAGAAGGCATTGATGGAATGATCCATGTTAGTGATATGAGTTGGACACGAAACATCAGTAACCCGAACGAATTCGTTAAAAAAGGAGATGAGGTTGACACGGTTGTTCTAAGCATAGACCAGGAACAACAGAGAATTGCCCTAGGGATCAAGCAGTTAACGGAAGATCCATGGCCGGAAATACAAAGGAAATATAAAATTGGATCGACGGTGTGTGGAACGGTGACAAGAATTGTTCCATACGGTGCATTTGTCAAACTGGAAGATGATCTTGAAGGTTTAGTCCACATTAGCCAGATTTCAGAAACTCATGTGGATAAGGTCAAATCAGTGCTGGCCGTTGGACAAGAAATATCCGCCCGTGTGATAAAAATCGATTCCAATGATCGTCGAATTGGCTTGTCCATAAAAGCAGCAAACTATGATGAAACAGCATTTAGTGAAGAAATGAGAGCCTTCGATAAAATTAAAAATACGGCAGAGTTGGTTAGTTTATCTGACATGTTTTCGGGCATCGACAAATCCCTGAGTCGAGAAGAGGAGGAACAATAGCAGGTTAAAATTTCCCGGAAATGGTTTTCCAAACCTTTGGGTTAAAATACTGGATATGAACATGACTGAACTCGAAGGAAAAAAGATCGACGGAAATGATATCTTTGCGGTTCGTAGGGCAAAATTAGACGATATGCGTAAGGATGGATTTGATCCATTTGAGCAAAATTTTCACAGGGAGCATACATCTGAAGAGGCCAAAGGGCTCTACGAAGAAAATTCTGAAAAACAACGTACTGTTAATGTCGCTGGACGGATTGTAACATTCCGCCTGATGGGCAAGGCGAGTTTTATAAAAATTTTGGACAGCGATGGTCAGATTCAACTATACGTATCAACCAATGACATTGGCGATAAACAATATAAAAACTTTACAAAGTTTGATATTGGTGATATCATAGGGGCAACTGGAGAACTGTTTAGGACAAAAACTGGAGAAATTACGATTCGTGTTAAAAATATTTTGATGGTTGCAAAGTCGTTACGGCCACTTCCGGAAAAGTGGCATGGCTTGATAGACAGCGATCAAATTTACCGACAAAGATATTTGGACTTGATTGTTAATCAAGAGTCTCGCGAGAGGGCGAAGAAGCGATGTCAAATTGTAAAAGAAATTCGGAAATTTTTATGGAACAAAGGATTCGAAGAGGTCGAAACTCCGATTTTACAAAATATCGTCGGTGGTGCAGCTGCACGACCATTTGAAACCTTTATGAATGCCCTCAATCAAAAATGCTACCTAAGAATAGCTACGGAGCTTTTTCTCAAAAGGATGCTGATTGCCGGCTTTGACAAGGTTTTTGAAATCGGACGGATCTTCAGGAATGAGGGATTATCTCGCAAACACAATCCGGAATTTACGAGCATTGAATTATATCAGGCGTTTTCCGATTATAGGGGCATGATGACGTTGGTGCGTGAAATGTTACAACACCTTTGCCGTACTGTTATCGGATCAACGACCATAACAACCCACGATGGAACAATTATCGAACTTGGAGGAGAGTGGGTTGAAAGGCGCTACTGTGATTTGATTGTTGAAGCGACGGGAGATGCCGATTGGTTTTCATTGCCTAAGGACCAGAAGTTAAAACGCTGCAAAGATTTTGCAATCGAAGTCAATCCAGGCAGCGAAGATTTTGAAATAACAAATGATGTTTACAGCAAAATAGTTGAGCCTAAACTACTTCAACCCACGTTTGTCACCCATTTGCCGAAAGAATTGTGCCCGCTAGCAAAGATAAATAAAGCAGATAACCGCTATTTGGATGTTTTTGAATTGTGCATCAATGGTCAGGAAATCGCACCGGCATATTCCGAACAGAATGATCCATTTATCCAACAGAAAATGTTCGAAGAACAAATCGGCGAAGAAAGACATAACCTAGATTACGAATTTTTATTATCCTTGGAATATGGGATGCCTCCAGCAGGAGGTATGGGCATTGGAATAGATAGATTGGTCATCCTACTAACGGGAGCGGCTAGTATTAGGGATACGATACTTTTCCCAATGTTGCGTCCTCAGGAAGGAAATTAATCGTTAGGAAGAATGCAAAGAAAGCAACAAAAACTCCGCCCATAAAGCTCTCAAAGTCGTTTGAGCCATATTGAGACACAATAACCGTCTCATCTGAATTAATTGGAGCTGAATGGGCTATGCAGGATCATCACTGGAACTTTATTCGAACTTTATTCCCCCCTCAGCATCATTAGCAACCGGAAACCAGTTAATGTATGACATGACGTACATAATATTGGATTTGTTTTTGAAATCACCCATACTTTTAATCACACCCTCAATCTCCTCTTTCTGAACTCCACCGTATATGCAGAAACGTAGGAATTTTTCTACATTGTATCTCTGGGCATTCGGGTCAGTGGTATCCTCTATATTCCCTGTAGGCATAATATACGTGAAGGCAGCACGCAAAAAGTCTGTTTGTCATGCCCAATGTTCCTGAAAGCTTGTTCTGCAACTTCTCTTTTATAGCTTCCACGACCACGAAAGAGGGTTTTTAACGCAATAAAAAACTTTGTAAAGGCACCAACTTCATATTTCTTTTCCTTGAGCTCTCCAATCTGCCCCAAAAGCTCGGCAGATGTGGATTCTCCTTTCCGTGGACTTGCAGGTGCAACAGAACGATCGCCCAAGTTTGTGTTACTTAGTTTGAGCCCAAAATCTTTCTTTAGGGCTCTAGCGATTGCTCCATTTGGATCTGCAGCAGTGATGTGAGATTGGGGCGTTGTTCCTTGTGTACCACTAAACGATGTGGCTTGAATGTTCTCACTTATGTTTACCATAACAATATCCTCCCATTCCTCGAAATGGACAGGTTATACACTTTTGCAAGAATGTCAATTAATTTACAAACTTGCGCCTTTTGAAAGGTTAATATTGTGCCTAAGGAGTGGCGAATTGTAGAAAATTTCTAAGCTTGTAATCCAAAATTTTTCGTCATCTTCTGAATGGTATGTTTAAGACCTTTTCAAATACCGAAATCGCCGGGAGGACATTTTTTTTTGACAATTGGCGATGTTTCTGTTCTGGATTTGTGGATTCTCTAACGGAAAGCCTTGCTTTGGTCATTGTTCTTAGAATATTCAGGGCTCCAAATTGGATCAAATCGCTCATATTTGCTTCAAGCTTTATGGGGAATTTCTTCACTATCCTAACCCAATCTTGGGCGACACAACAAAAGCGATATGGGACCATGGATCTTAGTAAAATCTATTGGTTCATAGTTGCGCTTCTGGTTTTTGCTTCGATTTGGGCAACGTCGGTCCTATCATTTTCGCTCCTAATATCGTTTGCTATAATTTTTTCCAAACAACCTATCCCTCTCATGGAAGATGTTTATGGCCAAAATTATTCACCCCAAGAGCGAGGTAGTCGATTAGCCATTACACTCAACTTGCTACTACTGTCCACCATACTATTTGGACAGATTGGAGGAAAATTGATGGATTTAAATTTGCAAAATTATAGGATAGTGCTCCTCTGCATAGCATTGGCATCCCTAGGTACTGTGGCATCCTTTTCCAGAATTCCTTCTCGCGTCCTTCCCGCAGAAAAGGGAAAATCTGTGTTTTCAAGTGTTAAAGTAATTTTCACGGATAAACAATTTGGAGCGGCACTTCTTTGGTGGTCGCTGGCAGGAATTGGCATACAAATGATGGGACCCCTACGAACGGAATATTTAATTGACAGCACATGCGGTATGGGTGCCTCGAACTCATTTACAATTCTCGTGTCCATAACCATTCCCATGGGGTTTAGAATTTTGAGCACTCTGGCTTGCGGTCAAATTTTCCACAGGTTTAACTTTATCGTCATAAAATTAATGGTTAACCTGTTTTTAGTGTCTAGCGTTTTGATCTTTTTTAACACGAAAACAAAATTTTTCATCGCTCTTGCGTCTGCCTGTGCTGGCATTGCCCGCGGTGGTGGTGAAATAATTTGGTGCCTGTGGATCACTAAAATTGTACCAAAGGAAAAATTTAGCCTATACATGGGGCTCAACGTTGCTGTCACTGGGCTAAGAGGTCTATTATCCCCATTCATAGGATATGCCCTTCGCCAGTACCTGCCACTATCCCAAATGAGCTACTTTGCTGCTACCTTCGTGCTAATTTCATCCCTAGGTTTTCTTTCATTGGTCAGACATCCGCGCTTTGCCACGGCGCCAAGCTTAGAGTAGGTAGAGTACAACAAAATATTTTCGAAAGTGACCATTTGGTCATTAACTTTAGTTGCAAATTGCCAGGGTAACTGTAAGAAAAACAAACGTTTTGTCAAAATTAGTATTGATTATTTTAAAAAAATGCGAATAAAGGAACCTTTGGGAAAGTTTAAAAAGGTCATAAATTATGAGTGATGCTGATGTAATGCCAGAATTTGGTAGAATAAGGAGGTTTTTGTTCCCCATTTATGGTTTCGAAGTAAAAAAGGCGTTATCGATGGGATTGATGTTCTTTTTTATCCTGTTCAACTATACATGTCTAAGGAACATGAAAGATTCCATGGTAGTTACGGCACCCAATTCGGGAGCGGAGGTTCTCCCTTTTTTGAAGGCATTTCTTGTCATGCCAAGTGCAGTGTTATTTACACTGCTTTATGCCAAAGGTAGTGATGTTATTAGCAACGAAAAGTTGTTTTATGTGACCATTGGATTTTTTATAGCGTTTTTTGGAATTTTCGGATTCGTAATCTATCCAAATTTGAATATCTTTCATCCGGCAGTATCCACCATTGCGCGTTTGCAGAATCAATGTGACCAGTCCCTGCGCTGGCCATTGGCAATATTAGGAAATTGGTCCTTCGCTCTATTTTTTGTAATGGCAGAATTATGGGGAAGCGCAACGCTGTCTCTATTGTTTTGGCAATTTGCCAACCAAATATGTAAAACTTCGGAAGCTAAGCGATTTTATGCATTCTTTGGGTTGCTTGCCCAATTTTCACTGCTATTGGCAGGAGAAGTTGCTGATTGTTTTTCCAACATTTCTCGCGGCGCACCTCAAGGGACTGATCCTTGGGAAATTTCCCTGCGATGGCTAATGGGAATAGTCGTAGCATCTGGTATTATCATTATGGGAATCTACCGTTGGATTTATAAATATGTACTTACCGATAAGCGGTTCTATGATAAGCCGGAACTCCCAGGGGCAAAAAAGAAAAAAGCTAAAATAGGATTTTGGCAGAGTATGAAAATCATGGTAACCTCTCCATATCTAGGTTTGATTGCCGCGTTGGTAGTTTGCTATGGAATTAGTGTCAATGTAATTGAGGGGCTGTGGAAAGGACAAGTAAAATTGTTGCACTCAAATGCCAATGAATTTAATGCGTTTATGGGACGCTATTCATTCTATACGGGCATAGCTTCAATGGTTGTAATGATCATCGGTGGAAATATTTTACGCAGATTTAGCTGGCTCACAGCGGCCGTTATTACACCGGCATTGACTTTGGTCGCTGGGAGTGTATTTTTTTCCTTCATAATATGGAGAGGCCATTTTGTAAACATGTTGGCTCAGATCGGCACAAATCCCGTAGCAGCGGCTGTTTTCATCGGGGTCGTAATATTGATTTTAGCAAAGTCCACCAAGTATGCCCTATTTGATTTAACAAAGGAGATGGCTTATATTCCACTCGATGACGAGATGAAGGTAAAGGGTAAAGTGGTGGTTGAAGTTATTGGTGGACGATTAGGCAAAGCAAGTGGAGCATGGCTGCAATCCGGATTGTTAATGATCTTTGGATTGAATGTATTTAGCGGTGGTAAAAAAGTTGAATTGATAAGTTTAGCGCCATATCTATTTGGAATGTTAGCTATAATTTGCCTAGGATGGATATTTGCAGTTCGATCACTCAGCAAAAAAATTGCGGCAGTAACAACTAAGGCGGTAACAACCGAATAGTGTTAGGCTCTAAGTATTTATACAGACCTGTCCTCGGTACATTGCCGGGGACTTTTGTTGGCAAAAGATAGTTCAATTTTTGTTCGCAAATTCTATAAAATTTACCATATAGGCTGCACAGGGAGGATTTATAAAGAATTTACATAAATTAATAATCGTATGCCATTAAACAAAACAGTATTATCTTTGCTTCAACCAATTGAAATGACTGTTTCACCAATAAAGCCAAAATTGAAAAAGCTCTTCGGCATTCGAGCTGTAATTTTTGATGTTTATGGTACACTATTTACAACCAAGTCTACTCATAGCTTACTGTTAGAATCAGAGCCTCAATCCGATACGACCATAATAGAAGCCTTGGAAGAGGCCGACTTTGATGTGTTTGAACATGATGCAAATTTGAACAATTTATACGTAGAACACGTGAAAGCACATTACGATATTCGACGAGCCGAAGGGATAGCGTATCCTGAAATCAATATTTGTGATGTTTGGCAAGATTTTTTAAACGAATTATTTGTTAAAGGCATCATCGATGGAGATTTGACAGAACGTTCAATTCGTCGAGTGATAATGTGTTATGAGTGCAAAATTAATCCGGTATGGCCGGTGAAAAGATCCCTTGAATTCATAAGAAATTTACAGGACAACAATACATACGCTGGAATAATTGCAACTGCTCAATTTTACACACCAACAATAATGGAAATATTGTATCAAAATAGCCTAGAAACCCTTGGGTTTAAACGATCCATTTGCATATGGTCATACGAATATAAGCACAGGAAACCATCTCCAGTATTGTTTAATCTATGCCAAGAAAGGTTGCAGACCCTAGGTATAGATCCCCAGGAAGTCATATACGTTGGAAACGATATGCTAGCTGACATAGTGCCAGCTCGTAAAGTTGGCTTCAAAACGGCATTTTTTACGGGAAACGCCAATTCCACACGGTTACGCGAAGATGTTGCGGAATGTGTAAAAACGAAACCGACCATCATTTTCAACAATTTTGACCAATTGGCCAGCTGTATTTTCCAGTAGCGAATTACTTTATTTCAAACCCATTCTCACTCTTTGCATTAAAATATAGCCACCACGAATGGCATTTAGACTGCCATTATAATGTAAAAAAACCGACAAAGAAAGCTGAAAAACTTGCTTTATGCCCTACCAATGTATGAACCGTCGTCGGAACTAATGCGGATATTTTCGCCAGGTTTGATAAATAATGGCACTTGTACGACCAACCCTGTTTCTGTCGTAGCAGGTTTTTGTACGCTTGAAGCGGTGTCACCGCGAACGCCATCGGGAGCATCAACAACCTTCATTATAATCGAGGCTGGAAGTACAATTTCCACGGGTTTATCGTTCACACAAGCAACGTCATATATTTTCCCAATGGCTAAGAACTTTTTTTTGCTTTCAACTAATTCATTCGGCAAGCAAATATCCTCATAGGTTTCTGGATCTAAAAAATGATGCCCCATGTCGTCGACATAAGAATATTCCAGTGTTATGGTGCTCGTTGTCAAAAATGTCACATTATCGGAAGATAAAAATTTAACGGCCGTGGAAGCTCCTGTACTTAGATTTCGCATGACCACCTGAACAAACCCTGCTTGTCTCCCTTGTGTTCTGTGTTGAACTTCCAAGACAGAATGTGGGACGCCATTATAATCTATTACTTTGCCTTTTCTAATATCGGTTGGATTGGCCATGGTAAATTTTCTACATTTTATATGTGGAAAATCAAGCTTTTAGGGAGATTTTTGAATTTGTAAAAGTATATGTGCTTTAAAGCTATTGATTTCCAGCTTCCCACTCTATGCCGGTCCACGATAAAGCGCGAGCACCCGCATTGACCGCTTCCGAAATTTTCGATGTTTTTTCACCCGTGTAGTAGTTCACTAGCATATTTGCTTCATCTGTCAAATTGGAATAAAACTCAGCGTGACCATCCAGAAAAACGATAATACCCCCACTCTCTCCATAAATTCCTCCATCGTTACCTTTGGCGGCACGCCATTGTCCACTCCTATGATCAAGGCCTCTACTATATGCGATCGGAGTAGTAACAGCGGGAGCTCGACTGGCAATGCCAGAGATCACAACGACGCTCAAAGGAAAATTCTCGAAATTTGGATTGATGCACCATTGACCATTTTTTCGAACCCCAGTGGTTTTTGGTATTGCCCGACGATGTGATTCAACCAAATAATCATCATTGAAAATGAAAATCGAAGCAGTATTCAATTCTTCATGCTTTGAAAGTACCCCCGCCCATTCTGCCGCATTTTTACAACTGTTCAATTCCCTAAAACGGTCTTTTAGAGAAAAACTCACGTAAGCCGTTGCAATTTGCTGCAGATTTTTCAGTGCCTTTAATTTTTTTGCATCATTTATTGCATTTCCCACCAGTGGCATCAATATGGCAGTCAATATTACAATTATCGAAACCACGGTCAACAGCTCTACAAGAGTAAACGCTTTGTTCCTTTTATCCCAATACACAATATGGAGCATATATTTTTTATTACCCATGTCAAGGTAATGTACCCCACTTTTCATAATACACCCCATTTTTTTCATTGTGTCTGGGGTTGTTTGTCATATCTCTAACCCTAAATAACAGGTGAAGTGAATATCTTTGTGACAGGGACAGATACTGATGTCGGGAAAACAACCATAGCAGCTTGGATATGCCAGCATATTGATGCTACCTATTGGAAACCGATCCAAACCGGGAACACGTGGGATAGTGAAAGCGTAAAAAGTCTTTCCCCTCGCACAAAAATTATTGGGGAAGTATATAGGTTAAGTGCTCCACTATCTCCCTATGATGCTGCAGCGATCGATAACATTTCCATCGATGAAGAATTGCTAAAAAGACAGGTAGGTAATACGGTAATCGAAGGTGCCGGTGGCGTTTTGGTACCAATCAAACTCGGATTTTATATGGTAGACTTGATCAAGGTTTGCAATGCTAAAGTTATTGTGGTAGCCAAATCAAAGTTAGGGGTGATTAATCACTTACTAATGACCGTAGAAACTTTACAAATCAGGAAGATTGACATTCTAGGCATAATTATCAACGGACATATGGAAGAAAATATCAAACGAACGATCGAGTTGTTTTCTAAAACAAAAATACTTGCCAATATTCCGTACGACAATGACTTGAGAAGTATGTTACGGTCCATTCGTATTCCGTCTGAAATCAGTGAGATATTTAGGTAATGTGGCGACCGTTTACGCAGGAAAAAACAGCAGCTCCTCCAATCAAAATAGTTCGAGGAGAGGGGGTTTATTTGTTTTCTGAAACCGGAGAAAAATATGTCGATATGATATCCAGTTGGTGGGTCAATATCCATGGTCACGGAAACAAAGAAATTGCGGAAACCATATATGCCCAAGCTAAAACGCTCGAACATGTTATATGTACCAAATTTTCCCATGACCCAGCGGAAACATTAGTGGAAAATTTAAAAAAATTGCTTCCTCCAAACCTGTCGAAGTTTTTCTTTTCCGACAATGGGTCTACGTCCGTAGAAGTTGCCCTCAAAATGGCCTATCAATACTTTAGAAATGGGATGGAAAAGCGAAATCTGTTTCTTTGTCTGGAAGGAGGATACCACGGAGATACTTTTGGGGCTATGAGTGTCGCAGGCAAATCTTCCAAATACCATTCGACATTTTCCGAGCTATTTTTTAATGCCTATCCGATAAATGTACCGGAAAATTACGAAGGAGTTGAAGACATAGAAGAACAGGAAACTAGAATTATAGAAGAGTGGGAACAAAAATTATTGGCAATCGGGAATAGGGTCTGTGCTATTATCGTTGAGCCTCTTCTGCAGGGGGCTGCAGGAATGAAATTGTATCGTCCTGAGTTTCTTGAAAAGTTAGTACACATCGTTCGTCGATATGGAATTCTTGTAATCTTCGATGAGGTCATGACAGGATTTTATCGTACGGGGAAAATGTTTGCTATGGATTATGGAAATGCCATGCCAGATTTTATCTGTTTATCGAAGGGCATTACTGGTGGATTTCTGCCTCTTGGAATGACTGTAACCACGGAAAAAGTTTATGATGCATTTTTATCGGATGATCCGGGCAAAACTTTCACACATGGCCACTCCTATACGGCCAATCCGATTTCCTGTGCCGCCGCCAACAAATCACTGGAAATACTTTTGCGGCGTAAGACCTTCGAAAATATTAAGATGATAGAAGAGTTTCACCGGAAGGCTATTTTAAAAAATGTTCGAAGGAGAAGGACCATTGGAACGGTGTCAGCCTTTGACATTAATTCATCGGAACAGCGAAATCACCTGATAGAATCTGCTTTCAGAGAGGGAATATTTTTGCGACCGTTGGGTAATACAATATATTTTTTACCGCCCTACTGCATAGTGGAAGAAGACTTGGACAGGGCATATGGGGTGGTTAATAAATTTTTATAGAATATATCATGAAAAAGGAAAGCACTTTTGAAAAAGCAAAAGAGATATTCGACTATCCGTTTTTTCAGCTTATCCGGATAGCCCACGATGTACACATTCAAAATTTCGACGAACAAACGGTACAAATAAGCGGTATCCTAAGTGTGAAAACGGGAGGTTGTTCGGAAGACTGTGCCTACTGTGCCCAATCCATTAGGAATGGAGCGAAATTTCCCAAACAACCGATGTTGAGTTTAGAAACTGTGGTAACAGCAGCAAAGGAAGCAAAAAGGAAAGGAGCCAGCAGGTTTTGTATGAGTACTTCCGGAAGATGCCCATCATCCGAGGCAGAATTTGGTGAAGTCTGTAAAATGATAAAAGAGGTGAAATCGCTGGGTATGGAAACCTGTGTCACCCTTGGCATGATTAATGAAAGGCAGGCCATAGAGTTAAAACAGTCCGGGCTGGACTATTATAATCACAACATTGACACATCTCCTGACTTCTATGGCAAAATAATTTCAACACACACTATCGACGACCGGATTAAAACCATAACCGTTGTCCAAAACACCGGAATTAATATATGTTCGGGCGGAATTGTTGGCATGGGGGAAACCAACGACGATAGAATAAAAATGCTCGTTTTATTGGCAAATTTGAAAGTTCCGCCTCAATGTGTTCCCATAAACAAATTGGTAAAAATTTCAGGAACAAATGTCGATGATAGTCACCCAATCGATGACTTTGATTTTGTTCGGTTGATTGCTTTGGCCAGAATTTTAATGCCTCGTTCGTACGTCAAAATTGCTGCGGGGCGTAATACCTTCCCGGATGGAATACAAGCCTTGTGTATGTTTGCTGGAGCCAATGCTTTGTTTTCCAGTGAAAAACTACTTACCGTTAGTAACATAAAAGATGAGGTTGATAAAAACCTGTTTACCAAAATCGGTATTCGCCTAGAACAACCATTGAATACCTAGGCTCAGGACTTATAAATTCAAATAAGGGAGAAAAAGCAAGCGACGCGCAGGCGGAAGAGAAGAAGGTATGAGCACGGCAGTCGCAGTAGGTGGCGATGCGGCGCCAATCCTTCAATCTACCGAGCATATTTTCAATTTTACGGATATCTGTGGAGTGGGGATGCATGGCTCTATGCCCCGCCGTCTCAGCCATTCCCGAAATCAGTCGGCGTCGTATCCCTTGTCTGCCAGCGGATAATTCGCCTCCGGTAGACCTTTGGATAATTTCCTAGAGCCAACGATGTTCATGGGCATTCCCAGCCGTCAGCAGCAACTCCACCGGTCGCCAAGGGCCATCGCAAACGGCATGTAACTTGCTGCCGAGTCCCTTTTTCTTTCGTCCAGTGTGCCGAGAAAAAGCTCACCCCTTTTTAGGCTCGCCACTATCCTGTGTACTTTCAAATGGGCTGCGTCAACCATCAGGATTTCTGTTTTGCACTTGGGCAGCTTTTACAGGACCTTGGCTATATTTGGGAGGAACCTTTACACTTGCTCGTTGTTTATGCTGCACTATAGTTAATCTTCATGACAAGGACTGAAAGAAGAGTTGGAAAGCAAAGAAGAAATGTATTACTGGAAAGATTTGAGGGTCAAGGTGATAGAATATGCCGAAATCAACGGAGTAAAAGAGACCAGTAAGGTGTTTGATGTAGGTACCAGGACGATAAGCAGGTGGAAAAGTTACTGAGGAAAAAGGGAGATAGAGCGGATGTGAAAGGCTGAGACAAAGGAACTGATATTTTTAAAGTATCGAGTAGAAAGGGAGCGCCATTCTTTCACTCGCAGGAAGGTGTTTTCGATAACGTGTCGTTTTTTGTAAATATTTTTATCATAGAGG